>JACQGM010000301.1 GCA_016199585.1 Armatimonadota bacterium
AAGCTGAGCGGCGGCGTGGCGGTGGTGCAGGTGGGCGCGGCCACCGAGACCGAGTTGAAGGAGAAGAAGAGCCGCATCGAGGACGCCCTGAGCGCCACCCGCGCCGCGGTGGAAGAGGGCATCGTCCCCGGCGGCGGCGTCACCTTCCTGAACGCCATGCCGGTCCTCGCAGAGCTCTCCGGCAAGGTGGAGGGCGACCTGCGCGTCGGCGTGAACATCGTGCGCAAGGCGATGGAGGAGCCCACACGCCTGATCGCCTGGAACGCCGGGCAGGAGGGCTCGGTCATCGTCGAGCGGATCAAGCACCTGCCCAAGGGGCATGGCTACGATGCCGCGAAGGGCGAGTTCGTAGACATGGTGAAGTCCGGCATCGTGGACCCGGCGAAGGTGTGCCGCTCGGCGCTGGAGAACGCCGCCTCCATCGCCAGCATGCTGCTCACCACCGAGGCCCTCGTCGCCGAGGAGCCGGAGAAGGCGAAGCCGATGCCCGCCGGCCCTCCGGGGGGCATGGGTGGCGGCATGGGCGGCATGTACTGAGAGGGGTCGGTCTCTCACCGCAGAGGACGCAGAGGGGCACGGGGGAGAGGCTCCGGGTTCACCTTGTTCTCTGCGGCGGGAGGCCATTGAAGCAGTTGGGGAGGGCGCCCGGCCATTCGGCCGGGCGCCTTTCGTTACGGCGAGTGAGCATCCCTCCTCAACCAACCGGTGGCCAGTGGCGCCGCACTTCCGCTTCGCGCGGCAGGTGGCACCGCCAGGAGCAACCCGAGTCGGTGGCGAAGAGGGTGCCAAGGAGTCGTTCCGGTGGGGTGAGGCTAACGAGGAGCACGTCGCCGAACACGGCGTGACGATTGACGAAGGAGTCCCGGGCATTGGAATACCCGTCTCGTGGGCCTGCAGCCGACCGCCCTCGCGGGCGGAGAATCCACCTGCGTCCGGGAGGACGTTCAGCGGCGCCGTGCCGCTCGCCAGACGGGTATTACCAATGCCCGGCCCTTGGTTGCGGCTTTCCCGCGCTGTGAGCCTGGGTGTCCAGGTGCGCAACGGCGAGAAGCGACGTGTCATCGTTGGGAGCAGCGATGCGGGAAGGCTCCTTACCGTCGTCTACGTGGTCCGCGCCGACGCCATCAGGGTCATCACGGCGTTCGCTGCCCCTGCCAGGCACCGGCGAACCTATCGGCGGAGGAAACCACGATGAACAGAGTGAAGCAGCCGCCTGAGTTCCAGACGGAGTCGGAAGAAGCGCGCTGGTATTACGACCATCGGAACGACCTCGAGGAGTATCTGGAACTGGAAGATGAGACAGATGTGCCGCTGCACGTCCGGTTGGGATTGCCAGCAAGGCGGGGCGGCGGCTTGGTCAGGGTTCCGATCTCGGCCCCGGACATGGAGCATGCCCGGCGTCTGGCAGCCGATAGGGGTTTGAGCCTGCAAGCCCTGGTCCGAAGGCTGCTCCACGAAGCGATCGAGCGCGAAGAGGCGCAGCCGTTGTCATGAGTGTGAGGACCGAATGGATGAGTTCACGGCGGTCTTCGAGCAGGATGGCGACTGGTGGATCGGCTGCGTCGAGGATCTGCCCGGAGCCAACACCGGGGGCGAACGCCGGCCGAGGCGCGTGAGAATCTGAAGGAGGCTGCGGAACTGGTGATCGAGGCGAACCGGGACCTGGCGGCCACCTGCTCCGCCGCCGCCCGCCGTGCGGCCGACAGGTAGTAGGGAGACACGGAGACCGAGCGAACTCAGAGGCACAGAGTGCTCAGAGATCGCAGATCTGGACAGGGATTCCAGTCTTGAATCCTCAGTGTCCTCTGAGACCTCAGCGCCTCTGCGTTCCCCCCTCTCTGTCTCCCATCCTTCTCGCGCACTCTCAGTAGCATGGAGACACAGCAATGGATCTTACCACCCGATACATGGGCATGGCCCTGAAGAACCCGATTGTGGCGGCGGCCTCGCCGCTCACCGGCGATGTGGACGGCATCAAGCGCCTGGAGGATGCCGGCGCGGCCGCCGTCGTGATGCGCTCGCTCTTCGAGGAGCAGATCACCCACGAGGGCCGGGAACTCGACCACTACCTCTCCTATGCCGCAGGCCGCTCGCCGGAGGCGGCGAGCTACTTCCCGGAGATGGCCGCCTACCACGTCGGGCCGGACGATTGCCTGGCGCGGATCCGCAAGGCGAAGGAGACGGTCTCCATCCCGGTCATCGCCAGTCTCAACGGCGTCTCCTCCGGGGGCTGGACGAAGCACGCCCGGCTGATGGAGGAGGCCGGCGCCGATGCCCTGGAGCTGAACATCTACTACATCCCCACCGACACGCTGATGTCCGGCGCCCAGGTGGAGCAGATGTACATTGATGTGCTCCACGACGTGCGCCGCAGCGTGAAGGTGCCGGTGGCGGTGAAGATGGGTCCCTACTTCAGCGCCACGGCCTACATGGCCCGCCGCCTTGCCGAGCAGGGCGCCAACGCCCTCGTGCTCTTCAACCGCTTCTACCAGCCCGACTTCGACCTCGAGGAGCTGGAGGTGGTGCCCAATCTCACCTTCAGCACCTCCTTCGCCATGCGCCTGGCCCTGCGCTGGGTGGCGATCCTCTATGGGCGCGTGAGCTGTGATTTCGCCGTCACCAACGGCGCGCACACCTACGAGGACGTGCTGAAGGCGATGATGGCCGGCGCGAACGTCGTGCAGATGGCCGCCGAGTTGCTCGCCAAGGGACCGGCGCGGGTGAGCGGGATCCTCTCGGAGATGACGGAGTGGATGGAGCGCAAGGAGTACGTGTCGGTGGCGCAGATGCAGGGGAGCATGAGCCAGAAGAACGTGGCCGAGCCCGCCGCCTTCGAGCGCGCCAACTACATGAAGGTGCTACAGTCCTTCCGACCGCTGGTGTGAGGCGAGAGGGCGCGGAACACAGCGCGGCACAGCCGCAACCGAAGCTCGGGCGTTCGGCTCTGTCTCCCCCTTCCCGCGGCGGGAAGGGGGTTGGGGGGTTAGGTTGCCGGCGCGGTTGACGCCCGAACCGTCCCCATGATAGGATCGGGGGACACAACGCTGGCCTGCACCAGACCTCAGCGGAGAGAGAGACCGCATGCACCTGACTCGCTGCCGTGGGAAGGACCGGGGACGGAGAACGGGCGGAACGCCCCGGGCGGCGCGCGCCCCGTCACCGGTGCTCCTCGCGCTCCTGGCCGCCGTGGCCGCGGCAGCGATCCCGGGCCGGCCGGCGGCTGCCCGCGAAGCGGTGCCCCGGGGGCTCGCCTGGTGCGGCCGGGCGCTCACTCCCGAGGACCTGGCCGCGTGCCGGGCCGCCGGATTCGACGCGGTGCGCGTGGATGTCCCTTGGCAAGCCTCGCCCGCGTGGGAGGGCACCGATGCGCAGGTAGCCGCCGCCCGGGAGCAGGGCTTGCGGGTGATCCTGGCGCCGCGCATGGCGGCGCCGCCGCCCGGAGCCGGCCTGCCCGACCCCGACGACGAGGAGTATCGGGGCCGCCTCAAGCTCTGGATCGAGGGCGTGGTCGAGCACTTCAGGGGCAACGAGACGGTGCTCGCCTGGATGGCGCCGGATGAGCCGGAGCAGGCCCTGCAGCTCACCGACGCCGGCCTCCGCCGCTACCTGGCGGGGCGCTACCGGGAGGTCGCCGCGCTCAACCAGGCCTGGGGCACGCGTTACCGCGCTTTGCCTGACATCTCATCCGCCGGTGTCCTCGTCGCCACGCAGCCGCGCGCCCTCGGCATCAGCCGCGCCGGCACCGACATGGCCCTCTACCGCCGCCAGGCGCTCGTGCGGCTGATGGAGCTCTGGGCCCGCTTCCTCCATGCCGCCGACGAGCGCCGCCCGGTGCTCACCGGCGCGACGGGGCGCTATCGCTCTCTCATCTCCGTTCCCGAGGGGTACGACGGCGTGGTCGCGCGCGTGGCGCCGCCCCTGACGCCCGGCGGCGAGCCCGCTGCCGAGAGCGTCGCCATCGCCAGCCGCAGCGGACGCTTCACCGTCATCGCCTCGCTGCCCCCTTCCGACCTCCTGAACGCCCTCGGGGGCGCCATCCTGCACGGCGCGGCGGGCGTCGCGGTGGAGGATGGGCGAGCACTGCGCGCCAACCCGCTGCTCCGGACGAAGCTGAAGGCGGCCCTGGACGGATGGCGGGGCTCGCTCGCCGCCACCCGAATGCCGCGCCCGACGGCCGCCATCCTCTACGAGCCGTTCGCCGACAGCCATCCGACAGGGTCGCCCTACTTCACCGGCTACCTGGCGGGGGCCGACGCCGGGGAGTTGGAGCCGCTCTTCGCCGCGCTCCGTCGAGGCACCCCGTTCGGCCAGGTGGGGTTCCTCGCTCAAGAGGATCTGGGCGCGGAGCGCCTGAGCGGATACCGGGTCCTCTTCTGCCCGATGGCGCTCTCCCTCTCCGGCGACGACCTCCAGACGCTGTCGGCGTTCGTCGTTGGCGGGGGCGTGCTGGTGGCCGATGTCGGCTTCGGCTGCTACGAGGTGGGCGGCGAGACCGCCTCCTGGTCGGTGCCGCTGGCCGCGCTCCTGGGATTCCGGGCGCTCTGGCCGCCGATCCCGGCCGGAGGCGCGCTGCGGATCTACGAGAAGTGCGACCTCTTCCCCTCGCTCCTGCCGGGGGTGATGACGGCGCCGACCGGCGGCGGCGTGCCCCCTTTCGGTGACCTGGCCACGCTCATCGAGCCGCTGGTGGGGAGCACGGTCTTCGCTGCCACGGTGGACCGCTCGATGTGGGGCCGGCGGATGTACGGCGGCCTGCTGGTGCGCTCCCTCGGCAAGGGATGGACGGTCTTCAGCTCGATGAAGCTGTGGCAGCGCTGGTCGCCGTCCGACCCGCTCTACCAGGCGTTCCACCGTGATCTACTGGCGCGGTCGCCCGTGGTGGCGCTGCGCGATGCCCCGCTGCTGGGCGGCGACGTTCAGGTGGCGGCGTTCGAGGGAGGGCTGGCCGCGCATCACACCGGCACGCGCAGCGCCCTCGTGGCGATGGACGTGCCCGGTGAGGACCTCTACGCCGGCCCGTGTCTCAATGAGTGCCGGGGCGCGCTCGCCGGGTCCACGGTGGTACACGCCGGTCTGAAGCCGGGGGCGCTGGGCCTGTACGAGCGCGTGCCGATCCGCTGCCTCTTGCCGCGGGGCACGGTCACGGTGGCGGTGGAGTGCTATGGACCGGAGGGGGTGAAGCTCGCCCTCTGCGGCGGGAAGCCGCGCCTCTCGTTGAGCGCGGAGGGCCGGGCGGTGATGGAGGGATCCTCCCCGCAATCGGCGCGCCTGGTGATCGGCGATGGTCGCTACCCCGTGCGCCCGGACTCGCTCCACCGCGTGCGCGTCAAGGACCTGGAGACGGGCCGCGCGCAGGAGCACACGGTACGCGTCGGCGCGAACGGGAGGATCGAGCTGGACAAGGAGTTCGGCAGCGACGTGATCACGGTGACGCCGGCGCCAACCACCGAAGGGTCCGAGGGGGCTGCACCTCAGACCGCTGGGTCGCATTGAGGTACCCGCCCCCGGGTTCCTCCGTGACGGGAGCACGTTACACCCCGTAGACCTCGCGCGGGTTGTCGTGGAACCACCGCCGGGCGATCATCAGGGCGCGCGATTCCGTCATGCCCTCCTCGCGGATGCGGCGTGCCAGCACCCGAGCGACGACCTCGCGCGCCTGCGCCAGGGCGCCGTAGACGTTCTCCACCGCCCACCAGTAATCGCCTCCGAAGGCGAAGAAGCGGTTGATCGGCGCCATATCCAGCCACAGATCCAGCGCCTCGGTGGCCTGCCTCGGAGAGAGGAGGTGGCTCCAGCAGAGGTTGAGCCAGACGTTGGGGAAGCCGCGGGCGATGAAGCCGGCATCGGCAGGGAAGGGGGTGCCGGCATGGAAGAGGTCAAAGCGGGTGTTGCGGTGGCGTGCGGCCACCGGCATGATGTTCGTGGGCCGGATGTTGGTCGCATCCGCCCAGCCGCCTGCCCAGACGCCGCTGTGCTTGGCGACGACGATGCCCTGCTCTCCGCACCGCTCGTAGAGAACATCGCGCAGGTAGGTGGCGACCAAGACGCCGTCGCCCCCGCGGGCCTTGCCGTCGACGACGCGCCCGTACGCCAGCGCTGCGGCATCGGGATCGCCCGGCTCGTAGGCGTAGGCGGTGCCCTTCACTCCGATCATCCCCTCGGCGACACGGCGCGCGAGGAACTCCTCCATCAGCGACACGCAAGCCGACAGGGACCGGGGTGCCGAGGCGCCCATCTCCCGAGCGACTGACTCGATGGCTTCCCGGGTGTGCGCGCCGATAAAGTGGTCCTCGGGGAGGATCGGCCTGAAGAGGTCGTTTTGCCACATCGTGCGGTTCTGGTTGAGCACGAGCGCGATGCCGCACGTCTCGCGGAGGCAGCGGTCGAAGAGGCCGGGACTGTTGTGGGCGCGCATCTTCTCCGAGAGCGCGGCATAGTTGCCGGCGGTGAGATCCTCCTCCCCGAAGAAGCGGCGCAGCGCCTCGAAGGGTGGACCCGCGCAGCCGCAGTCGCGCACCCGGTCCAGGTACGGGGCGACCGCCTCCCACTTCTCCTCCTCGGGCACCTCCTCTGAGCCGAGCGTGCTCGCCTTCTGCGGATCCATCCCGGCGGAGACGAGCTGGGTGTGGAGGTACTGGTCGAAGAGAAGGAAGATGTCCACCTTTCGGCCGACGCGCCTCTCTTCGGGATGGAGGTGCTCGTGGGCATCCACGGTGGGCATCTCACAGAACTGGGCGTAGAGGTCTCTGGCGAGTGGGTCCTTGAGCATGGTCGTGTCCCTCTCTGCGGTGGCGCCGCAGTTGCCGGATACTCATCAATACCATCCCTGGACCGCCTGCTCCTTCCGCACCGCTTCTCTGCCCGTGGCGTACGGCATCAGCTCCGGGAAGGAGTCCACCGCTCCAGTGAGGTATGAGGGTGGTGGGTGTTTCGCGCGTGCGTAAGCGCCTTGGGTCGCGCTGGCATCCCAAGGCAGTAAGAAGGCGGGTACTGCGGGCCGGCACGCAGTCACCCACCGGAAGGAGAGCGGCGTGGGTGTTGATGCAGATGAGTTGGGCCAGCTCGTTGTCGAGCGGCTTCGCCATCTGGGCTTCGTGCTCTGCGACGGGGCCGTGCTGGCACCGGAACCCGACAAGGATGGCCTCCGGCGGCTGCACACACCGGCGCGTGAGATGGAGTTGGCGCTTCGCCAGGGATGGCTGCGCCGCCACCTGCCGAAGTACCTCCCCTTCTTCGCCGACGGCTGCGAGGTAATTCCAGGGAGTGTTCTTCCGGGTCTGGTGGAGGTCACTCAAGATGAGCAACACGCTCTGTTCCGCGTCGCCCGCCTCCTCTGGTCCATCCCTTTCTCCAAAGGGTATGGGCGTCGCCTGCGATTCCTGTTGGTGGATCAGGCCAACGGCAAACTCATGGGGATACTGGCCCTTCAGTCACCCCCCCTCAGCTTCCCCGCACGCGACCGGATGTTCGCATACCCCGATGGGCGGAAGACGGAGCTGGTGAACCAGACCATGGACGTCCAGACGTTGGGGGCGGTGCCGCCGTACGCCCGCCTGTTGGGGGGAAAGCTCGTGGCTCTCGCTGCGGCATCCAACGAGGTACGCGAAGCCTATCGCAGCAAGTACGCGCAGCGTCCCACGGAGATGCAAGGGCGGGTTCTCCCTGGGGACTTGGTGGCGCTCACGACGACCAGTGCGTTCGGCCGAAGCAGCCTCTACAACCGGCTTCGATACAAGGGGGACGTCATCGCCCAGTCACTCGGGTACACCGATGGCTACGGAAGCTTCCATCTGATGGAGCTCTATCCGCTGTTCCGCCAGTTCCTCGAAGCGCAGGGCATCTCGACGAGAGGGGGCTTTGGCAGCGGCCCACGGCGCAAGTGGCAGACGATGGTTCGCGCTCTCGAACGCCTGGGTCTTTCCCCCGAGCTGCTTCGACATGGGGTGAGACGGGAGGCCTTCCTCTTCCCGCTGATCGACAACCTGGAGGACTACCTGGAGGGCCGCGACAGCCGACCTCAGCACCGCGACCTTCCCTTCGCTGATCTGTCGTCCTTCTGGCGGGAGCGGTGGTTCCTTCCGAGGACGGCCCGCGTTGATGGTTGGGTTCATCACCGGCGTGAGGACATTGGGCAGATGGTTCTTCTTAGCTCCCCAACCGATGTGAACAGCGAGAAGGGGCGGTGAGCGGCCTTGGCAGATATACCCTATGAGATGCCGTTCGTCGAGTTGCCGGGCTCGTTGGTTGACGAGGTGCTCCAGAAGACCGAAGGCCTGAGCCGCAAGCTGCTGGCCGACTTCGAGCAGATGCGTACTCACCGCCAGCGGTGGCGTGACGAACTGGGCGGAAAGGGTCTGCTGCAGCGGGATTCGGAACTGGCGTACGTTCCCATTCCGACGACTTGCGGAGTGGATGGGTCGCATGCCATTGAGCGCCTTTTGGCCAGCGATTTGATCGCTGCCGCTGCCGTGGCGGTGGAGGGGCTGACTCCGCCTTCCGAGACGCGGTACTGGCCTGAGCCACGCCATCTCGTCATGGTCGATGTTGAGGTGCATGAGGCGGATACGGGAACGATCCTGCGAGCGCTGATGATGGGGATGGAGCTGCAGCTTGCCGCTGGCGCTCCTCATGAGGTGGTCTTCCTCGACGGCTCGCTGACGACGCCTCTCATCTACTTCAACCAGGCGCTGAACAAGGCGACGGAGTGCCTCCACCTGCGGGTCACCGGGGTATTGCTGGATGAGGTGTGCCGATACCTCAGCGCTTACGAGACCGTCCTTGCATCGCCACGGGCAGATCGCTGCTGGATCGCGGCGCCGAAGTACACAACGCGTCGGGAGATCGGCCGCGAACTCGGATGGCCCGAGACCCACGACGACCGGGCCATGCTCAGCCACCTGCTGCAACCTGGGGAGTTCACGAGACCCCGGCAACTACAGGAGCCGGGAGAACCGTGGCACCTCAACGTGCGGCCCGTTCCCGACAGCGACAAGCTGGCCGCGCAGGGGTCGGAGCGTCGGATCACTAGCCTGCTGAGTGAGATCCGCGTGGTCTACTTCCGTCCCTCCTCCTGGCTTCCGGCACTGCGGCTGGAGGTGGGGCGTGCCGTAGCGGAGAACCCGGCGCGCCTAGCCACAATGCTTCACGGAGTCCGCCATCAGTGCGGCACCCCTGGCGTCATGGAACCCTACCCCCTCTACATGGCCGACCGCATGGTGAAGCATCTGCCCCGGGCGATCCCCTCGTTCCGGCAGGTGACCAGCCAGCGAATGGCTGAAACCTACCAGGGAGACATCGGCGACGTGTTCCTCGGTCTGCACGGGTACCGCACAGAGTCTGGAGCGTGAGAATGAGTGAGCGGGGCGCAAAGCTGGAGCAGATCCTGGATGCGGCCGAACGGGTAGGTGTCGTCGGATCGCCCTCCTCGACAGCCGGGATGGCACTCGACATCCTGGCCGGCGCCGTCAACAAGAAGCTGGTGGGGGAGTTGGCGCTCTTCCGATTCCTCCAGGAGGGTCTCTCGCACTGCGCGCTCGGGCAGATCACCGAGGTGCGGCTGCGCAATGTGTGGCACGAGGATCCCACCATGCGCAGCCTGATACGCCAGCGCGGGCGCGTGGACGCCGTCAGCGAGCGCCAGGATACGCACCAAGGGGATATGACCATCAGCGCGGTATTCTCCGCCGACGCCAAGGGGTACCGACCCAGTATCCTGGGCACGGTACCTGCTACGGGCACACCCATCCACCTGGCGAACGACGACGTGCTGCAGGAACTCCTGTCGCCCTACCGCGACGAACTCTTCTACCTCGGTCATGTCTACGGCTCAAAGCCTCTACTTCCGCTCTGGTTCAAGCACTTCGACAGCGGCCCGCAGGGAGCAGGGGAAGCCTACCACCTCGGCATCTTCGGCAAGACGGGGTCGGGCAAGTCCGTTCTTGCCAAGATGATCCTGCTGGCCTATGCCCGATACCCAGGCATGGCCATCCTGATCATTGACCCGCAGGGAGAGTTCGCCAAGGAGGTGAAGGGCGAGCAGGTGCCCGGCGAGTTCCAGTTGCCCACCAAGCAAGCCCTCACCCAACTCGGCAAGCCAATGCGCGTCTATGGCGTACGCAACTTGGTCCTCGATCGGTGGGAGCTGTTCGCGCAGATCCTCTCCGAGTCGCCCTTCTTCGAGCAACTCAGCATCCCCAAGGGGGAGAACCGGCAGCTGGCCGCAGACGCGCTGTGCGACCGGTTGGAGCGTGCGAAGGTCACGCTCAAGGACCTACATTCCCACCAGTCCTTCGAGCGCGCTTGGACGCTCCTGGGTGACGAGAACGTACAGAAGGTGTTCTACCGCACCGAGGGATCGCGGGCACGGTTCCAGTCCATGTATGACCAGGCGGACAAGGACTTGTTCTACAGGACATACTGGCTGCCGGTGGCACAGCTCTTCCGCCAGGATCGTCCGGGCGCACAGCGCGTTGACAGGCTGCTCGAAGCGTTCATCAAGCCCCGGCCAGACCAGCGTCCCCTGCTTGTGGTCGATCTCTCCGCAGAGCAAGCAGCGGGATGGGGTACCGATCCGCAGACCACACCATCCCTTTTCCCTGACCAGGAGTCTGGCTCTCACGTGACGCCGGTCCTCTGGAATGAAACCATCCAGGCGCTGGTGATCAAGCGCCTGCTGGAAGGGATCAGGACCGCAGCCGAGGGAGCCTACAAGGAGAACCGCAGCCTCAACACACTGGTACTCATGGACGAGGCGCATCGCCTGGCGCCCCGAGAGGATCCAGACACCGATGAGAAGAGAGCGATACGAGGGATGCTAATCGATGCCGCTCGCACGACACGAAAGCAGGGAGTTGGCTGGATGTTCATCAGCCAGACGCTCTCCAGCCTGCACCGGGACATCGTGGATCAGCTCCGCATCTTCTTTCTTGGCTTTGGCCTCGGGATGGGTACCGAATACCGGGCCCTGAGCGAGATGGTCGGCGGAAGGAGCCAGGCGCTGGAACTCTACAAGCTCTTCCGTGACCCGCACTCGTCCTTCGACACATCATCGAGGGAGTACTCATTCATGACTATCGGCCCGGTGTCGCCGCTCTCCTTCGCAGGTACGCCGCTATTCCTCAACGCATTCAACTCCGTTGAGGAGTTCCTCATGGCCAACGGGCTGAAGTCATAGGTCATCCTTCGGGCGCCGCCACCCGCGTGCGCGGGTGCCCCCGCTGCAGAGTATCGGCCGCACTTCCCGCTGGCCCACGTCACCTGGTCCCGTGGCGCCGGATCCGCAGACCTCAGGTCCGGCGCGGGCAGTCTCAGTGAAACCAGGGTGGTCCACAGCGCACGCCGCAGACCACCCCCTCTATACGCCGGCGTCTCGGCCGGCGCCGGCGAACCCCGTCACGTGACTCTCGCGCCGCCAATCAGCCGGATCACCAGGACGACGAGCGCCGCCACCAGCAGGATGTGGATCAGCCCTCCGCCCACCTGGGTGACCAGCCCGAGAAGCCACACGACGAGGAGGATCGCAAACAGCCACCACAGCATCGTCACACACCTCCTCCCCGGCACGCCCTCCCATTCCCTCGCCGCCCCGTTACCCGGGGGTCCTTCGCCCGAAACCGCGCCGTCAGGCGCGCTCGCGCCGCGAGCGCCGCACCAACTCCTCCAGGTAGGCTGCCTCCTGCGCCGCCAGGTCGGTTTCGGAGGGGCGGCGCTCGCGCCCGGCCGCGGGCTGGTCCCCGGGCGGCGCCTCCGGTGGCGGAGCGGCGGCCTCGGAGCGCCGTGCCTCCGCCACGGCGCCACTTCCCGCCGGCGGGCGCGCGCGCCGGCCCTCGGGCGCCAGATCGCCGGACGCCACGAGCACGGTGTACTTCAGCCGCAGCGCCTTCTGCTCACTCGACAGGCTGCGCCGCTCCTGTTCCGACAGGCTCTCCAGCCACCGCTGGCGCGCTTGCTCCTCGATCCGCTGGTGGCGCCGCATGAACTCCGGAGGCAGGCTCTCCAGGTCCACCTCGACGCAGACTTCCTCCTCCTCCGCGTAGACCTGATCCACCACGCCGCGCAGGCCGCTGAGGTGCGGGTAGTAACGGCCGGACTTGCGGTCGGCCGTCGTCGTCTCGCGCTCGACGATCGCGACGCGGTCGCCGCGCTTGAAGCGAGCCAAAGCGTCTCTCCTCTCATGTGACGAACCGTCGTTGGTGTCTTCAGCATTCGCGCCCGCGGCGGCGCGCTCCTGCCTCGGAGGGGTGGGGTCCGAGGTCCGATCCGTAGAAGGACTGCGCCCTCCGAGGGCGAATACGGTATAATCTGTGGATGGCGGTTCTGCCAGGGTAGAGAGGGAAGTCGGTGGTCTCACTGCGGGAGCGGTTGGCGGGACGTGACGCGGCGCAGCGCGCGGCGGCGGCGGGGCATTGGGGGGTGTGCGCGGACGGGCTCGCGGATGCGCCGGACGCGGACGCGCTGGCTGCGCTCATGGCGGCGGAGACGCCGGTACGCACCGCATTCGACCGCCTCTCCGCGCCGGAGAAGGATGTGCTGCGCGCCATGGCTTCCGCGGCGCACCGCGGCTGGGTGGCCGTCGCGGACGTGCGCCGCCTCACGGGCATCCCCGATTCCAAGGTGGCCGACCTGCTCCGGGACCTGGAGGCGAAGGCGGTCGCCTTCGTCGAGGAGCGCGACCTTCCCGCCGATAACCCCTACTGGGGTCCCACATGGGCCGGGCGGCGCCTGCCCACCCGACCGACACCGGTAGTGGCCCTCGCCGAGGAGGTCGCTTCCCTCTTCCTCGACGCGATCGGCGAGTACGCGGGGGGCGCGTGGTACGCGGAGGTGCCTTCGCCGCTCAGCCGCCTGGAGGCGCTGCCGGCTCTCGTTCTGCACGCCATGGCGGGGCACTACGGGGTGTCGCTCGACGGGGTGGAGACATGCCCGGGGAAGCTGGCGTCGCGTCTCCAGGCGGCGATGAAGGAACAGGGTGCTATCTGGCAGGTGATCCGTGCTCTGCCTCCCGATCTGCGTGTCGTGCTCGACGCCGTGGAGTCCGCGGGCGGGCGGCTGCCGATCGAGGATGTCTGCCGCCACTTCGATCTGGACTACCCCGCCCTGCACGCGGTGCTTGGCGCGCTGGCGGAGCGGGGCCTGGCCTTCGATCGCTTCGCACACCGCACCCGTGTGCTCCTGGTGCCGGAACGGGTGCTGGAGGCGATGGCGCGCCACACCCTCCCGGCGATGCCGCGCGCGCGCCTGCGCCCGGTCGCCGCGCCCGGTTCGGAGTGCCGCCTGCAGCTCGACCTTCTCTGGAGCCTGCTGCAGTTGGTGCGCCACGTGCGGCTGGAGGGCCTGGCGCGCGCCGCCACCACCAACGCCGTCCCCAAGCGCACGGCGGCGCGGCTGATGGCTTTTCTCCGTCACCCCCCCTCCGATCGCTCGGAGAGCGAGTGGATCGAGCAGATGATCCGCTACCTGGCCGCCGTCGGCGTCTTCCCCAACCCGGGGAACCTGCGCCTCGCCGCGGCCCCGGAGTGGCTGCGCCAGGATGCTTTCACCCAGGCGCGCGGCCTGCTCGAACGGTGGTTGGAAGGCTACATCGAGGACCTGCGCCAGCCCCGGTGCGAGCTGGGCCTCTGGATGGACTACGCCGGACTCGCCGCCGGGCGCGGGCTGCTCGCCGACTTGCTGCGCCGCTGCCGCCCCGGCCAGTGGTACGCCATCCAGTCGCTGCTCAAGGCCGCTGCCGGCGTGCGCCCCTTCTTCCTGCGCGATCGCGAGCGAGTGGTGCGCCAGCAGGGCTACCGCGGCCTGAAGCGGATGTTGGCCTCCTGGTTCGAGGTGGAGGGACGCGCGCTCGCGCTGCACCTCACCGGCCTCCCCTTCGAGTTGGGCATGGTGGCGCTCGACCATCCGTTGGCGGGGTGTGCGGCCCCGCCTCGCGGCGCCGCGTTCCGGCTCACGGAGTGGGGCGCGGCCCTGCTGGGCATGGTGGCGCCGCCCCCCGCGCCGAATGGTGGGCGCGTGCTGGTCGTGCAGCCGAACTTCGACGTGGTGGCGATGGAGTTCGCTCCGGGGGTGTTGGACGTGCTCGGGCAGTTCGCCGCTCCCGTGGCCTACGACCAGGTTGCCACCTACCGGATCGATCGGCGCAGCACCAACCTGGCCCTGGCCGACGGTTGGACGGGCGAGCGGGTGCTGGAGTTCCTGAACGCCCACGCGCGCGCCCCCCTGCCGCAGAATGTGGAGCAGTCCGTGCGCGATTGGGCGCGGGCGATCCGCCACGCGCGCTTCGTGCGCGCCCTCGTCGTCGAGTCGGAAGACCCCGGCGTGCTGGAGGAACTCGCCGCTTCCCGCGCCTTGCAGGGCCACGTGCGCGGACTGGCTCGGGGCACGGTTCTCATTCTCGACCCGGATGCCGACCTTCGCCTCGTCGCCCGGGAGCTGCGGCCCGAGGGCCTGGTGCTGGAGAGCGAGGAGGAGTAGCCTTCCTCCGTCCGACCGCCTGACCGCGACGCTCACTCGCCGGGTGGTTCCTGGCGCTCCCTGATCGCGAAGGCCTCTCGCGTCCGCTCCACGTCCCGCGCGATCTGGGCGCGGAGCGCGTCGGGGGAGTCGAACTTCATCTCGGGGCGGAGGCGCTCCAGGAACTCCAGCGTGAGCGTCCGGCCGTAGAGGTCGCCGCAGAAACCCAGCAGGTGCGCCTCGACGGTGATGCGCGCGCCGTCGAACGTGGGGCGCCGGCCGACGTTGACGACCGCGCCGTGGGAGTCATCACCCATGTGGGCGCGGCAGACGTAGACGCCGAGTGCCGGCAGTATCTTGCGCGGCGGGCAGCTCACGTTCGCCGTGGGGAAGCCGAGGACGCGCCCGATCTCCTCACCCTGTTGGACCTCGCCGCTCAACCGGTAGGGCCGGCCCAGGAGGGCCGCCGCCCGCTCCACTTCCCCGGCGGTGAGCACGCGGCGGATGAGGGTGCTGCTCACCGCGTCGCCGTTGGCGACCACGCGGTCCAACACCGCGACCTCGTAGCCGAACTCGCGCCGGATGGACTTCAGGAGGTGGACATCCCCCTGGCGGCCCCGCCCGAAGCGGAAGTCCGGCCCCACCACCACGGCGTGCGCGTGGAGTTGGGCGTGGAGGTAGCGGGCGACGAAGTCGCGTGCCCGAATGCCGAGGAAGGCCGGGGTGACGCGGGCGACCACGACCAGTGCCACGCCGAGTGAGCGGATGAGCGCCACCTTCTCCGGGAGGGTCGTGAGATAGGGGCGGGCTGTCTCGGGGCGGAGGACTTCGTCCGCGTGACGGTCGAAGGTGAGCGCCAGCGGCTCGATGCCTCTCTCCGCCGCCAGTTCCTGCGCCCGCCGGATCAGAGCCTGGTGGCCGCAGTGCACTCCGTCGAACATGCCAATCGTAACAACCGTGGCCGGAGGGATCTCCTCGGCCGCGCGCGCGCCCTGCAAAACCTGCATCTGGTCCTTTTCCGCACCGTCGCTCCGGAGCCGGCACTCGCCGGTGGGCTCCGCGTGCCCGCCTCGGTGGCCGTGCCGCCGCACGGGCGATGGGTGCGCCGATGCCCCTCGGCCCGCCCGGTGCGAGGCATTCCGACTCCCGATTCGCCGCGGCACGCGCGGATGCCTTCCCGCTGCGAGAGCGGCCACTGCCGGCCGGGGCTGCCGGACCTTCCGGAGCATTTGACACGTGCCCCCGCCCAACCTATAATGACCCTCAGAGAGGTGGGAGATGCGTGGGGCAACTCTGAAGGTGGCGGCGGGCTTGGCGGCGGTGGGGACCATCGGTCTGGCGGTCATCCTGGCGGCCCGCTCGGGGCGGCCGCCGGGGCACGGCGTCGTCTCGGCGGGGCTGCCGTCCCAGGGCTCCAACCCGCTGGCAGTGGCGCCGAATGCCGTCCCCGGCGGGGTGAAGCCGCTCAGCGCGGCTCCGCCACGCCCGCCAAGGGCGGATCCCTTCGCCGACCTCACGGCCTCTCGCCCGGCGGCGCCCCCGCGGCCACAGCGTCCTCTCTCCGCCGGCCGCCCCGCGCGCCTGCCCGCCGCGCCCCCGCTGGCGGCGTCGCCGCCGCGCGCCCTTCCTTCGGCGCCCTCCGTCGCCTCGGCCCTGCCAGCGGCGGCACCGCCGCCGCCGGTCATCGGCGCCGCGCCCGAGAGCCTGACCGCCGGCTCCTTCGGCATCCAGCGCCGCGAAGAACCCGCGGACGGCGGCGGCTCCGGCCTGATCATCTACAATCTTAAGCAGGACCACACGATCTTCGTTGACCTCCGCGGACCCAAGACCTACGAGGATATCAAGGTCCCTCCCGGATCGTCCGAGAGCGTACCCGTGGTCCCCGGAACCTATGCCATCAGTGCCGAAGGCCGGTGGACCCCGCGGCCGGGGGTCCGTCCCGGGTTCATCGAGGCGCCCTTCGGGGAGTGGGAGGACAGCTTTTCGCCCGGCACGCGCACTCGCATCTGGCTCACCAGCAGGCCGCTGCTCGCGCCGGGACCTCCGGCAGAGAGTCCGCCGCCCGCAGCCGCGCCGGCGCCATCGGAAGATGGTGCGCCGGGCGACGGGGGCCTGGTAGTGCCGGTACCCGAGGATTGAAGGGGTGAGCGCGACCACGGGCTGTGGCTCCCGCCGGGGAGTCGTCCTCCGCTCGAAGGCGCCGCCGCTACACGACCAGCACCTCCGTCTGCGCCCGAAGGGCTTCCAGCACCGAGGGGTCGACGCCGCTGTCGGTGACGACGCGGTGGATAGGAGCGAAGTCGCACACCGGGCTGAGACCGGTCTGCCCGAACTTGGAGGAGTCGGCGACGAGGGTCACCTCCTTCGCGGCGCGGATCATCGCCCTTTTCACCTGGATCACCAGCGGGCTGCGCTCCAGCACGTGGCCGCCCGCAATGGCGTCGGCGGCCAGAAAGGCTCTATCCGCGCGCACCTGGCTCAGGGCGCGCTCCGTCCCCGGCCCCAGCAGGCAGGCATGGAGAGGGCTGAGCACGCCGCCGAGGACGTGCGCCTGGGGGTGCATCTGCCGGGCGTACTCCATGGCGATGGAGAGGTCATTGGTGATGGCGGCGACGCTCGGCCGGGCTGCCAGGTGGCGCGCCACCTCGAGGGTGGTGGTGCCCGTGTCGAGGATGACGATCTCCCCGTCGCGCACGAGGTCGGCCGCGGCGCGGCCGATGCGCTGCTTCTCCTCGGGGTGCGACAGAACGCGCTGCAGGTAGGGCATCTCGGCGGCGCCGTTGTGGGCGCGGATGGCCCCCCCGAAGGTACGGATGAGCGCGCCCTGCTGCTCCAGGTCGGCCAGGTCCATGCGGAGGGCCACCTTGGAGAGCCCGAAGCGCCCCTGGAGGTCGGCGATCCGCACGCTGCCCTCCCGTTCGAGGATCGCCAGGATCTCTTCGTGCCGGTGCGAACGTCGTCTGCGCATCTGCTCCCTGCCCGTGCTCCCGGGGGCGGACCCCCGCTGCGGCGATGCGCGCGCGAGCCCCGGACCGCCCGACGCGATCCGTGGCTGCGTCGTGCGCGTGGAATGTGAAGCGATCTTCGCCGCGCAAGCGCCCTTTCCTGCGCGGCAAAGACCTCTTTTCCTTCGCGCCGCACCGGGCGTATAGCAGACGCGCAGACGCGAGCCGGCTGCGCCGGGGATCGCGCTGCCCGCCCCGACTCGGGCCGGCCTGCGCGATCCCCGTCAGTCCGCGTTTATGGTGTAGATGCGCGGGGTGCCGCTCTTCCACTTCACCCACTTGGCGTGGCCGTCGCCGAACACCGCGTTGAACCCGTCGAAGTGGGGGTTCAACACCCGGCACCAGTACCCGGAAGCACCGTTCATGTAGGTGTTCATGTGGTAGTCGTTGTGCCACTCGTAGGCGAGGTTGACGGCGGCCTTGACACGGTACTCAAGCGGGCCCGTGCTCCTGGCCCCCGTTTCCGCCAACCAGATGGTGCCGGACGGGTCCTCCACCATGGCGTCCGTGATCGGCAGGGTGAAGCAGTCGGTGCAGAACCCCTGCTTGCCCTCGTAGGCTGGGTTGAGCTTCCAATAGCCCTTGCAGGACTTGGAGTACGCGTAGCTCATGTTGTACCGCTTGTAGCCCTCGGCGGCCGAGTAGGAGTAGTAGGCGCTAAAGGACCCGGACGGGCACTTGAACACATCGAAGCTCTTGACGTACGGCTGCGCCAGGAGCGGCCACATCGCGGTTCCCTGGGCGAAGACGCCATTGAGGCGCGTCTGCTCGATGATCACCGCTCCGTAGTCCTGCATGTACATGTTGAACGCGGTGCCGAGCTGCTTCATGTTGCTCAGGCAGCTCGCCGCGCGGGCTCTCTCCCTGGCACGGGAGAAGACCGGGAACAGGATCGCCGCCAGGATAGCTATGATAGCTATGACGACGAGC
>JACQGM010000352.1 GCA_016199585.1 Armatimonadota bacterium
GCCTGAGAGACAGCGAAGCGGGGAAGCCCGGGAGAACCGACGATCGGGCGTTGTAGGTACAAACTCGGTCCTTTCAGACGGCTGGAACCCGCATGGTTGCTGGATTCCGATCCGGCAACTGTCAAACCTGGGTTAGGTCCGCACGACGCACTGCCGGCTGCTGCTTCAGAGTGGGGCTGCGGCGGGGCGGGGCTGCTGCGCCTGACGCTCTGGCTCACGCTCTTCCTGATCGGGTCATCCGCGGCGATGGCGAGCTACGCCATCTACGTGGGCAAGAACCTGACGGCGGATGGCAGCTCCTTCCTGGCCGGCTATGGTGACGAGCCCTCTGGGCACTGGCTGGAGGTCATCCCCCGGCGCGAGCACCCGGAGGGAACGATGATCCGCGTGGGGGTGGAGGCCAGGGCCACCTATCCCGGCGAGCTCTTTCAGATCCCCCAAGTTCGCACCACCTGGAAGCACATCACCCACAACTACTCGGCCTTCGAGGGCTTCCCCGCGCCGCTGACCAACGGGGGCCTGAATGAGTGGGGCGTGGCTGCGCGCGACGTGTGGTCGCCCTCCCGTTCCGAGCTGCAGCGGATGACCCCGAAGCCGCAGCGGGGTCTCAACTACAGCGATCTGTCGCGCATCGCGGTGGAGCGCGCCCGCACGGCGCGGGAGGCCGTGGAGATCATCGGCGATCTGATGAACCGCTACGGGTACGCGACCTATGGCGGGAACTCGCACCTCTTCGCCGACGCCGACGAGGGCTGGGTCGTCATCAACTTCGCCGGCGGCCGGGGCCTCTGGATCGCCGAGCGCGTGGGATCCGACGACATCCGCGTCTCCCGCCCCGGCTACATCGGCGAGATCCCTCTGGACTTCCAGAAGCGCCCGGACTACATGGGATCCGCCAACTTCATCTCCTTCGCCGTGGAACAGGGCTGGTACGACCCCAAGTCCGGCGCTCCGTTCAACGTCAACAAGATCTACGGGCGCGGTCAGGGGCCGGCCCGGCCGGAGGTGGTCGAGCGACTGAGAGCCAAGGCCGGGAAGATCATGCTGCAGGACATGATCGAGGAACTGCGCGTGATGACAGCCGACACATCCGGCTACGGCGAGGTGGCCCACCTACGCAAGGGGCTGCACCAGGAGCTGGGCGTGCTCTGGGTGGCCGCGACGAGCGCCACGGCGGCGCCCTTCGTGCCGGTTCACATCGGCGTCACGGATGTTCCCCCGGAGTTCAAGTGGCACCGCTATCTCACGGAAGGGGAGGCCTCCCGGTTCATGGAGAAGGAGCGCCAGGGATTGGAGGCAACCCGCTCGGCGTTCTACGAGTCCAAGCGCCTCTTCTACCTGCTCAGGGAGAACGGGGGGATGTTCCAGCCCGAAGTGACCGCCGCGCTGCGGGCGTTCGAGGCGGGGCTGATCCAGCAGCAGCCGACCACGGAGGCGATCGCCGCCAGCCTCTTCGAGGCGGGCAAGCCGGAGCTGGCGAGACAGTATCTGACCTACTACGGCCAGACGGAGCTGATGAACGGGCTGCGGCTGGTCCAGGCGCTCGCGGAGAGCATTGACGCGCGGGCGAAGCTGCTCCACGGGGTCTGGCAGCCGGCGAGCCCCATCCTCACGCCCGAACCACACTCGCCTTGAGACCGACCGCGCGGTGTGCTATAATGTCCGGCGTGGAGGAGTAAGGACATGGCGGATCTCAACATCAAACCGGCGGGGGCGTGCCGCTTCGACGCGGTCTCGCTGGGCGAGGTGATGCTGCGGCTGGACCCGGGCGACGTGCCGATCGCCCGCGCCCGCAGCCTGCGCGTCTGGCACGGCGGCGGCGAAGTGAACGTGACCGAGGGCCTGGCCGCTTGCTTCCGCCTGCGCACGGCGGCGGTGACCGCGCTCGTTGACGACGGCGTGGGCCGCAGCATCGAGATGCAGTTGCGCGAGGCGGGCATAGACACCGGCTTCATCAAGTGGTACCCGTTCGACGGCAGGGGTGACCTGCACAACGGCGTGAACTTCACCTTCGCCGGCAAGGGCGTGCTGCCCTCCGTCACCGAGTACTACCGCGCCCACACCCCCGTGCGCGAGTTGAAGCCCGGCGACATTGACTGGGATGGCATCTTCGCCCGGGGCGTGCGCTGGTTCTGCACCGGCGGCATCTACAACGTCATCTCGCCCACCTCCAACGACGTGGCCCTGGAGGCGATGGTCAAGGCCGGGGAGTCCGGCGCTTTCCGCTCCTTCGACCTGAACTACCGCTCGAAGGTGGAGCCGAACAAGGAGAAGGCGCGCGAGAAGAACCGCCGCATCGTCACCCACGCCGATTTCCTCGTCGGCAACCAGAGCGACTTCGACGACGCCCTCGGTTACACCACCGCGAAGGTGTCGCAGAGTGACTCGCTGCAGAAGTGGCTCGACGCCTACGTCGAGATGCTGCGCCGGGTGGCGAAGGACTTCCCGAACCTGAAGCTGATCGGCACCCAGCTCCGCGGCGCCCTCAGCGCGGATCGCATCAACTGGAGCGCCGTGCTCTTCGACGTGGCGGAGGACCAGATGCACTTGGCTACCGTGCGCGAGGGGATCGAGATCCGCGACCGCACCGGCGGCGGCGACTCCTTCGCGTCCGGCGTAGCGGCGGCGCTGATGAAGGGGAAGAGCATCCAGGAAGCCGTCGAGTGGGGCGCCGCGCACGGCATCCTCGTGCAGGAGACCCCCGGCGACACGACGATGGTCACCCAGAAGGACGTGGAGGCGGAGGTGAAGCGCGCCCAGACCGGCGGCGGCGTCAGCGCCTTGCGGTAATCCCACTGCCGCATGCCCGGCGACCGAGGTCGCGGGCAACAAAGGCGCGAAGTCCGCCGTCGCGGACTCGGACGCCCAGTCGGCGCAGGCCGACTTCGTGCCGTCGTCGCCCGCGACCGCGGTCGCCGGGAGCCCCTTTGAGGGGGATCGAACGGCATGGTATGATGCTCGGGCTGAAACCACGGGCAAGAAACACACGAAGTCCGCCGTCGCGGACTCGGAAGCCGAGTCGGCGCAGGCCGACTTCGTGCCGTCGTCGCCCGCGACCGCGGTCGCCGGGAGCCCGTTTCTTTGAGGGGGATCGAACGGCATGGTATGATGCTCGGCGGGAGGAGACGCGCGTGGGACAGATCGTGGAGGTGAACGAGGCGGGCGCCCTCACCCTGGAGCCGGAGGTGCTGGGGCACGTCAAGCCGCACACCCGCTACCTGGTCGAGCGGGACAATGGCACGCTGGTGCTGCGCCCGGCGGAGAAGCTGCCGTTCTGGGCCACGGCCACGCCGGAGGAGCGAGCGAGGGCGATCCTGGAGTATGCCAGCCGCAAGCGGCCCCCGGCGCCCGATCTGCCGGATGAGGCGCTGCGGCGCGAGAACATCTACGACTGATGGCGCGCTACCTGCTGGATACGAACGTCATCCTGCGGCTTGCGAATACGTCGGCGTCCACTCACGCGACCGCCACGGACGCCACCGTGTTGCTGGCTGCGGATGGGCACGATCTCTTCGTCACGCCGCAAGTGTTCATTGAGTTCTGGGCCGTGGCAACGCGCCCCCGCCGATCAACCCGTAGGGGGATCCCGCCGCGGGGTTCCCATATATAGCGCACGCTGGTCGCGGGTGCGCCCTCACCTTCGTTGACTCCGCGCCCGTTTTGTGCTAGACTGTCGGGGTAGCCTGGTGGCTTCCACCTTGAACAACGCATGCAGAACCGACGGCCAGGAGTGTACATCTTCGACCTGGACGGCGTCATCTACCGAGGCGATGCCGTTCTCCCCTTCGCCGCCGATGCCGTCGCGAGGCTCCGGGCCGCCGGCGCCACTCCTTTCTTCCTGACGAACAACGCCACCCGCACCCGAGGGAGCTTCGCGCGCAAGCTGGCGACGATGGGAATCCCGACGGCCCCGGACGAGATCATGACCTCCGCCTACGCCACGGCGCTCTACTTCCGGGAGCAGGGCCTCGGCGGCACCACCGCCTACGTCGTCGGCGAGGAGGGGATCCGCACCGAGCTGGCGTCCGTGGGGGTGCGCGTCCTCGCCGACGGGTGCGACGATGGCCGGGCGGAGAGCGTGGTGGTCGGGTTGGACCGCGACTTCACCTACCACAAGCTCTACTGCGCGCAGCAGGCGATCCTGGCCGGGGCGCGCTTCATCGCCACCAACGGTGACCTGACCTACCCGGTGGAGGGCGGCCGGGTCATTCCGGGGGGCGGGGCGCTGGTGGCCGCCGTCCGCGCCGCTACTTCCGTCGAGCCGATCCTGATCGGCAAACCGGAGCTGTACGCCCTGCGAAAGATACTGGAGATCACGGGGGCCGCGCCGGGGGAGACGACCCTGGTGGGCGACCGCCTCGATACCGACATCCTGGCCGGAAGGCGAATCGGAATGCGCACGGTGCTGGTGCTCACCGGCGTCACCACGGCGGCCGAGGCGGAGCGCGCGCCCGCCGACGCGCGGCCAGACGTGGTGATCCCCGACCTGTCGCACCTCCCGGAGCCGGCATGAGGCGAGCGCTCACCATCGGGGCATCGGACGCGTCGGCCGCCTCCGGCATCCAGGCCGACCTGCGGGTCTTCGCCCGCTGCGGCGTCTATGGCACCTGCGCCGTGGCGCTCGTGGCGGCACAGGACACGTTCACGGTGCGTCGGGTGTTCCGGCTCGCCTCGTCTATCGTCGGCGCGCAGATCGACGCGGCCGTGGCTGACATCGGCGCCGATGCGGTCAAGATTGGGTGGTATCGGTCACCGGAGCTGACCACGGTGATCGCCGGGCGCCTGCGCCGCCGCACGCTGAAGCCCGTGGTGCTGGACCCCTGCCTCTGGTCGGAGCGGGGCGAGGCGCTCACGCCGCCGCGGACGGTGAAGCGGATGGTGCGGGAGCTGCTGCCGCACGTGGCGGTGCTGACGGTGACGCCGCGCGAGCTGGGGGTCTTCGCGGGGATGCCGGCGGACGAAGGCCCGGAGAGCGTGGCGGCCGCCATCGAGCGGGTGCTGGCCCTCGGCGTGGCGAACGTCGTGGTGGAGGATCCGCGCGGGGCGCACGCGGTTTCCATCGGCGATGCGTCCGGCATCCACGCCGTGGCGGAGTGGGCGTCGCCATCGCCGCCGGCGGGCGAAGGGGCGCTCTTCTCGGCGGCGCTGACCGCCGGCCTGGCGGTCGGCCAGGGGCTGCGGGAGGCGGTGCGGAGCGCGGTGGCGTTCATGGCTGCGATGCCGCACACCGGGGAGATCCTGCCCTTGGGGAAGGGGCTGCCGGTGTGGGTACCGAATATATTATCATAATATATTATGATAATGGGGAGGTCCGCGATGAAGCACATGGTGTTGGCTCTGCTGCCGGTGATGGCCCTGGCGGAAGCCGGGGAGGCGAGCGCAACCAGCCTGCGCTGGTTCGGGCACGCCTCCTTCGAGATCGTCGCTGATGGGGGCGCGCGCGTCGTCATCGATCCGTTCGATGCGCGAGTCGGCTACGCGGTGCCGAGTGTGACTGCCGACCTGGTCCTGATCACCCATGAGCACGGCGACCACAGCAACGCCGCCGCCGTGAACGGGAACCCGGAGGTGCTGCACGGCCTGGGGATGGATGCCGCGCCGCGCACGGTGAAGGGGGTCAGCGCGCGCGCGGTGCGGACGAAGCACTTCGGCGACCCCTCGGGGGCGGGGCGGGGCGAGAACACCGTCTTCGTGCTGAAGGTGGACGGCATGAACATCGTCCACTGCGGCGACCTGGGGCACACCCTCAGCGCCGCGCAGGTGAAGGCGATCGGGCCGGTGGACGTGCTCATGCTCCCCGTGGGCGGCTTCTACACGATAGACGGCGCGGCGGCGGCGCGCGTGGTGGGGCAGCTCAAGCCGAAGCTGGTCGTGCCGATGCACTACAAGACCGCGGCCAATCCCGGGAGCCCGGTCGCCGGCGCGGAGGCGTTCCTGGAGGCGGCGAAGAAGGCGGGCTGGGAGGTGCGCGAGCCGAAGTCCGCGACGCTGAAGCTGACGCGGGCGACGCTGCCGAAGAAGACGACGGTGGTGGTGCTGGAGTTCCGCTGAGGGCGGGAGGAGATGTAACGGTGCCGGAAGTGAGCGCTGTCGGAGCGGTTGCCCCTGCGCAGCTCATCCTGTGGGATGATGACCCGGGGGTCGAGAGCCCGGACTATCTGGCGCAGCAACTGGTCACTTATATCGGGAACAAGCGGGCCCTGGTGCCGCACATCGCTGCTGCGGTCGATAGGGTGAAGCAGCGCCTTGGCAAGCGCAAGCTGCGGATTCTCGATGCGTTCTCTGGTTCGGGCGCCGTGTCTCGCTTCTTCAAGGGGCACTGCTGTTCCCTGATCAGCAATGACATCGAGGCGTTTGCCGCGGTAGTTGGACGGTGCTACTTGCGCAACGCTGATCCGTCCGCGATGCGTGAACTGGGCGATATTGTCCAGGATCTCAACCGAATGGTCGACGTTGTGCCGTTCAAGCCAGGGTTCATCGAGGAGCTATACGCCCCACGCGACGAGGGGAGCATCACTATTGAGGATCGTGTCTTCTACACACGTCAGAACGCTCGTCGTCTTGACAACTACCGTAGGCTCATCGATACGGTGCCGTCGGAATACCACGATCTGCTCCTTGGGCCGCTCATCTCGGAGGCATCGGTCCACGCTAACACCGCTGGTGTGTTCAAGGGTTTCTACAAGGATCGGCGCACGGGCATCGGGAAGTTCGGCGGCACCAACGGTGACGCACTAGCCCGCATCAAGGGGGAGATCCGTCTTGAGTTGCCGGTGACGAGCCGGCACCGCTGCGAAGTCGCAGTCTTCCAGGAAGATGCCAACAAGCTCGTTCGCACCGTTCGTGGGCTGGACCTGGCCTACCTCGATCCACCGTACAACCAGCATCCGTACGGCTCGAACTACTTCATGCTGAACCTGCTGGTGGACTACAGGAGGCCGCTCCGGATCAGCAAGGTTTCCGGAATCCCTGCGGACTGGCAGCGATCCAACTATAACGTTCGGTCCCGCTGTGCTCATCGGCTGAGGGACCTGGTGCATTCCCTGGATGCGCCTTTCGTCCTTGTGTCGTTTAGCAGCGAAGGGTTCATCAGCTTCCACCAGATACAGAGGATGCTACAGGAGTTGGGCCGTGTCGACGTAATCGAGACTCGGTACAACACGTTCCGCGGCAGCCGGAACCTCCGGGAAAGGAGCATACACCTCACCGAGCGGCTGTTCCTCTTGGAGCGCCGGTGAAGGGTCGGCAATGCGCCGAGCGTGTGACCTCGAACCGTCATGGGCTACCAAGAGAGGCGATGGAACGGGTGTCGAAATGGCGCGAAAGCATCAGTTGAGGGAGCAGCGGGCGGGCACGGTGATCAACCTAACGTCCGCCAAGCAAGAGAGCCGGTTGGGCCGCGCTCTGAACGCTGTGGCGGAACGCTTGGGCGAGGAGTTTGGCGTCTCCCTCGATCACACGCGCGAGTGGCGGCTGGCCGAAGTGATCACCAAGCTGCGTGCGGCCTTTCCCGGTGTTCCGTTCTTCGGTAGTCTCCCCAGATAGTGTTGTTCTGGGTATAATGAGCCATATACCATAGAATCGTATGGGGGAAAGGGACTATGGCTCAGGAACGGTTGACAGC
>JACQGM010000353.1 GCA_016199585.1 Armatimonadota bacterium
AGGGGTCCGGGCGGACGCAGGCCCTCCCCTGCCCCCCCGGGGCGCACCGTGTGGCAGTAATGAAAAGGCCCTGGCCCCACGCATCCTTCGCTGCGCCGCCGGTTCTGCCTCGCCCAACGCGTCGAGCGCCGCCACGTGCTCGCGCAGGCGGTGCGGCGCGACCCGCGCCAGCGCCCGAAGCGCCCCGGCGCCTCCGCCAGAATCAGGACGGCAGAGCGCGGATCGCCGTTCCCCGGCCCGAGCACTCGCCGTCGGCCTTCCATCCGCGGGCAGCGCCGGCAGGTCTGTGCCCGATCCACCAGCGCCGCGTACGCCTCCGCCGCCCCCGGCAGGTGGCTTACCGGGCCACGGCCTCGGCCAACAAGCGGATGTGCGCGGGCGTCGTGCCGCAGCAGCCGCCCACGAGCTGCGCGCCGGCGTCGCGGCAGGCCAGCGCGCCCGCCAGCCACTCGCCGGGCGTCTGCTCGTAGCGCACGGCACCGCCTTCCATGCGGGGCGCCCCGGCGTTCGCCTCGCAGAGGAGGGGAAGCGCCGTGGCCGCGCGCATGCGCGCCGCGATCTCCGCCATCTGCGCGGGCGAGACGGTCCCGCAGTTCGTGCCCACGATGTCCGCGCCGGCATCCTCCAGGGCGCGGGCGCACTGCTCGGGCGTCTTCCCCATGAGGGTCCGGTAGCCGCCGCCGGCCGGGTCGAAGCTCATCGCGGCGGCCACGGGCAGCCGCGAGACCTGCCGGCAGGCGCGGATGGCGAGTCCGGCCTCTTCCAGAACCGTTAGTGTCTCGATCAGGAAGAAGTCCACCCCGGCCGACGCCAGGGCGGATGCCTGCTCCGTGAAGGCATCCAGAAGTTCCTCCGGCTGGCGGTCGCCGTACGGTTCCATGAACTCGCCGACGGGGCCGATGTCGCCGGCCACCAGGGCGGCGTCTCCGGCGGCTTGCCGCGCCAACGCGACTCCGGCGCGGTTGAAGTCGGCCACGCGATCTTGCTGCCCCTGGCGGGCAAGGTTCAGCCGGTTGGCGCCGAAGGTGTTGGTGAGCAGCACCGCGGCGCCGGCGGCGCGATAGTCCTGGTGGATGGCGCGCACCACCTCGGGACGCTCCAGATTCCAGTGCTCGCCGCCCTTCAGCCCCCGGGCGATGAGCTGGCTGCCCATGCCGCCGTCCAGCGCCACCGTGCGGCCGGCCTCTATCCACTCCAGGATCGCTGCCATCCAACTCCTCCGGAATCTCACCTACGGCGCCTGCTGGACCGCCTCGATGAGCGCCAGCAGGTTCTCCAGCGGCACATCGCGCGGCACGCTGTGCGCCGGGGCGCAGATGTAGCCGCCCTCCTTGCCGATGTCACGGCAGAGGCCCCACACCTCCCGGCGCACGTCATCGGGAGTGCCGTACGGGAGGGTGCGCTGGGTGCTCACCCCGCCGTAGAAGGCCAGGTCGCGCCCGTACTCGCGCTTCATGGCGCGCACGTCCATCACCTCCGGCTGGAAGGGGTTGAAGCAGTCCAGCCCGATGGCGATCAATTCCGGGAAGAGCTCATCCACGTCGCCGCAGGAGTGGATGAAGACGTAGCGCCCGGCCCGCTTCACGGCCGCGTACGTGCGCTCGAGCCGCGGCTTGATGAAGCGGCGCCAGTTCTTCGGACCCATCAGCAGGCCGCGCTGCTGGCCCCAGTCGTCGCCGAACATGACGAAGTCAATCGGGTAACGACACGCTTCCTCAACGATCGCCACGTTGTAGTCGGCGATGGCATCCAGCAGCTCGTCCACGAAGGCGGGCGCCTCCATCATGTCGAAGAAGAGGTTCTCCATCCCGCGCAGCGTCCAGGCGCGCTCGAAGAGGGAGAAGCCGATGTCGCAGCCGATGAGTTGGTCTCCGTGGGTGCGGATGAAGTCCGGGAAGTGGGCGAAGCGTCGGGGGGAGCGCGGGTCGGGGAAGGAGTAGCCGGCCAGCGTGCGCTCGGCAAGCTGGAAGACCTCCACGTTCCCGATGTCCTTGTCAATGGTGCGGTTCCAGACGACGCCGAACTCGTCGCGCCAGTGATCGGGGCGGACCTCCACCCAGGCCTCGCCGGGGACTCTCGCCCCGGTGATCGCCAAGCAGTTCCCCGGGCGCTGCAGCGGCTCCTCGCCGCCGAAGTGCGCTGCCAGTTTCTGCCGTGCCGGCACGGTGAAGCCGAGGTTGAAGGGTGTCTGGTCCGGCTGCTCGTGCTTCAATGCGGCCAGTGCGCGTTCTCTTGGAGTCATTGGGGATCCTCCCGGCGGCGGAGCTCCGCTTCCAGCTCGCGGATGCGAGCCTCCGCAGCCTCGGCGCGGCGGGCCGCCATCTCCAGCCGCCACGCCATCTCATCGGCACGGCGCAGGGCCTCGTCTCGCTGCTCCAGCGCCTCCAGGTGGGCTGGGATCGGCTCTCCCAGTGCGTCCCATATCTGCAGCCAGCCGTCTTCGCCCACCCCGAACCACGCGTGAAGCTGCTCGCTCCAGACGCGGCCATCCAGCTCGGGCGGGATGCGCGAGTAGTCGCCCTGCACCAGCCGGTGGCCCCAGACGGACATCGGGTGCGTGCGGGCATCGCAGACGAAGTACTCGGGGATCCGCATCTCGTCGCGGTAGTAGGCCATCTTCTCCGTCAGGTCGAAGCTGCTCCTCGTCTCCGGGAGCACCTCCATCACAAAGACAGGCCAGGTAAGTTCTTCCCAGAGGCGCAGCGAGTTGCGCCGGCGCTCCGGCTCGTCCACCTCCGGCAGGACGATCGCGTCCGGGGCCACGTACTTCTGGTTGTTGCCACGCTCCCAGTAGACGAAGATGTCGCCGAAGACACCGCTGTCGGGCCGATTGCGCCGCAGGCCCGCGAGCATGTCGATGAGCCGACTGAATGCTTTGAGGTGCCAGACGCTCTGACCCACGTGCTCCTCCTCGCAGTACGGGTAGAGCACGCCGTCAACCAGGTCGGCCGGGAAGGGCAGCAGCCCGGGTCTCTTCGTCGTGATGGACATCGCTCTCTCCCCCTGTTGCACCCGCGGTGGGTGCCGCGCGGCCCCGTGCTCTTCTCTTCGACGCCGCGAGGGCGATTCCTGTTCGAGCGTGTGCCGGTTCGGTGTCCGAAGCACGCACGGGGGCACTTCATCGTTCCGATGAGCAGTGCCGGACGAGCGCTCGCACCAGGCCGGGGATCGTGTGCTCCTCGGCGACGAAGGTCACCGCCAGGCCCAACTCGCGCGCTGTGTCCGCGGTGATCGGGCCGATGCACGCGACGGTGACGCCCGCCAGGGCATCGGCGCCGACCGCGTCCACCAGGTTCCGCACCGTCGAGGAGCTGGTGAACGTCACCGCGTCCACGCTGCCCTCCGTCAGCCGGCGGCGGATGTCACCCGCGGCTTCGGTGTCGGGAAGCGTCTCGTAGACCGGGAGCGCGCGCACCGCGGCGCCGCGCTCGGAGAGGCGCTGCGGCAGCACCTCGCGAGCCTCGCGGGCGCGGGGGATGAGGATCCGCTTCCCGGCGGGATCCTCGGGGAAGTGCTCGAGCACCTTCTCGGCGACGAACTGCTCGGGAACGAAATCCACGCGGAGGCCGCGCGCTTCCAGGGCGGCGGCGGTCGCCGGGCCGATGGCGCCGAGGCGGGCATTCCCAATGGCGCGCACGTCGCGGCCAAGGGCGCGGAGGCGGTCGAAGAAACAGCCCACTCCGTTGACGCTGGTGAAGAGGAGCCAATCGTAGCCACCGACCGGCTCCTCCCACTCCAGGGGGGCGGTGCGGATGACGGGGAACTCCACGGCTTCGGCGCCGAGCGCCTCGAGCTGCGCCACCAGCTCGGACGCCTGATCGCGCGCGCGCGTCACCAGGATGCGCTTCCCGAAGAGGGGGCGCGTATCGAACCAGCGGAGCGACTCGCGCAGGCGCACCACGTCGCCGACCACGGTGACGGCGGGCGAGCCGAACCCGCTCTCCCGCACCCGCAGCACGATGTCCGCAAGGGTGCCGACGAGGGTCTCCTGGGCGGGCGTGGTGCCCCAGCGCACCAGGGCCACCGGGGTCTCCGGGCCGCGACCGTGGGCCTGGAGCTGGCCGACGATGTAGGGCAGGTTCTCCACGCCCATCAGGAAGATGAGCGTGTCGGCGCCGGTGGACAAGTGCTCCCAGCGGATGCTGCTCTCCGTCTTGCCCGGGTCCTCGTGTCCGGTCACCACGGCGAAGCTGGAAGCCACGCCCCGGTGCGTGACCGGGATCCCGGCATAGGCGGGCACGGCGATGGCCGAGGTGATCCCGGGCACCACCTCGAAGGGGAGACCCGCCTCTCGCAGCGCCTGGGCCTCCTCGCCGCCGCGCCCGAACACGTACGGGTCGCCTCCCTTGAGCCGGCACACCACCTTGCCGGCGCGCGCCTTCTCCACCAGCAGCCGGTTGATCTCCTCCTGCCGGAGGGTGTGCCGTGAGGATTGCTTGCCGACGTAGACGCGCTCGGCATCCGGCCGGGCGTGACCCAGCAGCCGCTCGCCCACCAGACGGTCGTAGACGAGACAATCGGCCCGGCGGATGCACTCCAGGGCCTTCGCCGTTGCCAGCCCCGGGTCTCCCGGTCCGGCGCCGACGAGGTACACGAAACCGATGGGACTATCGTCCATGATCACCTCTCCCCGGCGGGCATCTGGGACAGCATCTCCCGGCCCCCGGCCGACAGAAGGAGATCGCCCAACTCCCGACCGACGCGCTCCGGGTCGGCTGCGGGGCCGGCGTGGGTGCGGCGCACCAGGGCCGTGCCGTCCGGGCGAGCGACGACGCCCCGGACGGCGAGGGTATCGCCCTGACGGCGAGCCAGGGCGCCGATCGGCACGGCGCAGCCCCCGCCCAGGGCCGCCAGCACGGCACGCTCGGCGGTGACGCAGGCGCGCGTTTCCGCGTCTTCCAGCGGCGCGAGCAGCGCCCGCGTCTCTGCATCCTCCTCGCGACACTGGACGGCGAGCGCCCCCTGGCAGACCGCCGGCAGGCAGAGCTCCTCCGGCAGGAGGAGGGTGACGCGAGCGGAAAGCCCCAGGCGCGCGAGACCGGCGGCCGCCAGGACGATGGCGTCCATCTGCCCGGCATCCAGCTTGCGCAGCCGCGTGTCAACGTTCCCGCGCAGGTCCACCACGTGAAGGTCCGGGCGGCGGTGGAGAAGCTGGGCTTTGCGGCGGAGACTGGAGCAGCCGACGGTCGCCCCGCGGCGAAGCGGCAGGCTCGGGGCGCCGGGGTCGCGCGCGGAATCGCGGATAACCAGGGCATCGCGGGGGTCCTCGCGCTCCGGGACGGCACCGACCACCAGGCCGGCCGGCTCGTCGCCGGGGAGGTCCTTCATGGAGTGGACGGCCAGGTCAATGCCGCCCGCCAGGAGAGCGGTCTCGATCTCCTTCACGAAGACGCCGCGCTCGCGGAACTGGCCGAGCGGCACGTCCTGGACGCGGTCGGCCATCGTCTGAATGATCTGCGTATCCACCTCAAGCCCGGGGTGGTGCGCGCGCATCCGAGCAACGACCCACCCGGTCTGGGTTCTCGCCAGGGCGCTGCCGCGGGTACCGATGCGCAGTCTTCTCTGCATAGACTCGCCAATCCACGCTGCGAATGCCGGACTGCGTGGCGGATCCGTCAATACGGAGCCGCCGCCACCGCCGGGTTCCACGGCCATCTATTGTACCACCCGTGCGCCTCGAACGTCAATATAGGGGTTTTCCCTGATCACTATCAGGTTACAACTGTATGGACAACCCCCCGGTGACGTGCTAGAATGGCTGTGGGTACCCCAACCGACGCGATCCGGCCACGGAAGGGCGGCGGGCCGCTGTCCAACCGTATCGGGCGCTGGGTCGCAATGCCCCGGGCCGCGGCGACGAGCGGTCGCGATGGCGGCCGGTGAGGGGTGGAGGCAAAGGGCGTGCAAAAGACCCAGGCAGTGCGGGAGGCGGAAGAGAGAGCGGCGGCCCGGGGCGCTAGCGGCGGCCTGGACGAACCGGCGACAGCCCCCTACTGGTGCCCGATGATGGATGGGCCTGCGGGCACGCCTCCGTGCCGGCGGGCGCGCGCGGACGCGACGTCGGCTGGCGACGGCGAACTCGTGCAGCGGAACAAGGAGCTGTCGGCGCTCGTTGCGCTGGCGGAGACGATCAGCCGCTCGCAGGAGCTGCGCACCGTGCTCGAAGACGCCCTGGAGAAGGTGCTCGAGATCGTGGCGATGGAGGGCGGCGAGATCCTCATCCTTGACCCCGATTCGGGGCGGTTGGTTCTGCGCGCCACGCGGGGCATCGAGACGCCGCAGACCCGGGAGGGCGTCTCGTTCGCCCCGGGAGAGGGGGTGCCCGGCCTGGTCGCCGAAGCGGCCCGGCCAATGGTGATCCGGAACGTGCTGAAGGATCCGCGCTTCGTCCGGGCCCGGGCCGGGTGGCAGACGCCGCACGCGCTGGTGGGTATCCCGCTGATGGCGCGCGGTGAGGTCGTGGGGGTGATGGACCTCTTCTGCCTGCGCGAGTGCCCGCACCGCACCGAGGAGTGCGTGCAGTGCGCGTGCGTGGACGCGGAGGACGTCTCGCTGCTGCTGGCGATGGGCCAGCAGATCGGGATGGCGATTGACAGCGCCCGGCTCTGGGAGGAGCTGCGGCGGAAGGAAAAGAACCGGGCGCACCTGCTCCAGCAAGTGATTGTGGCCCAGGAAGAGGAGCGCAAGCGCATCGCCCGCGAGTTGCACGACGGCGCCGGACAGCTCCTCGCCTCGCTGATGATCAGCGTGAAACGGCTGCAATCCATGGATCTGCCCGAGGAGGCGTGCGCCCGCATGCGCGAGATACGGGCAACGGCGGCCCGCATCCTGGAGGAGGTGCATGACCTGGCGCTCGGGCTGCGCCCGAGCATGCTGGATGATCTGGGGCTGGCCGTGGCGCTGGCGTGCGCCTGCGACGATCTCGGTCGGCGCACCGGAATCGCTGTGGATTACCACCGTGACGGTCTGGAGAGCATTCACCTGCCCGGGGCGGTGGAGATCGCCGTCTACCGGATTGTGCAGGAAGCGTTGACGAACGTCGCGAAGCATGCCTCGGCGAGCAACGTTTCGTTGTTGTTGCGCGCCCGCGGGGGCCGGCTGCGCGCCATCGTCGAAGATGACGGTGTGGGCTTCGACGTGGCGGCCACCCTCGAGGACGCGCCCGAAGAACGGAAGCTTGGATTGGTGGGGATGCAGGAGCGAGCCAGCCTGTTGGGGGGCTCCTGCACCGTCGAGTCCCGGCCGGGGGCCGGATGCACGGTAGTGGTCGAGGTGCCGATTCCCCGCCAGGGAGAAGCCTATGAGTGAGAACAGAATACGGTTGTTGCTGGCGGATGACCACGCCGTGCTGCGCAGCGGCCTGCGGCTGCTCCTGAGCGAACAGCCGGATATGGAGGTGGTGGGCGAAGCCGCGGACGGTGAGGAGGCGATCAACAAGGCTCGCGAATTGAAGCCGGATGTGCTCCTCCTCGATATCACCATGCCGGGGGTCGGCGGCCTGGAGGCACTGGAGCGGATCAAGAAGGAGGACCCCGACATCAAGGTGGTCGTGCTCACGATGCACGACGACGAGAGCTACATGGAACGGATCATGACGTCGGGCGGCTCCGGCTACGTGCTGAAGAAGGCGGCCGATACCGAGCTCTTGCAGGCGATCCGGGCGGTGCAGCAGGGCGGTGTCTACCTGCACCCCGCCATGACGCGCGCCCTGGTCAGCCAGCTTCAGCGCAAAGCGGTGGCCCAGGAGAAGCAGAGCCACCTGGAGAGCAAGTTGAGCGAGCGCGAGCGCGAGGTGCTCAAGCTGATCGCGCAGGGCTACACCAACAAGGAGATCGCCGACATGATCTTCCTGAGCGTGAAGACGGTGGAAACCCACAAGGCGCACATCATGGACAAGCTGGAGCTGCGCAGCCGCGCCGAGCTGGTCCGCTACGCCCTGGACAACGGGCTGCTCAAGGCTTGAGGGAGTAGTGGGGTATTGACATACCCCACTACTCGGCTCGTCACTTCTGATAGTATGCCGGCACCGGGCTGCCCAGCTCCTTCCAACGGGCGATGACGGCAGCGGCTTTGCCCGCCACGCCCAACACGTGCAGCTTGTGGCGCACCAGCTCCCGGATGGCATCGCGGCCGGGGCCCAGATACTTGCGCGGGTCGAACTCACCGGGGCTCTCGGTGAAGACCTTGCGGATCTTGGCGGTGAGCGCCAGGCGCAGGTCGGTATCAATATTCACTTTGCAGACGCCGAGCCGGGCGGCGCGGCCGATGGCGCTCTCCGGCACGCCCATCGTGTTGGGCATCTTCCCGCCGTAGCGGTTGATCTCGTCCGTCAGCTCCCGGGGAACGCTGCTGCTCCCGTGCATCACCAGCGGGAAGCCGGGGGCGGTCTTCATGATCTCCTCGACGCGCTCGAGCGCCAGCTTCGGCTCGCTCTTGAACTTATAGGCGCCGTGGCTGGTGCCGATGGCCACCGCCAGCGAGTCGCAGCCGGTGCGCTTCCAGAACTCGGCCACTTGCGTGGGATCCGTGAGGTGCTTCATCACGTCGTCCACGCCGACGACGTGCTCCTCGATGCCCCCGAGCTGCCCCAGCTCCGCCTCGACGGTGACGCCGCGCGGGTGGCAGTAGTCCACGACTTCCTTGGTGATGCGGATGTTCTCGTCGAACGGGTTGTGCGAAGCATCCACCATGATGCTGGTGAAGCCGTCATCCACGCACTCCTTGCATAGCGCGACGGTGTCGCCGTGGTCCAGGTGGATGGCGATCGGCAGGTCGCCAGAATCCTCGACGGCGACGTTGATCAGCCCGCGCAGGTACTTGATGTTGGCGTACTGGCGCGCGCCCTTGGAGATCTGCAGGATCAGCGGGGCGCGCTCCTCCTTGGCAGCATCAACGATCCCCTGGATGATCTCCATGTTGTTCACGTTAAAGGCGCCGATGGCGAACCCGCCGCCATAGGCCAGGTCGAACATCGGCTTGGTGGTCATTAATGGCATTGGCGCAAAGCTCCCTCCTGAGGGCCCCTCCAGGGCGTTATTCGGCAGGCGTGGCGCCAACCCCTGCATTCGTCGGGGCCGCGCACCGGTGTCGGTTTCGCCTTCGGGCAGTCTGCAATGGCTGTTGCTCCGATGCGGTTG
>JACQGM010000308.1 GCA_016199585.1 Armatimonadota bacterium
CGTCACGCTCTTCGCCAGGTTGCGCGGCTGGTCGATCTCCCGGCCGAGGGCGCGCGCCGTGTGGTAGGCGAGGAGCTGCAGGGGCACCACGGCCACCACGGGCATCAGCTCCGGCAGCGTGCCCGGCACGCGCGCCACGTGGTCCACCACCTTCTCGGTCTCCACGTCCTCTTCCCGGGCGATGGCGATGACGGTGGCGCCGCGCGCCTTCACCTCCTTGATGTTGGAGAGCATCTTCTCGCGCAGCGCCTCCTGCGTCACCAGGCAGACGACCGGCGTGCCGTCGGTGACGAGCGCCAGGGGGCCGTGCTTCATCTCGCCGGCGGCCAGCGCCTCGGCGTGGATGTAGGAGATCTCCTTCAGCTTCAGGGCGCCCTCCAGCGAGACGGCGTAATCCGCCCCGCGCCCGAGGTAGAAGCAGTGGTCGCTCCCGGCGATGGCCGCCGCCATCTCCTGGATGGCGCTTTCGGTCGCCAGCGCGCGATCCACCAGCTCCGGCAGACGGCGCATCTCTGCCACGAGGCGGGCGGTTCCCGGGGCGTCGAGGGTGCCGCGCTCGCGGGCGATGCGCAGCCCCAACAGGTCGAGCGCGACGAGCTGCGAGGTGTAGGCCTTGGTGGAGGCGACGCAGATCTCGGGGCCGGCCCAGGTGTAGAGCACCGCGTCCGACTCGCGCGCGATGGAGGAGCCGACGACATTGACGACGCCGAGCACGGTGGCGCCGCGCCGGCGCGCCATGCGCACGGCGGCCAGGGTATCGGCCGTCTCGCCCGACTGGCTGATGACCACCAGCAGCGTCCGTTCGTCCAGCAGCGGGTCGCGGTAGCGGAACTCGGAGGCGAGGTCCAGCTCCACCGGCAGGCGCAGCAGGCGCTCGAAGAGGTGGCGGGCGGCGAAGCCGGCGTAGTAGGCGGTGCCGCAGGAAACCATCGCGATCCTGTCGAACGCCCGCCATCGCTCCGGCGTCAGCGGCAGCTCCCCGGAGAGGTCCACCTGGTCCTCTTCGGTGATCCGCCCGCGCATCGTATTGCGAACGGTGCGCGGCTGCTCGCGGATCTCCTTGATCATGAAATGCTCGTGGCCGTCCTTCTCCGCCGCGCCGGCGTCCCAGGTGATCCGCATCGGGTCGCGCTGCACGGCCGACCCGTCCAGCTTGCGCAGCGCCACGCCGGCGGGGGAGAGCACGCCGATGTCGTCGTCCTCCAGGATGAGGACGTCGCGGGTGTGCGCCAGGAGCGCCGGAATATCGGAGGCGAGGAAGTGCTCGCCCTCCCCCAGGCCGATGATCAGAGGGCTGTCGCGGCGCGCCACGAGGAGGCGGTCCGGCTCGTGGGCGCTGATGACGGCGATGGCGAAGGAGCCGCGCACCTCCTTGAGGGCGGCGGCGAGGGCCGCCTCGAGGCCGCCCTCCGGATTGCTCCGCAGGTGCTCCTCGATCAGGTGGGGGAGCACCTCGGTGTCGGTCTCGGACCGAAAGACGTGTCCGGCCTGCTCCAGACGCTCGCGCAGCGGCAGGTAGTTCTCGATGATGCCGTTGTGCACGACGGCGATGTGGTCGTGGCAGTCGGCGTGTGGGTGCGCGTTATCGGTCGAGGGACGACCGTGCGTCGCCCAGCGCGTGTGCGCCACCGCCACCCGAGAGGTCCGACCGCGCCCGTCCAGCAGCGGCTCGAGCGCGGCGATCTTGCCGACGTTCTTTACCACCTCCAGGGACGCGCTCCTCAACATCGCCACGCCCGCGGAGTCGTACCCCCGATACTCCAGCTTCCTCAACTGCTCCAGCGCCAATGGCAGCGCCTCGCGCGTGCCCACGTACCCGGTAATCCCGCACATGCTCCCCACCCCTCCCACAACCGTGCCCACCCCGATGATACACCAAGGACCGCCGGAACCCGCCGCCGGGTTCCCCGGCACCTCGCCCCTCTCCCGGCCCCTTGCCCGGAGCGCCCGAGAATCGGGCCGGGGTAGTGACGCACACGGCGGCGGCCATCGCCTCCCACCCCGCCCCCGCCGGGTTCCCCGGCGCTCCGGGCAACAGGTCCGGGGTGCCGCGCTTCGGCCGGCGGTGCCCCCGCATCCGCACTCCCCTCCGAGCGTTTGCCCGGAGCGCCCGAGAATCGGGCGAACCCGTTGGCGAACGCGCCGGTCCCACCTACCCACCTACCCGGGAACGCGGTCGGCTAACCGGCCGGCCGCGGCGGCTCCGGCGGCTCCGGCCGCCAGGAAGAAGGCACGCTCCACCGCCATCGAGCGCCCCATGGTCGTCACGTTCACGCCGAGGCGTTCGAGCAGAGCGAGCGCGGGCGCACCCTCGTGTGCCTCCAGGAGGTGCCTCTCGCGGAGAGGGGCAAGCTGGCTGCCAACCCGGGCCATCTGGCCGGCGGGAAGGGCAGGGAGGGGAACCACCGCGCGGCAGAGGCAGAAGGTGCCGAGCACGGTGAGGGTGTGGTGGCTGATGCCCTGGTGGCGCGGGCGGGGGTCGGCGAAGCTGAGGCGGAGGGCGGCGATGGGGATGCCCCCCAGGGCATGGGCGGCGTTGAGCCAGTCGGCCTGGGCGATGCCGGAGTATCCCAGGCGCGTGCCGGTGCCGGCGTTGCCGGGCCCCTGGGCCACGATGGCCACGCCGGCGCCCAGGGCGTGCGCGGCCTGGAGCGCCGATGGGAGGGAGACCGCTTCCAGGTCGCCCCCGAACGCCTGCCCGCAGGTGATCGTCCGGTCGATCAGGCCCGTCTCCTTCAGGCGGGGGACGAGCCGGCTGAGACCCAGGGGGAGCGCGGCGGCATCCGGCATGATGTAGGCGATGCGGGCCGCGGGCGCGGCGGCGCGCGCCCCGGCGGCGATGGCCGCCACTTGGCTGTGCAGCTCCGCGGCCACCACCGGCATCCCCTCCAGCCCCGGCGCGGCCTCCATCTGCTCGGCCAACGGACTCTCCTCAACGACGGCCACCGTGTGCTGCGCGGGCGTGTAGCGCAGCTTCACCAGGTGGGCGCCCGGCTCACCATCGGCGCCAGGGGAGGGACGGTCCACCGCCATGATGAAGTGCAGTCCCCCGGTGCCCAGGCCAAGGCGCACGGCCGTGGTGTTGACGAGCACGCGGTCGCCCGGCGCCACCGGCCCGGTGATCGCCGGGTAGGCGAGGGCCGGCTCGGACTCCTCGGGGGCGTCCGCGAACGCCACCCGCGCCTCGACGGCCCCCGGACGCTCGGATAGCAACTGGGTGATGATTCCCCATCGCGCGTGCAGCACTGAAGGCACCCCCGCCCCGCGTCCGGCCAGATCCTCACCACCCGATGTCCACCAGGTTCAGCGACAGACCCGAGTACGGGTCCTTCTCCAGGGAGAAGGCCACGTCAACGGGCGCGCCGGCCGGAAGCTGCTCCACCAGGGCGCCCATGCGCCAGAAGACCGCCTTCAGGGGGCGGTCGGGTGCGCCGAGCCGGAGGCGCAGATGGGCGCCCCGGGGGCCCATCGCCTGCGCCTGAAGGAGGGGAACCCTGCGCATGCCGAAGACGGGAGCCGGGTTGCCGGGGCCGCACGGCTCGAGGGCGCGCGCGTTCGACAGGAGGTCGGCACCCACCTGCGCCGGCTCCACGAGGGCATCCACGGAGATGACCGGCTCCAGATCCGCCTCGGGGATGTGGGCATCGGCGAGCTCCGTGAGCCGCTCGGTGAAGGCCTCCAGGTTGGCCGCCGGGAGCGAGAATCCGGCCGCCTGCGCGTGTCCGCCGTAGCGGCTGAGCAGGTCCTCGCACTGCGCCAGGGCGTTGGCGATGTGGAAGCTGGCGGGGCTGCGCGCGGACCCGTGCAGCTCGTCGCGGCCCACTTCGATGACGGCGGCGGGGCGCCGGTGTTCCTCGCACAGCTTCCCGGCCACCAGGCCGAGGATGCCCCCCGGCCAGCGCCCCGTGGCGACGATCGCCTTGCGCTCGGTGAGGCGGTCTCCGTAGCGCTCCAGCACATCCTGCATCGCCTCCTCGGTGAGGCGCTGGCGCTGGCGGTTGAGTTGGTCCAGCTCGCGGGCAAACGGCTCGGCCTCGGCGCGGTCGCGGGCGCGCAGGAGGGCGAGGCTCGTCTCGGGGCTCTCCATGCGCGCCGCCGCGTTGATGCGAGGCGCGATCTGGAAGCCCACGGCACCCACGCTCAGGCTGCCCACGTTGGTGCCGGCCACTCCCATCAGCGTCTTCAGCCCGGGGCGCTTCGTTTGGCGCAGGATCTCCAGCCCCAGGCGCACCAGGGTGCGGTTCTCGCCGGTGATGTCCACCACGTCGGCGATCGTGCCGATGCACACCAGGTCCAGCAGCCACTTGGCGAAGTGGGTCTCGCCATTCCCGGTGCGATCCGCGTGCGCGCGCAGCAGCGCCTGCGCCAGCTTGAACGCCAGCCCCACCCCCGCCAGGCTCTTGCAGGGGTAGGGACAGTCGGCCCGCAGGGGGTTGACGACGGCCAGGGCGGGCGGGAGACGGTCGCGGCCATCGCGCCGGAGCACCGTGTGGTGGTCGGTGACGATGACGTCCATGCCCGCCTGCGCGGCCGTTTCCGGGGCGCCGAAAGAGCGGATGCCGCAGTCTACGGTCACCAGGAGGCGCACGCCCTGCGCGGCCAGCTCGCCGATGCCGGTCTGGTGAACGCCGTAGTCGTCGGCGCGGCGGGGCAGGTAGGGCACGGCGTGGGCGCCCAGGCGCGTCAGCGTCTCGGTGAGGACCACCATCGCCGTGATGCCGTCGGCATCGTAGTGGCCGAAGATCCCGATCGGCTCGCGGCGCTCGATGGCCGCGAGAGTGCGCTCGACGGCGCGATCCATGTCCTTGAGGAGGAAAGGGTCGTGCAGGCCGGTGGCCCAGCGGGGGTTCAGGAAGCGATCGAGCGCGTCCGGGCTCGCCGGGGCGCCGTCCAGCAGCCCCCGGTTGTAGAGGAGCTGCGCCAGGATCGGCGGCACGCCGGGGACGGCCGCGAACAGCGACGTCGGCGCTGCCGGCAAGACCTGCCATTTCCGCGAAGGATGAGCCATGGGTTTTCGGATTTCAGATTTCAGATTCTAGATTTCGGATTTCAGATTGTTCGACTTCAGAGTCTGCGGGTTGGTTCATAGACGTCGATCTGTAGCGAATACGAACCCACGCCGGTCTCCCGCCAGGTGGGGGACCTACCACCACTGGCGGCTCAACGGTCGTGCGCGATCTGGTAGGCGTGCTTCTCCACGCGGGTCGTGTCGGGCACCGCCAGCTCCACGCGGTGCGAATGGCGCAGGTGACGCGCGTCGAGGCGGTAGCGGTCCGGCGCGGTCTTCTCGACGACGATGAGGTCACGGTCGCGCAGCCACCGATAGGTCTCTTCGGCGGTGGAGACGCGCCAGCCGTGCCCCTCGGCGTGCGCCAACATGCGCCCCATAGAGTCGATGATCGCGTCGTCGGTCCAGGCGTAGGGGTGCATCTGGGCGTGCGCGCTGTCGGTGATCCCGCCGGGCGGCACCGCCCGCAGGGGGTGCTCCAGCCGCCAGATCAGCTCGTCGCTGTTGCCCACCGGGAAGGGGCGATGGGGATCCTCGTCGGGGTAGCGCTGCCGCCACCGCTCGACGAAGCTCTCTTCGGGGGTCCCGCCCGGCTTGCGCTGATCCGGGGGAAAGCCCTCGTTCTCGAAGACGCCGAGCGCACTCGAGATGAAGATGCCCTCCGAGTTGATCGTCCCCGGCCCGCGGTCGGCGAACCGGCCCGGAGGCCCGAACATGCCGTTCAGGTCCGGGTGGTTGCGGACCACGTAGTACGTTACCTCGTCCTGGTCCCCGACGGAGCGGCCACCTACGCGAATGCCCGCCTCGCCGAAGGTGCGCATGACGATTCCGGTCTCTCGCTTGACGGCCTCCTGGGCACGCTCGATGTTGGCCCACTGGACATCGTAGGGCTGGCCCCATTGGTTGGGTCCGGAGCGTCCGTGGTCCCAGGTGTGGTTCCAGATCTCGAAGCGGTTCCGGTCGAGGCTGTTGACGAACGCCCAGAGTTCGGCGTTGGCGCGGCCCGGGTTGATGCCGAAGGTCGCCTTGGTGTTGAAGCGGTCCACCATCCGGGCGATCCGCTGAAAGCCGCGCAGGCTGTGGTCCGAGAGGTCGTCCACCTTGAGGATCAGCCGCGGCTGATACATGAGGTGCAGCGGGCCGCGCTGAAGCAGCCTGGAGGCGCCTTGCGGAGCCTGGCCCGCCCGGAGCGCGCCTCCCTCCCAATGCGCGCCCACCGGCACCTCGTCGGGCGTGGGGAGCGCCAGATCGTACGAGAACCCCGCATCCATCGTCAAGATCAGATTCCCAGCCATCAGTTTGCATCCTTCTCCAAACGCCATCTGCCCGGAAGCGGCGGCCAGCGAGATGCAGGCCGCCCCTCGCAGGAAGTCCCGTCTCTTCAGTTCCCTCGCGCTCCTCTCTACTATCCCGCTCTCACTGCGCCGGCTCCCGTCACGATCCGACACCCGCGCCCCTGTGTCGCGCGCCCTACGATTGCGTCCTCCGTACGCCAGTTTACAGGATCGGCGCGTCCGCGAAGCCCTGGTTGCGGAACGGCTTGTAGACCTGCGGCTGCGAGAGTGCGTCAATCTGCGCCACGACCTCGTCCGGCAGCGTCCGGTCGGCGATCTCGTAGGCCGGCCGGAAGTGCTCAGGCCGCGTGCCCCCGACCAGAACGGCGCCGACGTAGGGCTTGGCCGTGAGCCACAGCAGTGAGAGCTGGAGCACGCTCACTTCCTGGCCCTGAGCGATCTGCTCCAGGCCCTCGAGGATGCCCTTCACGACGCTGGACTCGTGGAGCTGCCGGATCTTGCCCCCGAAGCGCGACTCGATGGCCGATCCCGCGGGGAGGGGCTCGCCGGGGCGGTACAGCCCGCTCAACAGGCCGCCGCAGAGGGGCGAATAGGCCATGATCGGGATGTTCAGCTTGCGCGCGAACGGCACGAACTCGCTATCGGCAGGCCGGTCGAGGATGTTGTAGCACACCTGGTTGGCCATCGGCCGGGCCCAGCCGCGCTCCGCGGCAGTGCTCGCCATCAGGGCCACCTGCCAGGCGTAGTGGTTGGAGCAGCCGACGTAGCGCACCTTCCCGCTCCGCACCAGAGAGTCGAGCGCGAGCAGCGTCTCATCCATCGGGGTGTCGGGGTCGGGGTGATGGAGCAGATAGAGGTCAATGTACTCGGTCTGGAGCCGGGCGAGGCTGTCCTCCGCGGAGCGAAGGATGTTCTGGCGGCTGTTGCGGCCGCACTGGGCGCGGGTGTGCATAGTGAACACCTTGGTGGAGATGAAAACGCGGTCTCGCTTCTCGCCCAGCACCTCGCCGAGGATCGCCTCGGAGCGGCCATAGCTCTCCGCCGTATCCAGGAGGTTGACGCCGTGGTCGATCGCCTCGTCAACGACGCGGGCGCACGCCTCCGGGGGCAGGTGCGGGCCGCCGAAGCCCATCGTGCCCAGGCAGAGGCGCGACACCTTCATGGACGTATTGCCGAATCTCGCGTACTGCACGGTATCCTCCTTCGCGCACCGGCGCGCACCGGTGGCGGGGCGTTCCGGTCCCTGGTAACGACTTCGACAGGAGGGGCGGGGATGCCTCCTCGCGGATGAATGCGCCTTCGGGCGTCTGTGACCCACGGGGGTGTTCGCCTCCCGCGCCCCCGGGGCCTTCTCGTTCAGCCTACGGGCATTGGAAATACCCGTCTCGTGGGCTTGCAGCCAACCGGCCTCGCGGACGGAGAACACCCGTGCGTCCGGCAGGACCCTCAGCGGCGCCGTGCCGCTCACCGGACGGGTATTTCCAATGCCCGGCGCCAGGACGCGGCTTGAATGAGAGGGCCCTGCGCTCCCCCCATCCGCCTTGACCGTCCAACTCCGATCAGATATACTACGCGCAGGGTGATGGCGCCTGCTGCCGCCCCATCCATCGAGTGCGCCGGGTCCTACCCCTTCCCGCCGAGGGAGGCCGGCGCCGCCGAGGGCGCGGGCCGGAGTCCGGAGGGGCCGCTCGGGGGAACGTCGCGCGAAAGGTGGTCGGTTGAGAACGCTCAGAGAGCCCGGGTCGCCGCGCGAGCCGGGGATTGGACCGCTCGGGAGAATCCCGATCCGGGAGTGCGGCGAGCCGCTGGTGGACCTCCGGGTGGCCTGCCCGGAGGTGGTCGCCGCCTGCCGGTTCCCCTTCGCGCGCCGCACCGTGGCCGAGATGCTGGTCCGCGCCGCGCGCGCCCTGCCCGAAGGGTGGCGGCTGAAGGTGCAGACGGCGCTGCGCACCCCGGAGCAGCAGGCGGAGGGCTACTGGGGCCACTACCGGAAGCTCGCCGAGCGCCACCCCGAGTGGCCCCGGCACATCCTCCGGCGCGAGGCCAACCGCTTCTGGCACCCGCCGGACGCCAAGGCGCCCCCCGGCCACTGCACCGGCGGCGCGGTGGACGTCGGAATCGTGGATGCCGAGAGCCGCGGCGTGGACCTCACCGCGACCCGGAAGCCGGGGCAGAGCGCCCAGCCGACCTACTCGCTCCACCTCACGCCCGACGCCCGCGCGCACCGGCGCGCGCTCATCCGGGCGATGGCGGACGCGGGCTTCAGCAACTGCGCCGACGAGTGGTGGCACTGGAGCTACGGCGACTCCGCCTGGGCCGGCCGCACCGGCGCGCCCTTCGCCCTCTACGACCGGATCGCGCTCCTCCCGCCCGAGGTGCTGGCGGAGCTCGCGCGCATAGTAGGTTGTGATGAGCAAGACCGGCAATCGCATCAGACCGGGCCGAGACGGAGCGGCGGCCCCTACGACGAGCGAGGTGCGTAGGGGCGCTGCTCCGTCTGCGCCCGAAGCCCGAAGCACCTTCGGCGCAGAGGTGAGATGGGCAACCGCGTCGGAGACCAGCCCGGCCTGCCGGGCGGCGATGTTCCGCTGCGCACAGCCGCTCCCGGGCAGGGGCGACCTACTTGCTGCCCTGCGGCAGCGGCTCCGTGGTCACGGCTGCCGCCATCGCCTGCTGCACGGCAGCCGGGAGAGCCACCCCCGCACGCTCCACCTTCTTCAGGGATCCGCGTGCGGTGCCCCGGATGTAGTACGCTTTGCGCGCGGGACCCACGCCTCTCACCACCTCCGAAGCCGGATCCTGCAAGGCGGCGGCCAGTGGGGCGACAACGGATGGGTGTGGCACGCGCCCCAGCGCCCGCGCCGCCTGGTCACGCAGCCGGGGGGAGTTGTCTGGATCGCCCAGATACCGGATCAGGAAATCCCGAACGCGCGTATCGCCGAGAAGGCCCAGGGTGAGTTGGATGCAGTCGCGGTATTCCCCGGGCCGGGCCACAGTGGCCGCCGCCCACAGCACGTCGCGGCTGGCGCCGCTCAGGGCGCCGGCGAGCACGATCTGGGTCAGGATGTAGTCGTGGGTGATGTCACCCCCGCCCAGACCCCGACGGGTGGGCGATGGCTGCGCGGTCTCTTCCACCAGGAAGGAAAGGTACCGCTGCGCCACTCCTTCCGGTGACAGCCCCCGCTCGCGGAGGGTGGTCAGCCGGGTCAGATCAAACCCCCTCACCGCATCGGCCGCACGGGCGGGGCGACACAGCGCCAGGAGTACGCTTGCGCACACGACACCAATCATTACGTAGTCACGGCGTTTCATCGGATGCCTCCTCTCTGGCGGGCTACCACTGCTTGCCGTCCTCGGACCAGTCCCACACACGATTAGATGCTACGTCCATCAGATTCCTTCATCCTGGTCATCGGCCAGGGCGGACGGCGCTCCGATGTCTGCAAAGCCCTTTGCTTCGGGGTGCGTGCGTCCGTGGCGCAGGGAGGCCCGCCCCGTGGCCCTATCTCCCCACCGCTCTGCCGCTCCCCCGCAGCCAGCCACACCGGGCCCGTCCACGCCATCCCCGGCCAGGAGAGCGGCTCCTGGGTGACGCGGGCGTAGTAGAGGCAGGTGCCGCTGAGGGTGCCCTTGAGCGGGATGGCCGCGGCGGTCGACTCGGGCCGCAGCGGTTCCTGCGTGGAGGGATTCGGAAGGGTGCTTCCGGCGCGAGCGGCCGCAGCGCGGTCTCGCCCGGTTCAGGCGATCCGAGCCCACGGCGTTAACCAGGTCGGTGGAGTGAAAGGGCGGTTCCCGTGTAGGGGCGGACCGCGTGTCCGCCCCGGTGTGGCGCACTCGCGGTGCCGGGCGGGCACGCGGTCCGCCCCTACACGGCCCGGTTTGGTCACGGGGGTGCGCGATCTGCCCCTTCAGTCCGCCATCCTGTTTGGCGTCGGCTGCACGCGACCTGCTACCCGAACCGACCCGTGATGTAGTCCTCGGTGCGCTTGTCGCCGGGGGTTGTGAAGAGCTTCCTCCCGTCGCTGTACTCCACCAGCTCGCCCATGAGGACGAAGGCGGCGTGGTCCGCCAGGCGCGCGGCCTGCTGGATGTTGTGCGGCACAATGACCACGGTACACTGGGCCTTGAGGTTCAGGAGCATCTGCTCGATCTTCAGGGTGGAGATCGGGTCGAGGGCCGCCGTCGGTTCGTCGAGGAGGATCACCTCCGGCTCCATCGCGAGGACGCGGGCGATGGAGAGGCGCTGCTGCTGGCCGCCGGAGAGGTGCAGCGCCGACTCGGCGAGGCGGTCCTTCATCTCGTCCCACATCGCGGCGCGGTTCAGGCTCCGCTCCACGCTCTCGTCCAGGCGCTTCCGGGCGCGGATGCCGCTCATGCGCGGCCCGTAGGCGATGTTATCGTAGACGCTCATCGGCAGGGGCACCGGGAGCGCGAAGATCATCCCGACGCGCCGGCGCAGGTGAACGACGTCCACCTCCGGCGCGAAGATGTCCTTGCCGTCCACCAGGATGCGCCCGTGGTGCCGGGCATGGCGCGTGTTGTCCGTGAGGCGGTTCATCGAGCGCAGGAGCGTGGTCTTGCCGCCGCCGGCCGGCCCGAAGAGGGCGAGGATCTCGTGACGGCGCACCGGCAGCGTCATGCGCTTCACCACTTCGTTCTCGCCGTAGAAGGCGCTGAACTCCTCTACCAGGATCTTTGTGTCATCGTTCATGTATGTCTCTACCCCCGCCGCGCGTGCCGCCGGACGGCGTTCACCACCAGCCAGTTCGCCAGCACGTTGATCAGCAGCGTGGTGAGGATCAGAATGGCGCCCGTGGCGTAGGCCTTTTCCAGCGAGATGCCCTCGATGGCGAGGACGAAGAAGTGTACCGACATGGTGCGCGCCGGTGAGAGGAGCGACGTCGGCATGGTGAGGGCGGTGCCCGCCGTGAAGATGATCGCGGCTGTCTCCCCCACGCTCCGTCCGATGGCGAGGATGATCCCGGTGACGATCCCCGGCAGCGCGGTGGGGAGCACCACCGAGGTCACCATCTGCCAGCGCGTCGCCCCCAGGCCGAAGCTGACATCGCGGTAGGGCCGCGGCACGGTCAGGATCGCTTCCTCGGCGGTGCGGATGATCGTCGGCAGGATCATGATCGCCAGCGTCAGCGCCCCGGAGAGGATGGACCACCCCATCCTCAGGTAGGTGACGAAGAAGATGAACCCGAACAGCCCGTAGATGATGGAGGGCACGCCCGCCAGCGCCTCGGCGCCGAAGCGCACCGCGCGCGTGACGCGGCTCTCCCAGGTGTACTCCGTGAGGAAGACGGCGGCGCCGATGCCGAGGGGCGCCGCCACCGCCACCGCCGCCAGCGTCAGCACCACCGTGCCGACGATGGCCGGCAGGATGCCGCCCTCGCGCCCCATCGCTTCCGGGTAGCGGGAGAGGAAGCGCCAGTCCACGTGGGGCAAGCCGAGCCGCAAGACGTAGAGCACGATGAACGCGAGCACCATCAGCGTCGCCAGCGCCGCCGTCCAGATCAGGGCGAACGCGATGCGCTGCACCACCCGCGGCCACACCCGGACCTGCTTCTCGGCCGTCATGCCTGCACCCTCCGGCGTGAGACCACGTTCGCGATCAGGTTGAGGATCATGATGAATGCAAAGAGGACCACGCCGGTGGCGAAGAGCGCCTCCCGGTGCTGGCCGCTCGCGTAGGCCATCTCCAGGCCGATGTTGCTGGTGAGCGTGGTGGCGGGGTCCAGCAACGAGCGCGGCACCTGGAGGGAGTTGCCGATCATCATGATCACCGCCATCGTCTCCCCCAGCGCCCGGCCCATCCCGAGGATGATGCTCGCCATGATCCCCGAGCGCGCCGCCGGGATGAGAACCCCCCAGATCGTCTGCCAGCGAGTCGCCCCCAGAGCCAGCGCGCCCTGCCGGTAGGCCGGCGGCACGGCGCGCAGCGAGTCCTCGGAGATGCTGATGATGTTGGGCAGGATCATGATGCCGAGGACGATGGCCGCGGTGAAGACACACAGCCCCGGCCCGCCCAGGTGCTGGCGCACCCAGGGCACCAGCACCATGAGGCCGACGAACCCGTAGATGACGGACGGGATGCCGGCCAGGAGCTGGATGGCGGGCCGGATCAGGTTCGCCAGCCAGGTCGGCGCCAGCTCGGCGGAGAAGACGGCCACCGCCACGCCCAGCGGCACGCCCACCACCAGCGCCCCGAGCGTCACCCAGAGCGACCCGAGCGCCATGGCGCCGATGCCGTAGCTGCCGCCCTCATCCGCCGGCATCCAACGGGTGCTGAAGAGGAAGTCGTCCAGGCCCAGATGGAAGATGATCGGCAGCCCGGCGCGGAAGATGAAGTAGGTGATGATCGCCAGCGCCAGCACCACGGAGCAGGCGACCACGAGGAGCGTGCGCGCGATGAGGCGCTCCCTCAGTCCTTCCACGGCAGCGCCTCCTTCGGCGCGGCGATCAGGCCCGAGTGCACCAGTGTCTCCTGGCCCTCCTTGCTGAGCACGTAGCCGATGTAGTCGCGAGCCAGCCCGACCGGCGCCTCGCCGCGCCGCAGCACGAAGAGAAACGGGCGCACCAGCTTGTAGCGCCCTGCCACGGCCTCCTCCGCCGTGGGCGCTACTCCGTCAACGTGCAGAGCACGCACCCCGGGGGTCAGCACCCCTGACGAAACGTAGCCCACCGCGTTCGGGTCGCCTTCGACGACAGCCCGCACGGCCCCCTGCGACCCCTGGCGGATCGACCGGTAGTCCAGTGGCGAGCCGCCCTTCCCCATCACCAATTCCTCGAAGGCGCCGCGCGCTCCTGAGCCAGCCTCCCGGTTCACCAGGGTGATCGGGGCATCCCTGCCCCCCAGCATCCGCCAGTTGCGGATCTCGCCCGCAAAGATGCGCCGCAACTGGGGCAGGGCCACGTTGCGCACCGGGTTATCGGGGTGCGCAATGATCGCCATGGCGTCCAGCGCCACGAGCACGGGGTGAAGCTCCCGCACCTCCTCCTGATTGAGCGCGCGCGACGACATGCCGACGTCCGCCGCGCCCGTCTCGGTCGCCTGGATGCCCGCGGAAGAGCCGATCCCCTGGATGTTGACCTGAACGCCGGGGCGCTTCCGCATGAACTCCTCGGCGAGCTGCTCGGCGAAGGGCGTCACCGACGTGGATCCCGCCACCGTAACCCGAGTCGCCGCGGCGCGTCCGCCGGCGCGCGCGCAGCCGGAGAGCGCCGTTACCCCGGCCAGCGCCAGGAGGATCCCGGCGACCGACAACGAGGCGCACCGGCACCTGCGGCGCGCGAGGGTCACCACCTGTCGTGCCCCGGATAAGACTGGATGTGTGATCATGCCTGTCCTGTCGGACGGGACCGCCCGGCAGCGCCCGAAGAAGCGCGCCGGGCCGGGTTACAATCGCCGTGGCGTCACCAGCGACACGGCTCGAGCGCGACCGCCTCTCGGCGGGATGCTCCACCCCTGGGGCGACCGGTGTGCCGGCAGGGTGATTCGGCGCACGCGACGTCCGCCGCTCCTATCTTACAGCAATCCCGGACGGAGCGCAAGAGCCGGGCGCCCGTGGATTCTCCTGGCGTCCAGGGCTCATAGCCAGCGGCAAGCGCGCAACGGTCGCAGACAGAGCAGCAACCCTACATACTGCGCGCACTGCGTAGGGGCCGCGCTCCGTCTCGGCCCGTCTGGCGTGTCCGTACTCCTGAACCCTGAGCAGTTTCCGTCGGCGCCCGAACTTGACACCCCCCGTCCCGCTTGGTATCCTGAGAGTGTCTCAAGCATCTTCCCCGGTTCCCGGCGCCGACCCGAGGCAGTCGCCAAAGGGCATCCTCGGGTTGTTCGGCCGGGGGAGTTCGGGTTGAAAGGATACCGTGACCGCGTGCATCTTCTTTGTCTGACTCGCTGGTCCCCCGCGGCCGGCGCGCCGATCTCCGGCTGGGCCCGGCGCGGCGTGCCGCTGGCCGCCGTGGTGCTGCTGGCCGCCTGGGGCGTCGCTCACCGCACGGGTGTCCCCGGCCGGCGCGTGCCGCCGTCTCCGGGTGGATCACCGGCCGCCATCGCGCCGGAGCCGGAGCCCGGCCCGCCGGTGCCCGTGTCGCCGCGCGTCGTGCTGGTCGAGCCGGCGCGCCCGGCCGCCACCGAGGCGGCGCGCAGCCAGGCGCGCACCGCCTTCGGGCGCGTCTCCGGGTTCCTCGATCTCTCCGGGGTCCCCTACCGGACGCTGCCGGATACGTCCTTGTCCCTTTCGGATCTGGAGGGAGCGGGGGTGGCGCTGCTGCCGTTCAACGTCTTGACCGACGGCAACGTGGCGTCGCTGGCCGCGTTCGTGGCGGGCGGGGGGCGGATTCTGGCTATCTACCCGCAGGCGCCCGCCGGTCTCTTCACGCTGCTCGGGGTGACGAGCGCCGGGTCGAAGGAGCCGGAGTTCGAGGGCCAGCTCCGGCGCATCGCTTTCGCCGCGGATGATGTGCCCGGACTCCCGGATGAGATGGACCAGAGCTCCTGGCGGTCCCTTCTCCTCACGCCCCTGGAGGGCACCCGTGTCATCGGGTGGTGGGAGGGGAAGGGGCAGCGCACCTGGCCGGCCGTCACCCTCAACCGGGCGGGGATGCTGGTCGGCCACATCCTGACCGGGGGAGGTCCCCGCCAGAAGCGGGAGTTCCTGCTGGTGGCGCTCGGCTACCTCGATGGGGCCGTGTGGGGGCAGAGCGCGCGCGCCCGCCGCGTCGCCGCCCTGGCACGCCTGGCGGAGCAGCGCCGGCGATGGCTCTCCCTATCTGGCCGCCCGGACCTGAAGGGCCGCAAGCCGCGCGTGGACGAGTTCGCCGCGCAGGCGCGGCGGCTGCTCGAAGCCGTGCCGCCGTCGCCTCCGTCCGATGCCCACCATGGCCGGAAGGCCCGGGAAGCGGCGGTGATGGCCGAGCGCGCCCTCGACCGGCTGGAGAGCGCCATGACCCCGGCGCCGCGCGGCGAGTTGCGCGGCTTCTGGATCCACACCTACCGCCCCACCGATTGGGACGCCGTGATGGCGCGCGCCAAGGCGGGCGGCCTCAACGCCGCCTTCGTGCGCGTGGGCCGCGGCGGCAACACCATCTACCCGAATGACTTCCTGCCGCGCGATACCTGGGCCGAAGAGGCGGGCGGCGACGAGCTGCAGCGCGCCCTCGATGCCGCCCGCCGCCACGGCCTCGCCTTCCATGCCTGGCGGGTGGTCTACCACCTCGGCTCCGCCCCCGAGGAGTACCGCCAGCGCATGGCGAGCGAGGACCGCCTGGTGCGCGACCCTGACGGCACCCAGAGCCCCTGGGCCAACCCCGGCGACCCGCGCAATCAGGACCTGGAGCACCAGGTGATGATGGATCTCGTGTCGCGCTATGACATTGACGGCCTGCACCTCGACTATATCCGCTATCCCGACGCGCCCCACACCCGCTTCGACTACGGCGCCGTGTCGCGGCGGGAGTTCGAGCGCGCGGCCGGGGTGACGGTGGAGCGCTGGCCCGCCGACGTGCGCACGAGGTCGCTGCGCGCCCGCTATGAGGAGTGGCAGCGCGCGAACATCTCACGGCTGGTCGAGCGCGTCTATGAGGGCAGCAAGAAGCGGAAGCCCCGGGTGCAGGTTTCCGCGGCCATCTGGCGCAACTACCCCTGGTGCCGGGAGGGAGTCCGCCAGGACTGGCCGCGCTGGGTGCGCGCCGGGTGGCTGGACTTCGTGGTGCCGATGAACTACGTGACGGATACGGAGGCCCAGGGGGAGGCGGTGCGCCGCCAGCGCCGCGACATCGGCGATGCCCGGCCGCTGATCGCCGGCATCGGGAGCTGGCAGCTCCAGACGTCGCTGGACGTGCTGGCACAGGTGCGCGCCGCTCGGGCCGCCGGCGCGAAGGGCTTCGTCCTCTTCAGCTACAACGACGAGGGCATCGCCGGCCACCTGGACGTGCTCGGCGCCGGCGCCTGCGCCGATGATGGCTGAGGCCATCCGGTACGCGCGAAGGCCCGGAGAAACCGCCTCCGGGCCTTCAGGCAGGGACCCCTCCCTGCGTCCTCACCGAACCCCCCGTCCGTACCCCTCTCACTTCAGCACTTTGATGATACCCGCAGCGGGCAGGGGCTAAACATAGAGGCTGCCTCCGGTTCACGGGTCCCCTCGCGGAGGTGGGGGTGCGCAAGGGGCGACCGCGCGGGGCTGCCGGGTGCGGGAGGGCGAGGGGAGGCGCGGGGTGCGAAGCCCCGCGCTCCCGGCGGCCACGTTCTCCTCACCGCTCCCCCTCGTTCATCCGCCGCAGTGTCTCCTCCAGCTCCTTCATCTCCTTGCCGAAGCGGGCCCAGTCGTCGCCGCGGTAGCTTTCGCGCGCCTGGCGCAGGTGCTGAAGGGCCCGGCGCGCCAGCTCGGCCTGCTCGGACGTCGGGGCCGCCGCGGCAGGCGCAGAGCCGGCCGGGCGTGGAGCCGCGGCAGCCGCCGCCGGCCGTCCCTCGCCGAAGAGGGTGTTCAGGGCGCGCTCCAGGTTTGTCTCCATCGCGATCCGGTCGCCGTAGGCGGCGATGACGCGCTTCAGCTCCGGGATCTCGCCGCTGGCGGCCTTCAGGTAGAGCGGTTGCACGTAGAGCAGGCTCTGCTCGATCGGGATGCTGAGGAGGTTGCCCCGGATGACGTCACTGCCGCCCTGGCGCCACAGGGTGAGCTGCTGGCTGATCTGCGCCTCCTGCTCGATGCGGGCGTTCACCTGGGACGGCCCGTAGACGAGCTTCGCCTTGGGGAAGCTGTAGACGATCAGTTCGCCGTAGTTCGGCGGGTCGTTGCGCGCGCACATCCACGCCCGCAGGTTGTCCTTCTTCGCCGGCGTGAAGGGGATCAACTGGATGAACTCCTCCTTCTCGGCGCCGGGGAGCTTCATGATCGTGTAGTAGGGCTCCATCGCCCGCGCGCGCGGCGCCACGGGCGCCGGCGCCGCCCGCGGCCCGAAGGGGCTGCGCGGCGCGGCCGGCCCGGTTTCGGCGGCGAAGGCAGGCGTGGCCGTGCGCGTTGCCTCACCGGCGGGGATCTCCCACACGTCCTCCTTGTTGTAGAATACCTGCGGGTCGGTCATGTGGTAGACCGCCAGCATGCGCGCCTGCACGTCGAAGAGCGTCTGCGGGTAGCGGATGTGCTTCTGCAGGTCGGGGTCCATCTTCTCCAGCGGCTGGAAGAGGCCCGGGAAGATGCGGTGGTAGGTCTGGATGATCGGGTCGGTCGGATCGGCGATGTAGAAGCTCGCCGTGCCGTGGTAGGCATCCACGACCGCTTTCACCGGGTTGCGGAAGTAGTTGCCCAAGCCGGGGATCGGCTGCGAGTAGGGGTACATGTCGGTGCGCGTGTAGGCGTCGCACATCCAGTAGAGCCTACCCCCGCTGATGACGATGTAGGCGTCGCGGTCGAACAGGAGGAAGGGGGCGATGCGCTGCAGGCGCTCGTGGACCCGGCGGTAGTACATCACCCGGCTCTCGGGGGTGATGTCCTGGTTGAGCAGGATCGGCAGGCTGTTGAAGCGGCGGGCGAAGAGGAGCCGCCGGAAGAAGCCGCCGACGGGCACTCCGCCGCCCCCATCGTAGTTGGTGTAGACGTTCTGCTCTCCCGCGGGATAGTCGAACTCGCGCGCCTTCGTCTTCACGAAGACGTACTCGCTGGAGATCTCGCCGTAATAGACCTCCGGGCGGGTGATCCGGAGCTCCGGCTCGCCGGTGGGCGGGATGTTCTTCACCATGAAGTCGGGTAGGCCCTCGTTGGAGATCCGGTTGACAGGGCTGACGACGGCGCCGTAGCCGTGCGTGTAGGTGAGGCGCTCGTTGATCCAGAGCTTGCTCGGCAGGCGGTCGGATGAAATCTCGCGCGCCGAGATGATCACCTGGCGGTACTTGTCGCCGAGGGTGTATCGGTCAATGTCCGCGTCGGGGAAGTCGTAGTAAGTGCGGATCTCCTGGAGCTGCTTGTAGGCGGTGAGGAGCAGGCGATGGTCCCAGAGGCGGATATTCTCCACCGTGAGGTTGTTGGCCTGGAGGTCGGCGGCGGTCAGTGACTCATCGGCGGCGAACTCCTGCTCATCCACGTTCGCCAGGTTGTAGGCGGCGCGGGTGTTGTGGATGTTGTGCTCGATGTAGGGCTGCTCCATCTTCAGCTCGTTGGGGGCCACCTGCAGCTTCTGCACCGCGGAAGGGAGCGCCTGGCCGCCGACCAGGGCGACCACCAGCCACAGCCCGGCCACCGCGGCCGCCGCCTTCCAGCCGGGCCGGAAGGCGCTGACGAACAGGAACACCGCGCTGAGCGCCGCCAGCACCAGGAGCACCTTCAGCACCGGCAGCACCACGTGGACGTCGGTGTAGCTGGCGCCGTAGGCCACGCCGCGCGGCGAGTAGAGCAGTTCGTACATGTTGAGGCGGTAGCCCACCGCCTTCACCAGGAGCATGAGCGCCAGAAGACTGAAGAGGTGCGGCTTCACCATCGGATCCACGGCGATCTCGTTCTGGCTGGCGACGACCTTGCCCTCCCAGACGTAGAGCGCCGCCGCCACCAGCGCGCTCAACCCCAGCGCCGCCAGCACCGCGCCGTAGACGGCCTTCAGCAGCGGGAACTGGAAGACGTAGAAGGCGATGTCCTTGGCGAAGAGCGGGTCGCTCTTCCCGAACGCCACGGGGTTGCGGAAGCGGAGGGCTTCCTCCCACAGTGAGGAGAAGACGAAGCCGGCGAGGAGAGCGGCGCCCGCCAGGGCGAGCGGCAGCAGCCGGTTGACCACCGGCTCGATCTGGTCGCGGTCGGGCACCTCGAGGAGATTGTCCCCGATCACCCGGAGCGCCGGTCGGTGGCGGCGGGTGCGGCGGGCGATGCGGACGTTGGCCCAGAAGAGCAGGAACACCGCCGCGGCGCCCACGGCGCCCATCGCGGCCTTCGCCTTCAGTGTCGTCCAGAAGACGCCCGTGTAACGCATCTCCTGGAACCAAAGATACTCGGTGTAGATCCCGACGGCGATGCCGCCCACCAGCAGGAGAGCGAGCGCCACCAGGACGGCCGGCGTTGTGAGGTTGTTTCGTTTCAAGTGAGCCCCCGGGAGATTTTGAGATTTCAGACTTGAGATTTCAGATTTGCAGGCCCGCCAGGACGCCCGCTGCCGCCATCGGTGCGGCGGCGCGCAAGGCGTGGCGAGGCCCGCCGATCTACAGGATGCGCCGGGCGGGGATGGCGTTCCCCCGGCCGCATGTGAAGGACCCCCGACGCCGGCAGGCGAACCATCTTTGCCGAGAGTGACGCACTGAGGAGCACCGATGATACTGCCCGTCCGTGAAGCCTACTGCCCCCGACGCAGGGACCGCGGCGGCGATCAGGTCAGAGCCAGGCTGACCCGCAGGCACTGATCAATAGCCGCCATGGCGCCGTCGGGGAAGTGTCCCAGTTGCCTGACCACCGACATTTTCGGCACCGTCAGGACGGTATCCGCCTTCACCACGGCCGCCCGGTCCAGTCCGGCCGCCTGCCCCTCAGGGGATCCCGCACCCACCCAGTAGTCCGTGGGGTAGTCACGCCGAGGTAGTTGTGAGGTGATGGCCGCGACGATGAGGTTCGGACTGAAGCGGTTCCCGATGTCGTTCTGGATCACCACCGCCGGTCGGTGCTTGGAGCGGGAGGGGTCGGTGACGTAAGGGAAGGCAACGAGCACCACGTCACCGCGACGGAAGAGGGCGGCGCTACTCATCCCAGTGCCACGTCCCCTCCGTGGCGGCCGCCTGCAGCGGCAACCCCTCGGATCCGACCACCGCTGCTCGCGCCGCCGACTCCCGGTACCCCTCCGCCAGCAGCTCCTCGAAGCGCCGTTCCCGGATCTGCCGAAGCATCTCCCTGAGAGCTCGGCGTACCAGCTCGCTGCGGTTCTGCTTCAACTCGCCAGCGGCCGCGTCCACCTCCTGCAGCAGATCACGTGGGAGAGTCACCATGACACGCTCCATATGGACTCCTCTCGCTTCCGAGTATGGATCATCACCCCGATACAGTATAGGGGATGGTACCCGAACTGTCAATACCGATGTGCCTCCGACCAGGACGTTCCCATTGCCCCCAACCAGGCGGAGCGGTTGCGTCAGGTGGCGGTCCTGAGCCCTCCCGGCGCCGCCTCAGAAACCCCCGAATCCGTCATCCTGAGCAACCCACCCGGGGCGGCCCCGGGATAGCAGGGGAGGGCCTGCATCCGCCCGGACCCCGCCCTGCGAGAGGGTTGGCCCTTGGTCCGAAGCGCGGGTGTGGGCCGTTTGTCTCGGAGCGCCGGTGCCCGACCGGCTGGAGGTGGGGTGAGGGGGGTGCGCTCCCGGGAGACCAGCCCGATTCTCGGGCGCTCCGGGCAGTCTCCGGGGTGCTCCTGCTGGTTGAGGGCACTGCGAGCATCAATGCGGTGGGGGAATGAAATGGCCCCGGCGCTTGGCGCGCCCGGGGGCGCCAGGGTTGCGCCGAGCCAGCGTCTGAACCAGCCGGCGTGCGGGAAATATACACACGTTTGCATGAGGGCATGGCGGGGAAACCAACCAAGTTTCGGGCCGCAGACGGATGGGAATATCGCTCAGTTTATCCCGATGGGGGAGCGGGAAGGAGGTCCTGACTGCGGACCACCACGCTCCGAGGCAGCGGACGGGACGGTGGGTCGCCTGGTCGCGCTTCACACTGGCCAGGCGACCGGGTGGTGCGCGGAAGGGCAGGAACGACATTGGCAGCAGAACGTTTGCAGCGCACCGCTCTTACCTGGAGACTGGGACTTCTGGGTCTCGTCCTCATGCTGCTCGGCCCCGTAATGTCCGAGGTTCTCGCGCGCTGGGTGGTGGGCGCCCGCCAGCGTGAGGTAGCCGCGCTGGAGGAGAGCACCACACAACTCCGGGCGTCACTGATCAGGGTCACCATGTCCCTCTTCCGCTTCGCGCTCACCGGCGAGCCCCGCCACCGGGAGGATGCCCGGCGCGCGCTGGCGGAGGCGACGGGCGTCATGGATGAGGTCTCCCGGCACGCCGGGCGGGTCGGGCCGGAGGCGCAGGCGCTGGCCGCCGAGCTGCGGGGGAGCATCAACCGGTGGGTGCGCGAGGTCGTCCGGCCGCTGTTGAGTGGTGACCCGGGTGCCCGGGAGCGGGTCATCCGCCAGAGTGAGGGCCGGACGGGGTCAAGCCTTGCCGTGTGGCAGTCGTACGCCCGGCTGCGCGATGGCACGGCGCGAGCCCAACGCGTCGTGGTGGCGCAGGAAGCGGGCATCCGGGCCACCGGCCTCCTGCTGATGCTCTCCGCCGGGGTGATCGTGCTCCTGGCAGGCGCCCGGGAGGTGCGCGCCCGCGAGGCGCTCACCGCGGCGCGGGCGCGCGAGGAAGCGGAGCGCACCCGCCTCGCCGCCGTCCTTGAGAACATCCCCGCCGGAGTGCTCGTCGTCGAAGGCCGGACGCTGGAGAGGGCGAACGCCACGGCGAACCCGGCCTACCAGGAGATTCACGGCCAGCGCCTGCCGACCGCCCTTCGGGTTGTGGATGCCGGCACGATCTACCGCTACTACGAGCCCGACCGCCGGACCCCGGTGCCCCCCGAGGATCTGCCGGGCACGCGGGCGATGGAGACGGGTGAGACGATCCGGCAGCGCGAGCTGCACCTGTGTCGCCCGGATGGAGAGTGGCGGGTGGTCCTCGATACCGCGGCGCCCCTCCGGGACGCGCGCGGGGAGATCGCCGGCGCCGTGGTGGCGCTTCAGGACATCACGGCGCGTTACGACTTGGAGCGAGAGAACGTCAAGCAGCGCACTTACCTGGATGCCGTGCTCCACCAGGTTCCCCACGCCCTCTTCATCCTGGACGAAGAGGGCCGGACGCAGAAGACCAACCATGCCGGACGGAGACTCTCTCCCCCCGATGCCGAAGCGCGGCACCTGAGTTTGAACGAAGTTGTTGCCGCCATCCACCCCCGCACCCTGGACGGCCGCCCGATCCCGCTCGATGAGCTGCCGGGCGCCCGCGCGCTGCGCGGGGAGGGCGTGGAGGGCGAGGTGATTCTGGTGCGCTGCCCGGAAACCGGGGTGGATGCGTACGAGACGGTGAGCGCCGCGCCGCTGCGGGACGCCGAGGGGCGCGTCTTTGGCGCCGTGGTGGCCGCCGCCGACGTGAGCGACCGGGTGCGCATCGAGCACGAGCTGAGCGAAGCGAGCGAGACGAAGGATCGGTTCGTGGCGGTCGTCTCCCACGAGCTGCGCAACCCGCTCACGCCCCTGATGGCCGGGATCGAAGTCCTGCGCCGCTCGGCGGAGAACCCGGAGCGCGTGCGCAGCGTCGCCGACATCATGGACCGGAACGTGAAGCTGCAGGCCCGGCTGGTGAACGACCTCCTCGACATCTCCCGCATCGCCAGGGGGAAGCTGGAGCTGCGCCGCGAGCGGATGGATCTCGGCGCGGTGGCGCAGCGGGCGGTGGACGCGATCCGCCCCGACGCCGACGCCGCCGGCCTCGCTCTGGAGTCCCGGCTGGCCTCGGGCCTGTGGGTGGAAGGCGACCCGGACCGGCTGCAGCAGGTGGTGATGAACCTCCTCACCAACGCCGTGAAGTTCACGCCGGCGGGCGGGCGGATCCGCGTTCAGTGTTCAACGTTCAACGTTCCGCGTTCGATGTTGAACGTTGGACGCGGAACGTTGAACGCGCATCGTGAAATGTGGAACGTCGCCAGGCTCGAGGTCGAGGACACCGGCGCCGGCATCGCGCCGGAGCTGATGCCGCACCTGTTCGAGATGTTCCGCCAGGGCGGGGACGGGGCGGAGCGGAAGGCGGGCCTGGGCATCGGGCTGGCGCTCGTGAAGTCCCTCGTGGAGATTCACGGCGGGCGGGTGTGGGCCGAGAGCGAAGGCCCGGGGAAGGGGAGTCGCTTCACGGTGGAGCTGCCGCTCACCAAGGTGTAGGGCGCGGGTTCCGCCCCGCGCCGGATGCCCGCGCGCCTGGTAGGGCGCGGGTCGGAGCCCGCGCCCCACCGACGGGTGTGCGCGTCTGGTGGCGGCGCGGGCTCCGACCCCTGAAGGGCGCGCGGCTACCAGCCGACCTCGTCCACCGCCACCTGGCCGGTGAAGCTCCCGGTCGCGGTGAAGAGGAGCACCCCGAGGCGGTTCAGCGGCGCGACGGCATCGCCGGGCAGGGCGATGGTGAGCGCCGTCCAGGCGCCCCCCTTGAGAGTGACCGTCGGTCCCTGCGTCCAGCGCCAGGTCCCGTCCTGGGTGTAGAGGCAGGCGCGCACGTTGGTGGCCGTTGAGGCCAGGTAGACCTGCGCAGTGACGGTCTTGGCGGCCGTCAGGTCGGCAAGGGGCTGCACTTCCACCTGTCCCTGCGTGCCGGAGGCATAGGAGATACCGTCGAGCTGCAGGCCGATGGAGCCGCTGCCGGCGTAGGTCTTCGAGGTGACGGCCCAGACGCGAGTACACCGCGCGCGGTTGGCCCAGCCCTGGGTGCCGTCGTCGAAGTTGTACTGCGCCCCCGAGGTAGTCGGCGGCGGCGGTGGGGGAGGCACCGTGGCGCCGTCCCAGCGCACCTCATCCAGGCACGCCTTGCCGGTGAAGCTGCCGCTCGCGGTGAAGAGGAGCACGCCCAGGCGGTTGAGCGGCATCGCGGCGCCGCTCGGCACCGTGACCGCCACCTCCGTCCAGGCATTGCCCTTCAAGGTGATCGTCGCTCCCTGGTTCCAGCGCCAGTTCTTGTCCTGCGTGTAGAGGCAGGCGCGCACGTTCGTGGCGGTGGATGCCAGGTATACCTGGGCGGTGACGCTCTTCCCGCCAACCAGGGATGATGGCGGCACGACCTCGGCCTGGGCCTGCGTGCCGGAGGTGTTGGAGACGCTGCCGAGCTGCAGCGCCAGCGAGGCGTTCCCGGCGAACTTCACCGAGGTATCGGCAGACACTCCGGTGCAACGGGCGCGCGGCAGCCACCCCTCGGTGCCGGTCTCGAAGCCGTAGGCGGCCGCGTCGCTGGCGGCGGTCGTGGTGCCGTTGACGGCCGCGCAGAGGGCGGAGGTGTTCCCCGCGGCGTCAACGGCGGCCACCTGGTAGCTGTAGGTCGTGCCGGCGGCCAGGCCGGAGTCGGTGTGGGCCGTCGTATTGGCCGTGGCGATCTGCGCGCCGTTCCGATAGACGCGATAGCCCGCCACTCCGGTGTTGTCGGTGGAGGCGTTCCACCTGAGCGCGATCTGAGTGCTGCTCAGGCCGGTCGCCGTCAGGCCGGTGGGCACGCTCGGCGCGGTGCCGTCGCCCGGGGCGGCGGTCGTGGCCGATACGGCGGCGCTCTGGCTCGACTCGTTGCCGGCGGCGTCCACGGCCGAGACGCGGTAGGCGTAGGTGGTGGACGCGGCCAGGCCGCTGTTCGTGTAGGAAGTCCCCGTGAGCGAGGCGATGCGCGCGCCGTCGCGGTAGAGGCGGTATCCCGCCACGCCCACGTTGTCGGTGGCGGCGTTCCACTTCAGGGCGACGGTCGAGGTGCCGGAGGGGGTCGCCGTGAGGCCGGTCGGCGTGGAGGGGGGCGTCGTGTCGGCGGTGCCGCCGCCCGATTTCCCGTACCAGGCGGTGATCGTGTCAATCACCGGCTTGCGGTTGATCGGGTGGTCACGGCTGTAGGTGCCGTCCTGGACGCGGAGGTCCCACCAGTGGAAGCCGATGAACCAGGGCTGCTGCTCCCACACCTGGAAGGCGGCCTCGTAGGCGTTGATCTGTGACTGATAGCTCTGGGTGGTGTTGACGGATCCCCACCACTCGTTGGCGGCGCTGGCCACATCCTTGTAGCCGATCTCGGTGAAGAGGATCGGTTTGCCGTACTTCACGGAGAGCGCCTTCAGGCTGTCTACCCAGCGTTGGACGCCGCCCCAGGGGTCCCTCGCCGCGTACCAGCCGTCCTTGATTTGTTGGACGCTGGGGTAGGCGACGGTGGTCAGCGGCATGTAGGCATCCGTGCCGATGTGGTCCAGGGCGTCCCACCAATCCACGCGAGAGTATTCGTCCCAGTTCGAGGCGTAGGTGAGAGGCCCGGAGTAGACTTTGCGGATGTCCGCCGCCAGGGGGCGCCAGTTGCCGCTGTAGCTGGAGCCGGAGAGCGACCGCAACTCGGTGCCGATGCACAACTCCGCGACGCCCGTCTGCGCGGCGATGGTGGCCATCTTCAGCATGAAGCTGCGATAGCTGCTGAACCAGGAGCCGGGGCTGCTGGGGCGCAGGGCGCCGCGCCAGGTGCCATCCTTGGAATCGACGTGCGGCTTGAGCATCACCTTCATGCCGCGGGCATGGATCTGCTGGATGCAGGTGCGCAGCGACGACTCGCTGGGGGAGGCGCCGTTCACGTCTTCGTAGATGGTGTTGGATGAGCTGTTTGAGACAAACCACGTGGGGATGAGCGTGACGTAGTTCACGTTCATGGCCTTGAGTTGGTCGAGCCGGGCCATGGCGGCGGAGCTGCTGTAGGCGTTGTTCCACCAGGCGGTCAGGGTAACACCCTTCTGCCAGTTGGAGACCTGGGCCTGCGCGCGCGAAGACAGGGCCGCGAAACTGAGAACAGCCAGCAGTGCCACGAAGAGTTGCTTGCGGTGCGTCATGGAGTACCTCCTCTCGGGGTCGGACAGGTCGGCGCGTGGGCTCGTGGGTGAGCGAGAAGACAGCAAGGCGCCCCCGGCGTGGCGCGAGGGCCGGCTCGGGTCGGGTCCGGGCCACCACCACACCCCGGGGCATCCGCAGTCCGTCGGCGCCGGGAATGCGCCGCGCGCCTCGCCGATGCGAGAAGGCGGGTGAGATCACCGCCTTCGCTGTCCGTGGGTTCTTTCTATGCGAATAGTTTGCACACCAAGTAAGAGACGGAGGGGGTGGCAGTTTTGTTCCATGTGCGCCCGGTGTGCGGGCGCGGGAGTCTGAGGATCTCGACCGACGCGCGGCTTGCGGGCTTCCGTAGGATCATCCGAGAGGGGTGGGAGGCCGGGTCGCTCCGCGTGGCGGCGTCCCTTCGGCGTTGGCGCCGGCACGCGCCGCCGATGCTGGCGGCGCTCCACTGGCTGTCGGGTGCGCTCTCGTCCGGCCCGGCTGCGCCCGGGCGTGCCCTATGCCGCCGTCCGGTCCTGCCCGAGTGGCTTCACCGAGCGCCGGAATCCCAGCTCGAGCAGCGCCGTGAGCATCAACGTGGTGCCGACGTTCTCCAGCGTCTCCTCAACCGCCGGCTCGAAGATGCCGAGAACCGGCATGGCGCCCAGCACGGCCGCCAGGGTCTCCAACGCCACCGCGCCGAGCCAGCACCCGAGGGCGACCCCGAAGATCGCCCGCGCCCTTGGCGTGCTCCGCAACTCGCGCCAGAGGAAGATCCCGAGGAAGAGGGCCGCTCCGAGGATGAAGGGCGCCAGCAGTTCCGTCCAGGTGACGTGCGCGCCGAGGAACGTGGCGTTGACATACTTGATGTACGAATTGCCGATCGTCTCGTGGATGGTCGCCGTCTCATCCGCGGATAGGAAGAGGGCGATGCCGGTCACCATCCACCACCCCGGGCGGGACCTCCGCGCCGACCCGCGGACCTGCCCGCTCAGCCCCGCCTGCAGAGCGGCGGCCCCGGCGACGAGAAGGAGCAGGGAGCTGGCATACCACGCAGCCAGGCAGATCTCGTTGTCCATGTTCAGTTGGTGGGCGATCGTGTTGACCGGCGGGCGCCACCCGGCAGCCAGCGCCAGGTTGGTGACCAGCAGGAACGCGTTGATCCCCCATATCAGCGGCAGGAGGCGCCGCACCGAGGCGCGCCACACCCTGATACACAGATCCCCCTCGTGCATCGCTTCCATTTCAGCTCTCCTCCGCGCACCCGAGGTGGCGACGGATCTTGCAGGAATCCTGCCGGAACCCGACGGCCAGGGCCATTTCATTACCCCACCGCCGTGAGGCTCGTAGTGCCCTCAACCAGCAGGAGTACCCCGGAGACTGCCCGGAGCGCCCGAGAATCGGGCTGGTTTCCCGCGAGACCACCCCCCTCACCCCACCTCCAGCCGGTTCGGCACCGGCGCTCCGAGGCAAACGGCCCACACCCCCGCTTCGGACCAAGTGCCAACCCTCTCGCAGGGCACGGATCCGGGCGGACGCAGGCCCTCCCCTGCCCCCCGGGGCGCACCGTGTGGCAGTGATGAAA
>JACQGM010000302.1 GCA_016199585.1 Armatimonadota bacterium
AGCTCCCAGTTGCCGAAATGAGCGGTGATGATGATCACCCCCCGGCCCTGTGACAGACCGGCATCGAGGTGCTCCAGGCCCTCGATGGAGACCGCGCGTCGGACATCGGCGTCGCTCAGCCAGCGCAGCTTCAGCAGCTCGGCCATCGTCTTGCAGATGTTGACGACGCACCCCCGGCGGATGCGGCGCCGGTCGCGCGCCCCGAACCGGGCGCCGAAGACGGCGCGCAGGTTGCGCTCCATCATCCGCTGGCGGCGCACGGCGAGCAAGCCCACGACCCAGGCGACGCCGGAGGCGAGCCGCCGGAGCCCGCGCAGGGAGAGACGGCGGATGAGCAGGGCGAGGAACGCGACGACCCAATGGACGAAGAACTGCTCCACCGCGCGACGCCGGGGGCTCTTCCGCGGGCGCGCCGGCGGCCCGGCCGGCCTCGCGGGGCCGTCCGCCGAGGACGCGGCGTCCTGAGGAGCCGGGTCGCGCTCGGGGGTCGGGGGGGGGTGCTGCGCCATCAGGGATCGGGTTCTCCGCTGCTCAACGTGCGCCGGTCGGAGGGGGCGCGCGCCCCGTGAGCGGGCGTCCGTCTCCCTCCCTTCACACTCTCGGTTTCGCCTGCTTGCGGCGGATCTCCTGCCGCGCTTGCGCATTGGCCGTGCGTGTGTTACAATACGCCAACGGGCAGCCGGCCACAGCCGCGCCCTTCAATCTGAAATCTCAGATCACGTCCGGGGGGTTGTCTTGAGGGCCTCGAAGCTATTCTTCCCGACATTGCGGGAGATTCCAGGCGAAGCGGAGTTGATCAGCCATCGGCTGCTGCTGCGCGCGGGCTACATCCGCCGCCTCACCAGCGGCGTCTACACCTATCTGCCGCTAATGTGGCGCGTGCTCCGCAAGATCGAGCAGATCGTGCGCGAGGAGATGGACGCCGCCGGCGCCCAGGAGATCCTGATGCCGGTCGTCCAGCCCGGCGACCTGTGGCAGAAGTCGGGGCGGTGGGAGGACTACGGCAAGGAACTGCTCCGCTTCGAGGACCGGCGCGGCTTCCCGAGCGTGCTGGGGCCCACCCACGAGGAGGTGATCGCGGCGCTGGCGGCCGGCGAGATCCACTCCTACCGCCAGCTCCCGATGAACCTCTACCAGACCGCCACCAAGTTCCGTGATGAGATCCGGCCCCGCTTCGGCCTCCTGCGCGGGCGCGAGTTCATCATGAAGGACGCCTACAGTCTCGACGCCGACGAGGCGGGCCTCGATGCCAGCTACCAGCAGATGGCCGATGCCTACCACCGCGTCTTCGCGCGCATGGAGATCCCCGTCCGCATGGTGGAGTCCGACACCGGACTGATGGGCGGCAACGTCGCTCACGAGTTCACCCTACTTGTGGAAACAGATGCCGGCGAGAACACCGTCCTCTACTGTGACCGGTGCGACTACGCCGCCAACCTGGAGGTGGCTCACTCGCGCGAGCAGGACAGCCCTCCCCCTCCCTCGCCCGAGGCGCCCCACGCGATCAAACAGGTGGCGACTCCCGACATGAGGACCATCGAGGAGGTCTCCGACTTCCTCGCCGTGCCGCGCGAGCGCCTCGTGAAGACGCTCCTCTACCGGGCGGGCGACCGCGTGGTGGCAGCGTTGGTCCGGGGCGACCACGAGCTGAACGAGACGAAGCTGAAGAAGGCAGCGGGCGGCGCGGTGGAGATGGCCGACGCCGAGACGGTGCAGCGCGTCACCGGGGCGCCGGTCGGCTTCGCCGGGCCGGTGGGCCTCGCAGGGGCGAACCAGGATGTTCGCCCTACCATCGTCGCCGACAACGCCGTGCGCGGCATGGCCAACTTCGTCACCGGCGCCAATGCCGCCGACGCGCACCTCACCGGCGTCAATCCGCACCGCGATTTCCAGGTAGATGTCTGGGCCGATATCCGCGACACGCAGCCGGGGGAGACCTGCCCGCAGTGCGATGGCAAGCTGCTGGCCGCCTCGGGGATCGAGCTGGGGAACATCTTCAAGCTGGGCACCAAGTACTCCGAGGGCCTGGGTGCCCGCTTCACCGACGCCGAGGGGAACGAGCGCCCGATCGTGATGGGATCTTACGGCATCGGGATCACGCGCACGGCCCAGGCCGCCATCGAGAAGTTCCACGACGACAACGGGATGATCTGGCCGCTCCCGATCGCTCCGTTCCAGGTATTGGTCCTGATCATGAATGCGGCGGACGAGACGCAGCGTCGGGTGGCCGAGGATCTCTACGCCCGTCTGCAGGAGCGCGGCGTCGAGACGCTATTGGATGACCGCGACGAGCGCGCGGGCGCCAAGTTCAAGGATGCGGACCTGATCGGCGTGCCGATCCAGGTCGTGGTGGGCCGGCTGGCGCCCCGGGGGAAGGTGGAGGTGCGGCGCCGCGGGCAGCCCGAGCGGCACGAGGAGAGCGCGGACGCGGCCATCGAGCGCGTCACCGCCCTCATCAAGGGGGCCGACGGTGGATCCGGCTGAGCTTGGCTCCGCCGCCCTGAAACTGGCCCTCGCCTGCTTCCTCGGCGGTCTGGTAGGCTGGCAGCGTGAGGCGCACGACCGCCCGGCCGGGTTCCGAACCCACATCCTTGTCTGCGTCGGCTCGTGCCTGGTGATGATCGTCTCGATCGGCGCGGCGGCCTCCGGCGGCCCGGGAGCGCCGCGCTACGATCCAGGCCGCATCGCCGCGCAGGTGGTGAGCGGCATCGGCTTCCTCGGCGCCGGCACGATCTTGCGCCAGGGAAGTGTGGTCCGGGGCCTGACCACGGCCGCGAGCCTGTGGACGGTGGCCGCCATCGGGCTCGCCGCCGGCCTGGGCGGATCGCACGCGGTCATCGCCGGCCTCGCCACGCTCTTCGTGCTGGCGACGCTGACGGTGTTCAGCCGACTGGAAGCGCGCCTGATCGAGCACCGCCAGCTTCGTGACCTGAACGTCACCATCCCGCGCGACCAGGTGGTGGGGATCGTGCGCTTCTTCGCGGAGCATGGCGTGGGCGTCAAGACCATCGAGAGCGAGCGCTCCGATGTCCGCGGCAGCGTGCGGCTCCACCTGGTTCTGCGCATCCCGCGGCGGGTGGACACCGAGACGCTGACCCACGACCTGCTCACCCGGTTGGGCGTGCAGGAGATTGACTGGGAGTGAGGGAGTGGGGTTTGAGATTTCGGATTTCAGCTTTCCCGGACGCGCGAGAGCCGCCCGGAGAGTCTGCGATCTGCTTTCCCGGACGCGCGAGAGCCGCCCGGAGAGTCTGCGATCTGCTTTCCCGGACGCGCGAGAGCCGCCCGGCAAATCTGAAATCCGAAATCTCAACTCTGAAATGGAAAGGGGCTGTTCATGCCAGTTGAGGACCTACAGATGACTCGCCGCGTGCAGCGGGAGATCGGAAAGCGCAACAGCATTGACTACTCGCTGATGGCGATCCGCTCTATCCACGGGATCGTATACATCAATGGGCGCGTGCGCCCGATCCGCGGCCGGGAGGTGAATCTCCAGGACGAGATGGGTATCGTCGCGCAGAACATCAAACGGATCCCGGGCGTCCGCGACGTGGTCGTCGAGGTGCAGTACCACTGATAACGTCTTCGGTTAGGAATGAGAACGAATCGTCGTCGTCCTCGGCCTCGGAACCCCGCCGAGCCGAGGCCGACGACGAGGACGATTCGTCGCGTTTCTAACCGAAGACGTCATGAACCCAAGACTCCAGCTCAACGCGCGTACTGCAGCGGGTTAACGGCGCGACCGTTCTTCAGCACCTCGAAGTGGATGTGCGGGCCGGTGGTGCGCCCGGTGTTCCCTGAGCGGGCGATGGCCTGCCCCTGGGCCACGCGCTGGCCGCGGCGCACCAGCACTTTCGAGTTATGGGCGTAGCGCGTCACCAGCCCGTTCAGGTGGCGGATGATGACGAAGTTGCCGTAGACGCCGTTGTACCACCCGGCGAAGGCCACAGTGCCGGCGAGGGCGGCGCGCACCGGGGTGCCGACGGCGGCGCGGATGTCCACCCCGTGGTGGCTGCCCAACCGGCGCGGCCCGAAGCGGGAGGTGATCGCGCCGCGACTCGGGAGCCGCATGCGCGAGCGGGCGCTGGCGCTCCGGGACCTCGAGCTGGCGGCCGAGGCGGGTGGGATCGCAAATACCAGTGGCCCCGGGCGGGCTTCGCGCGCGATGCGCGCCAGGGCGCTCGCGCCCGCGGGCGCTGCCATGCTCACCATCTCCGGACCCCCTCCCGAGGAAAGTCGGGGCCCGTCACCCGCACGCGCTGGCGGGCGCGTCGAAGGAACCCCACAGACCCCTGCCACGACTATCACTCCAGCCAGTAGATAGGTTCCGATGCGCTTGATCACTCGGTGCACAACACGTCCTTTCCAGACGAAGAAGGGATGAACGAACAATATAACGGTAATGCTCAGGACGGCGGGGAGGTGACTCCGGTTCCATGCTCCCGCTGAGCGCCGCGGCGCCGGCGGGCACGGCACGCCTCTTGCCCGGTTCGGCGGTGGTCTCCCGCGGGAAGACATGGGGACCTCCCGGCGAAACTGGGTATATCGGCTGGTGAGAGGCGGACGCCGGTCTGCGGCCCGGGGTGTGCGCCGGAACGGAGGCGAGGGTGGAGCGTGGCAAGGGTATCGGCGTTGCGGCGCTGGGGGGGGGAACGGGTCTGGCGACGCTGCTGCAGGGCATGAAGGAGGCCGTTGACGACATCACTGCCATCGTCGCCGTCTCCGATGACGGGGGGAGCTCCGGCCGGCTTCGCACCGACCTCGGGTGCATCCCCCCGGGAGACATCCGCAACTGCCTGGTGGCGCTGGCCCACGCCGAGCCGCTGATGAAGCAGCTCTTCCAGTACCGCTTTCACGCTCCCGGCAAGGGGTTGGACGGGCACGCCTTCGGCAACCTCATCCTGGCGGCGCTGGCCGATATCACCGGCTCGTTCGAGACGGCCGTGCGAGAGACGGGCAGGGTTCTGGCGATCCGCGGCCGGGTGCTCCCGCTCAGCCTGGCGCGCATTGATCTGCGCGCGCTCATGGCCGACGCGACGTGGGTCACCGGCGAGAGCGCCATCACGGCCTATCCCGAGCCGATCCGGCGCGTGGAGCTCGATCCGCTCGACCCGGAGCCCCTTCCGGAAGCCCTCGCCGCGATTGAAGCCGCCGGCCTCGTGGTCATCGGCCCCGGCAGCCTCTACACCAGCGTGGCCCCCACGCTCCTCCCCAGCCGCGTGCGCGCCGCCCTGCGTCGCAACACCGGGGTCAAGGTTTATGTCTGCAACGTGATGACCCAGCCGGGCGAGACGGACGGCTACACCGCGAGCGACCACGTGCGCGCGCTCCGCGACCACGGCGCGGGTGATTGCTTCGACTACGTCCTGGTCAACACGGAGCCGGTGCCTCCGGAGGCGACCGAGCGCTATCGGAAGAGCGGGGCCGAGCCAGTGGTGCCGGACCTGGACGAGATCGGTGCGATGGGCTATGTGCCGCTGGACGCTCACCTGCTGAACCGCGATCACTACGTTCGCCACGACCCCGCCCGGTTGGCGCGCGCGCTCCTCGGCATCTGGCCGGGAGCGATCCTCGGCAGCCTGTTGGCCGCTCGCGACGGGGCGCTCCTGGTGGGCGGCGACGCACCGGCGGTCGAGACCGAGTTGATCACGCGCGCGGCGTGACGTCACACCGACGTGGTGAATGTGCCGGCAGGAGAACCCGAGCCCCCGGTTGCGACTGCCGGCCGGCGCTGACCGCTCCGCCGCGATCGCCGAAGCGTCGAACGCCGGGGACCCCTCGGTCCCCGGCGTTCAGCGTTCTCAGCCCGTTGTTGCCAGCTCAGTACGGATCAGGCAGCAGGCTTCAGGCCAGCAGGAAATACCGGTAGTACTCCATGTGCCACCAGTCGCCCTCCCGCCGGGCGATGCGGTAGACTTCGGCGCTGGCCACTTCGGCGGGGACGCCGGCCCACGTGTAGGTCCAGGTGTTGCCCTCCGCCAGGGGGAGCCAACCCTCGCCGCCGGCGAGGGTGAACGCCGCGAGCTGCGCGGTCGTCTCACGCTCCGCGCCGGTGCGGGCGTCTTCCCTGCGCACGTGGAGCCGCACCAGCCCCACCCCCGGCGCGTACCAGGCGCGCCGGGTGCCGCTGTGCATGCGGCGGCTCACCTCCCACCGCCGGTTGCGCGCCCCGCCCGCCGGACCGCCGCCCTCGGTGATCACCAGCTCCGTGAGCAGGCACCCCTCGAACGCACCGGCGGGCACGTCCACGCGCTCGGAGTCGCTCACCACGGTAATGGTGCCGCGAAGCGGCTCCAGCGTGCGGGGATAGAGAATCACCTCACCCGACCACCCTCCCCCCACCGGCACAGAGGCGTCGAGGAAGGGGTGCGCGAGCTCCTTGCAGAGGAGCGAGATCTGCCAGAGCACCGCGTCGAGATGGCGCGCCAGCTCTGATGCCTCGGGCGGCCCGTGATCGCGGCCGCCGGTCATTCCCGCGCCACCGGAGGCGAAGCCCTTGCCGTCCTCGACGCGCACGAAGAACCCGCCCGCTTGGAAGTCGATGATGTCTCCGACTCTCTCCTCGCCGACCGCCGCGATCATCGCCAGGGCCGCGCGCGCCTTGGTAGGCCCACTGGGGCTGGTCGCCGCCGCGGACTGGGAGAGCGCCTCCTCGAGGGAGTGCCGGGCAGCGGCTCCCTCCCCCCAGCGGATCTGCTGGGAGGCGAGGCTGAAAAGCTCCCCCCCTGCCATCTGGGGGTCGCCCACCTCGTCGAACGCCGCCCGCGCCTTTCGGTGGAACTCGACGATCCGGTCGCGCTGTCCACCCGCGATGGACTCACCGAAAGTATACTGCCGGGCCAGGTTGTGCAGGGCGTATCCCTGCTGCTCGCGGTCGCCGAGCTCCTCGGCGATGGCGAGGGCGCGCTCCAGGAGCGACACTCCCTCTTGCCAGGCGCGGTTGCCGATGGCCCGCGCCTTCCCCTGCAGCGCCTGCATCTCCAGGCGGCGGGTCTCCAGGTCAGGCGCCAGCTTCTCCGCGGCGACGAGCGCCGCGTCGAAGTGCTGCTTCGCCTCGTCACGCCGGAAGGCATACTGCGCCTCGGCGCCGCGCCGGAGCGCCTCCTCCACCACTCGCCGGGCGAAGTCCGGATCCGGCTTGCCCTCGCTCAACACGTCGCTCACCATGCCCACCATCTCCTCTCGAAGCCGTTTCCTCGCGTTCTTGAGGCGGCTGCGAACGGTGTCGACGGGAACCTCCAGGAAGCCGGCGATCTCCTCATGCGAGTAGCCGTTGATCAGGGCCAGGGTTACGGTCAGGCGCGTCGGCGCCGAGAGGCGCCCCAGAGCCTCTCGGACGACCAGGCGCGCCGCCAGGCGCTCCACGTCCTCGTCGGGCGCCGGCTCCGCCGCCGGCAGGTCGCGCTCGGGCATCGCGTCGAGCGAGAGCGCCGCCGCGCCCCGCCGGCGCAGGAGGTCGGCGCAGGCGTTGGCCGCGATGCGCCGCAGCCACGGCCCGAAGCGCTCCGGCTCGCGCAGCCCCTTGATCCCCAGCCAGGCGCGCACGAATGTCTCCTGTGCCGCGTCCTGCGCATCATCCGGGTCGCCGAGATGATGCCAAGCCACGCCGCGGACCGCATCGCGATAGCGCTCCACCAACGCCGTGAATGCCTCGCAATCTCCGGCTGCCGCCCGCTGGACCAGCTCCGGGTCGTTCGTCACCGTCGCATGTCTCCTCTCTATGGATCAGGACGCATTCGGGACCGCGAAGTGGTCAGTGCCGGCCGGGTCCCAGGTTCAGAGTCTGGCGCAGTCAACGCTCTGAGCTTGCTGCTTCCGGTCACCGAGGATGTGGAGGAGGATGGCGACACCATGGTAACCCGGCGGGAGAAGTGAACCTGTTGTCCCCTATTCCCCCGCGCCCTGTGTTGACGCCTATGGGGGGGGCCGGGGAGGGAAGACGCTCGCGCGCGGCGAAGAGAGGCTCGGAGGTACCATGATGCTTGCAGGCACAGCCCGAGTTCGCATCACCCCGCCGGTCGGCACCTGGCAGGGAGGCTACGGCGCTCGGACACGCCCGAGCGAGGGCGTCCTGGACGACCTGCATGCCCGGGCCCTCGTCCTCGACGGAGGCGACGGCGGACCGAAGGCGGCGGTGGTCAGTCTCGATATCCTCGATCTGCCAAAGGAGCGGACCGACCGCGCCCGCCAACTGGCGGAGTCCCTCAGCGGCATCCCCGCGGGAAACATCGCCCTGTGCATGTCGCACACCCATTGGGGACCCCTCACCTGGGAGATGGAGGGTTTCCACCAGAAGATCGATCCCGAGTACCTGCTCCTGCTGGAGAAGCAGGTGGCGGGGGCGGTGGCCGCCGCCGCGCGCGCCTTGCGGCCAGTCACCGCGCGCCCGGGCCGGGGCACCGCCGGCTTCAACATCAACCGCCGCCGGCTCACGCCGCGAGGTGTCGGCGGACCGGATCCGGAGGGGCCGGCGGACCGCGAGGTGCTCGTTCTCCGCCTCGACGCGGTACCCCCGGATGGCGGCGCGAGGTTCATTCAGGCCAACGGGGTGCCCCTGGCGCTGCTCTTCCGCTACACCTGCCATGCCACCAGCGGCCCGGGGCTCAACGACGGCGGCTACTGCCTCCACGGCGACTACCCGGGCGCCGCCGCCGCGTTCATCGAGCGCTCCTATGGCGGCGCAACGCGCGCCCTCTTCCTGCAAGGGTGCTGCGGCGACACGCGCCCGAACCTGGTCACCCCGGAAGGGCGCTTCCGGGCGGGCGCATGGCCGGAGGTGCAGGCCCTCGGCCGCGAGTTGGGCACCGCCGCCATCGCCGCGGCCGAGAGGACGGCGTTCGGCCAGACTCCATCCGACACTCCCGACATCCTGGCGGTGGCCGGCACCACGATCCTCCTGCCGTTCCAGATCCCTTCGCGTGAGGAGCTGCGACACGCGCTCGATGCGAGCGACCGGCCCCTCAGCGACAGCGGCCGCACCTGGGCGGAGCGGACGCTCGCCGCGCTGGAGGCAGGTACGCTGCCGGCGGGCAACCCGGCGGAGGTTCAGGTGTTTCGCATCGGTCCGGCCTGGCTGGTGATCCTGCCGGGCGAGGTGTTCGTGGAGATCGGCTGGCGGGTGCGCGATGCCGTCGCCGAGGCGGCGGGAGTACCCACGGCCAACGTCATCGTAGCGGCGAACGCCAACGGCGACGTGGGCTACGTTCCCACGGCCGCGGCGATGAAGCTGGGGGGCTACGAGCCGACGGCGCACCGGATGTGGTGCTGGCCGGGCTGCTACGTGCCCGAGGCGCAGGAGATCCTGGCGCGCGCCGCCGCTGACCTGGCAGCCGGGCTGGCGCGCTGACGGCCGCGCTCTACCCCACCTGCTCCAGGGACACGTCGCGGTAGAAGACCCGGCCCGGGCACGCCGCCGCCTCGAGGGAGACGCGCGCCCAGCAGGCGCTGCCGGGCACTTCGGCCGTCACCTCGCAGGGCGTCCAGTGCGCCGCGCGGGGGAGGAACCCGACCGTCGCGATCCCGGCGGGCGTCGTGTTGGCGGTATAGAAGCGCAGCGCCGGCCGGCAGCCGCTCGGCAGCCCTTCGGTGCGGTAGCGCAGACGGAGCCGGAGGCGCATCCCCGGGCGGACCCGTGGGCCGGCGGGCCAGGAGGTGCGCCATTGGATCCCGGGGCCGGCAGCCGCCGCGATGGAGAGGGCGTAGCCCCCGTCCACCGCCACCCGCTCGCTCCGGCCCTCGCGGTCGAAGAGGTCATTCCAGTGGACGTGCCAGGAGCGCGCGGCCTCCGGCACGTCGTCGGGCTCGCTGAGGTCGCCGTTCGGGAGGAGATTGATGCCGGCTTCCGGCGCGGCATCGGGCGGGCGCCGGTGCCGTGCGAGCGCGCAGAAGGTGCGCAGGATGTCCGCCGTGTAGCGAACGCACTCGTGGGCGCAGGGCAGCATCAGCCATTGGGCCTCCGCCTGGCGGTCGTCTTCACAGAGGTGGCGGATCGGGTCGGCGGTGCTCGCCGCGAAGGCGTAGAGGCGCGTGCCCGACGCGCGGATGCCGGCCAGGGCAGATTCGAGCGTGGGGCCCAGCAGCACCGGGGTGTGGTCGAGGTCCCCGATCGCCTGCTGGATCTCCCGCTGATCCATCCGCTCCATCGGCAGGTGCAGGGGGCCATCCACGTGCCCCGCGTGCGAGGGCGAGCCGGTGTCCTGAGCGTAGTGGAGGCAGGCGCCGAGGGTGCGCACGGCATCGTGGTAGCTCCCCGCCGCTAGCGATTGCCAGGCGGCGGCGAAGTGGGCGGCGGCGGCCTCGATGGCATCGGGAGGCCAATGGGGGTACCACCTGCCCTCGCGGGTGAGCGAGTTCCAGCGGCAGTAGCGGGGGATCTCCCACTCGCGGCGCACATCGGGGAGGCGGCGGTCGGCGGGGGCGCTGGGGTCCTGCGCGAACGTGCCGTACCAGTGCCAGTTCAGGTCGGGGAAGCCACAGTAGGTCCAGATCAGCAGGTCGGCTTCCGCCGCCAGGAACTCGCGATCCGGCGCCGGCAGGCGTTCGATCGCTGCCTGCGTGATCCGATGGTGGGTCGGATTGGAGAGGGGCTGCATCCCCTCCCCGGGCAGACGCGCGGCTGCCGCCCATGCGAAGATCCGTTTCACGCGGCCCTCCCGCCCTGGCCGCGTCGAGGCGCCCTCAACGCGGCCCGATCGGTGTTCTCCTTCACTTCGCCGGGGCCGTGAGGAAGCCCTTCTTCCGCGCGCGAGCGTCTGGATGGGAGGCCGTCAGGCGGCCATCCGCTGGCGCTCCACCGGGTATCCGGCGGCTTCCCAGGCCTGCAGCCCTCCGCGAAGGGCGGCGGCGTCCTGGAAGCCCCGCTTGCTTGCGATCTGCGCCGCACGGGCGCTCGAGCCTTCGGCCCGTCACGTTCAGTAGAAGACGAGCGACCGGTCGCGGGGCAGCTCCCGCAGCCGCTGGGCCAGCTCGTTGGCCGGCATCGAGATGGCGCCCGGTATGTGCCCGCGCTCGTAGGCGATCGCGCCGCGCGTGTCCACGAATACCGCCTCGCCGCTCCGGTACTTCCGCCACGCATCCGCCACGGAGACGCGCGGGGCGGTGCTGATGTCAGCGATCTCAGGCATCCTCCTCACCCCCTCTTCAGATCCGTGATACCCCCGGGCGGGACGCGGGAAACGGCGACCCGTAGAGCGGAGCAGGATCGGGACGGGCGGGGACGAAGGGTGTATGGGAGTGTGGGCGTGCGGGTGTGTGGGGGTACGGGGGTGTGGGCATCCGCGATCGCTGTCGGGCGGGCAGGGGATCCGGTCCTCTCGTACACTCTCTGGGAACGCTATGGGCACCATTGGCGGCTTTCTTCTTGACCTGGACGGCACCTGCTACCTGGGCGAGCGCGCCATCCCGGGCGCGCCGGAGTTCGTGGCCCGGTGCCGGTCGGCTGGCAAGCGGATTCTGTGGGTGACGAACAACTGCTCGCGCAGCGCCTCCGAGTACGCCGCCAAGCTGCAGCGCCTCGGCTTCACGGCCACGCCCGGAGACGTCTTCACCTCGGGCGAAGCCACCCTCCAACTGCTGCGCCGCGAGGCCGTGGACCGGGTCTACCTCCTCGGCACGCCCAGTCTGGAGCGGGAGTTCCGCCACGCGGGCATCGCCCTCACCGCGGAGGATCCGCAGCGCCTGGTCGCCGCCTTCGATCTGGGCGTCACCTACGAGAAGCTGCGCGTTGCCTGCCGCCTCGCCCGCGCAGGCGTCCCCTTCATCGCCACCCACCCCGACCTCAACTGCCCGACCGAGGAGGGCTCCATCCCCGACTGCGGCGCGATCTGCGCGTTCATCACCGCGGCCACGGGTGTCTCCCCGCGCGTGGTGGGAAAGCCGCACTCCGGCATGGCCGAGGCTGCCGCCCGGCGCCTCGGTCTCCCCCCGGAGCGCGTCGCCATGGTCGGCGACCGCCTCTACACCGACATCCGCATGGCGGTGGAGAACCGGATGACCGGCATCCTCGTCCTCACCGGCGAGACCACGCGCGCGGACCTGGCGTCGTCGCCGGTGCAGCCGCACCGCGTGGTGGAGTCGTTGGCGGACCTGCTCGGTGAGGAGCGGTGAACGGCGCTTGTCGCGGGCGCCTTCCCGTGGCAGAATGGGCTAAGAGGGCAGCCGCAGTCGCTCGTGGATGGGAGGCACCGATGGACGTATCAACCTACCTCGAGACACTGGCGCGCGAAAGCCAGAAACCAGAGACCGAGTTGATCGCGCTGGCTCTGGAGACCGGCCTGCGCCAGCTCTGGCGGGAACGTGCGCTCGGCCGCTACCTTCGCGGCGAAGTGACCCGCGAAGAGGCGGTGGCGGCGGCCGGCCCCGCCTGGGTGGTATTGGCGGAGCGCCAGCACCAGGCGATGTTGGAGGACATGGCATGGGCACTCTCAGGCCCCCACCCGCCGTAGCCGACGCAGGCCCGCTGATCTACCTCAGAGAGATTGATGCGCTCTCGCTTCTCCGTGTCTTCAGCACGGTGTATCTGCCGGACGCCGTGTGGCACGAGGCGACGGCCCCGGGGCGGGTCGCTCCAGAGACATCGTCGCCATTGGCTGCATCCGGCGGCACACTGTCGTGCCCGACAAAGCTGTGTTCTTTGTGATCCAGCATGCGTTGGAACTCCTGCACGATGGCGAGCGCGAGAGCCTCTTCCTCTGTAACCATCTTCGCCTCCCGCTGCTCCTCACAGATGATCTGGATGCGCGCGATGCTGCCAAGAAGCTTGGGATCACACCCGTCGGATCACTCGGCATCGTCGTCAGGGCGTTTCGCCTCGGAGAGCTATCCATGGCGCAGGCAGAACGCTGCTTGCGGCAGCTTCACGAGCAGAGCAGCCTCTTCCTGACGAGCGCTGTCGTCGAGTCTGCCATCGAGTAGTTGCGTCAGCACGCCTTGACTTCCTCCTGATGAAATGTGACGAGCGAGACCGGTAATCGCCCCGGAGTTGGCCGAGACGGAGCACGGCCCCTACGTGCGACGTGGACTCCGTAGGGGCGCTGCTCAGTCTGCGCCTGCACTACCGATGTTGTTCGTCAAGACTCATCGGGCGCCCCTCGGATTAACACATCCGAAACATCCCCGTAATCGAACCGTCACATCCCGGTGCTAGAATGCTACCCTGGGAGGGTCTCCCTATGACGCCGCGACACGCGCGGGATCGGAGGAAAACCCGTGGTACAGGATAGTGACAAAGACTACGTGCTGAAGACGGCGAAGGAGCAGGGAGTCCGCTTCATCCGCCTCTGGTTCACCGATATCCTCGGCTTCCTGAAGTCGGTGGCCATCACAGTGGATCAGCTTGAGGAGGCGCTCGAGGAGGGGATGGGCTTCGACGGCTCGTCCATCGAGGGCTTCGCGCGCATTGACGAGAGCGACATGCTGGCGATGCCGGACCCGACCACTTTCCAGGTGCTCCCCTGGCGCCCCCGTGAAGGAGGCGCCGTTGCGCGCATGTTCTGCGACATCCGCACCCCCGAGGGCACCCCCTACGATGGCGACCCGCGCTGGGTGCTGCGGCGCGCCCTCAAGCGCGCTGCCGACCTCGGCTTCACCTTCTACGTGGGCCCGGAGCTGGAGTACTTCTACTTCAAGAGCGCCCGGGGGAAGCCCGAAGGCCTGGACGAGGGCGGTTACTTCGATCTCACCCCCCTCGACGTGGCGAGCGACTGGCGCCGCGAGACGGTCCTCGCCCTGGAGGAGATGGGAATCGGCGTCGAGTACTCCCATCACGAAGTCGCGCACAGCCAGCACGAGATTGACCTCCGCTACACCGACGCGCTCACGATGGCCGATAACGCTATGACCTACCGCCTCGTGGTGAAGGAAGTGGCGATGAAGCACGGCATCCACGCCACCTTTATGCCGAAGCCGGTCTTCGGCCAGAATGGCAGCGGCATGCACACCCACCAATCGCTCTTCCGCGGCGAGTCCAACGCCTTCTTCGACCGGAACGCCGAGTGCCACCTCTCCCGGACCGCCCGCCACTACACCGCCGGGCTGCTGCGGCACATCCCCGAGGTGACGCTGGTCCTCAACCAGTGGGTGAACTCCTACAAGCGCCTGGTGCCCGG
>JACQGM010000303.1 GCA_016199585.1 Armatimonadota bacterium
GCTTACGCCGGCGCGGTGTGGACGCGCTGACGGCGCAGGAGGCCGGACGCGGCCGGCTGCACGACTCTGATCATCTCGCTTTCGCACTGGCCGAGGAGCGAGTGCTGGTAACGATGGACTCCGATTTCCTCGCCCTCAGCGCCCGGGCACTCCTCACGCCGGCATCGTGTTCGGGCGCCCGCAGAGCCTCTCCATCGGCGATTGGGCGCATGGCCTCATGCTGATCTTCGAGATGCTGAATCCGGCCGATATGGCAGGACGGGTGGAGTATATCTGACTGCGGCTCCGGCGGCCGCGGGAGCGGCTGGCGGAGCGGAAGATCACCCTGGAGGTGACGGAGGCGGCGAAGGGCGTGCTGGCAACGGAGGGCTTCGACCCGGTCTACGGCGCGCGGCCGCTGAAGCGGGTGATCCAGCGCAAGATCGAGAACTCACCCGCGATGCGCTTCCCGCAAGGCGATCCTATCCCGTAAGCGCACGCGCCGGTCGTTACGGCGTCCGCCCCGGCTGCTGCGCGGCCTGCCAGGCGCGGAACTCGGCGTCGGTGCGGATGAAGGTGATGGGGAAGCCGGCGGCGGCCAGGGTGTCGAGTTCCCCGTGGTCCGCGGTGAGGAACTGACCTCCCAGGCGCAGCGCGAGGGCGAGGCCGAAGCAGTCGGCGATGGAGACGCGGGCGTGGTCCGCCTTGATGCGCCCGGCCTGTTCCCAGAAGGGGCGGTCCAAATCGTGGCGGAACTCGACGCCCTGGAAATCGAGTTCCCGGATGGCAAGCTGAGCGGCGTCTTCGCCGGCATAGCGGCGGGCCTGGTAATACACCTCGAAGACATTCACCGCGTGGGCATAGCAGGCGCCGTTCGGATCACCCAGGGCACTGGCAACAACGTCCTTACCAGGTTCGTCGTCGCCGTAGGCGATCATGGCGGAGGCAGCCAGAATGTAGAGGGTGGGGGATGCTGGCGGCGCCGTGTTCGTCACGTCGCCATCCCCTCTCGCCGCTCCCGCTGACGCGCTTCCTCGCGGTCTATCTCCTCGTGCTTCTCCCGCAAGTAGGCCTCCGTGCTGACACGCCCCTTCATGGCCGCGCGGAGGCGTGCCGTCGACGCGCGTTGTTCTTCGGGACTGGGGCGATGCCGTGTGACCGCCACTTCCGGTGCGGGGGGCGGCACCATCAGGCCGCGCAGCATCCGTTCGGCCACGAGCAGGTCCGTATCAGGCAGCTCCTCGATCAGGTGGTGCAGGCGCTCCTTCACGCTCATGGTTCCGCGTTCCCCTTTTCCTGAGAGGCATTGGCTCCCCTCTCGGGTATTATAGCACAGACGACAACCGACGCCAAAGCAGACTTCTATCCCGCCAGGCAGGTGCTGGCAGCGGAGGGGTTCGACCCGGTGTACGGCGCGCGGCCGCTGAAGCGGGTGATCCAGCGCAAGATCGAGAACGAGCTGGCGATGCGCTTCCTGCAGGGGGAGTTCGGCGAGGGGGCGACGGTGAAGGTGGATGCGGCGCCTACGGGAGACCTGGTATTTGCGCCGGTGGGGGTGAGGGAGCCGGTGGCGGTGTAGAAGATCCATCCGCCGACCGCGCGCATCGCGCAGACGGGGGAACCGGCCGGCGGTGGGTGCGCGGGTCGGCCCCCACCAGGGGTCTGAGGCGTTCCGCTACCGCGCGAGCTATGGCGCCGGTTCCTGGTCCGAACCGCGGGCAGCGCAGCCGGATCGCCTCGCCGCAGGGGGCGAGACCACCACCCGCGGCGAGCGCTCCGCCTGGTTCGGGGCGATGAACAGGCCCTGCCAGCGCCTCTTTCCCGCTGTTGACGGCGGAGCAATCCCCTGGTATAATGTCGCCACGCGAGCCGCCATCATCGCGACGGGCCGCGCTGTGCGCGGTCGCGACGAGGCGGGGTCGCCCGGTGGGAGCCGCGCCCGTGGGGAACCTGTTCCGCGCCCTCCGAACACCTCTCCGCCTTCCGACCGCTGCCGAAGGGATCCCCTCCGGCAAGCAGCCGCCCGTGGTGCCGGCCGACCGGCTGAGGACTGCCCACGATCCTCACCCCGGAGCCCCGCGCGCGGGCATCCTGGCGGGCCTGCCCGGCACGCCCGCGGCGCCGCCCGAGGGAGGGGCGGCGCCCCGCTCGGCCAGGCGCGCCATCGCCTACGGGTTGGCGGGCGTCCTTCTGCTCTGCCTCATCACCCCCTACACCGACCTGGTGGTGCGGGGGAGCTGGATCGCGCACAACTGCCTTCCCGTCGGCGTCCTCTGCCTCTTCCTTCTTCTGGTGACGGGGATCAACCGCCTGCTGGGCCGGTTCAGCGCGCGCGCGATGCTGAGCCGGGCCGAGCTGCTCCTCGTCTACGCCATGATGCTCGTCGCAGCCGGCATCCCTTCGGTGGGGTTGACGCAGGTGGCCGTGGCGATGATCGCGGCGCCCGCGCACTACGCGAACGCGACGAACGGGTGGGAGACCACCCTTCTCCCCCTGATCCCCCGCTGGCTTCGCGTTTCCGACGAGGCCGCGCTCCGCGCCTACTTCCAGGGGTGCCGGCCCGGCGAGCCCGTGCCCTGGGGCGCGTGGCTGGCGCCCCTCGCCGCGTGGATGATCTACGCGGTGCTCCTCTACGCCGCGTTCATGTTCCTCGTGCTGCTGCTGCACCGGCCCTGGGTGGAGCACGAGCGGCTCACCTTCCCGCTGGCGCAGATGCCGCTGGAGATCGTGGGGCGCGACCCGGTGCCCACCGGCAACCGCGCGTTCCTGCGAAGCGGCTGGATGTGGGCCGGTCTCATCCTGGTTCTGGGCATCCACTCGCTCAACAGCCTGCACCGCATGGTGCCCGACATTCCCGCCGCGCTGCCGACCATGGTGCCCGTGGGGACGGCGCTCGTCCAGAGCCCCTGGCGAGTCCTGCGGAACACGCGAATCTACGTACACTTCTCCGCGATCGGCCTTACATACCTCCTGGCCGGGAATGTCTCGCTCAGCCTGTGGGTGTTCTGGGTGCTCGCGAAGGCCCAGATGGTAGCCTTGACCGCCCTGGGGTTCGAGGCGCCCGAGTCCCGCGCCACCGTCACTCTGACGCCGATCTGGTTCCTCACGATGCAGATGTGGGGCGGCCTCCTCGCCTACGGCCTCTACCTGGTGTATGACGGCTACCGCACGGCCTCTCGCGACCGGGAGCGGCGCGCGTCCGGGGGAAAGGGCGGCGATCTCCCTCCCGCCGCGTCGCTGGCGGGCTTCGCGCTCTGCACGCTGCTCCTCGCCGGCTGGCACGCCGCGGCGGGGGGTGCCTTCCTTCTCCAGTGGGCGGCACTGGTCGCCTGGATCCTCTCGATGCTCTCGCTCACCCGCCTGGTGTGCGCCGGCGGCCTCATCCTGATTGACACGAACTGGCTGCCGATGGACATTCTGTACCGCGGCCTGGGCCAGTCCTTCGTCCGGCCCGGCGACCTTGCCGTGCTCACGCAGAACAACACGGTGTTCGGGTACTTCCCGCAGCTCAACATGATGCCGTTTCTCTTCAACGGCCTGCGGGTGACGGACGGCGAGTGGCGGCGCGTGGCGGTGGCGGCGATAGCCGTCGCCATCCTGGTGGCGATCCCCGCCTCGTTCGCCTCCACGCTGTGGCTCATCCACCGGCACGGGGCGATGCGCCTCAACGAGTGGCGGCTGGGCATCATCGCCCGCGAGAACCTCCAGACGTTAGCCGGCTACCTGCAGTCGCCAACGGACGTGCAGTGGCACGCGTTGGGCTCGATGGTGCTGGGAGCGGGCGTGATGATGGGCCTGGTATCGCTGCAGCGAAACGTCACCGCGTGGCCCCTCTCCCCGCTCGGCTACCTGGTGGGGGGCAACTCCACGGTGATGGACCGCCTCTGGTTCTGCATCTTCGTCGGGTGGGCGACGAACGCGCTGGTGCGGCACTACGGTGGCCTGCGAGGGTACGTGCGCTACCGCCCCTTCTTCCTCGGCCTGATCCTGGGCGAGTTCGGCGCCGCGGCGCTCTGGCTGATCCTCGATGCGGCGCTCGGGGTCACGGACCACAGCGTCTTCCCGTAGCCGGCGGCGAGGGGCGCGCCGACCCTCCCTCTAGTTTGAACCCCACGTGCCGATAATCTCTAATGGAGACGGGCACGGGCCGTCTGTGCCGCGCCACCGTGCGGCTCGCCCAGATTACTCATCAGAGCTCCGGAGCGTTCTGGTCGGGTACTCCGGGTCTGCCCGCCAGGGCGCACTCACGGTGTTGCTGATGCACGTGACCGACACGTTGAGGAGGAACTAGCGACTATGCGACAGGCCATCGCGATCCTGGCAGCAGTGCTGGCGCTCAGCGGCGCCGCGGGCCTGCGCCCGGCATCCGCAGAGAAGTACGCGCTGATGATCGGCGTCAACGAGTACGCCTCCGAGCGCATCCCGGACCTGAGGGGCTGCCACAACGATGTGGACTACCTGAAGGCCGTGCTCCTGCAGAAGTACGGATTCCGCGAGACGAACGTCCGCGTGATCCTGAGCCAGGATGCGACCAAGGAGCGCATCCTGAAGGAGTTCGACAACCACCTGGGACAGGCGGGGCCCAACGATGTGGTCTACTTCCACTTCAGCGGCCACGGCAGCCAGGCGCCCGATGACAACGGGGATGAAGAGGACGGAATCGACGAAACGTTCTGTCCTACCGATATCCGCACCGACCGCCAGTTCCGCGACGTGCGCGACGACGAGTTCGGCGCCGCCATCGCGAAGCTGCGCGCCGGCAGCATCACGATCATTCTCGATAGCTGCCACTCCGGCACGGCCACTCGCGGCCTCGACGACTTCCTCTCTCCCACGAGCGTGCCACCCGGCATGCGCGGCATGACCACCGGGAACCGCTTCGTGGAGCCGACCGAGCCGGTGGTGCCGACCGGGATCGAGACGAACGGCCTGGCCAACCTCTTCCAGCGGCCGCCGGGGCTCGGGTCGCGCGGCATGGGCGGGGTGGCTGCGCGCGCCAGCGAGCCGAGCTTCACCTTCCTCTCCGGGTGCCGCGCCGAGCAGACGTCGGCGGACGCGCCCTTCGCCACCACCGGGGGCAAGTACGCTTACTTCGGCGCCCTCAGCTACAACCTGGCCGGCGCCCTGATGAAGGCCGACCCGAACGACCCGAGTTGGACGATGCAGCGCGTCGTGGAGACGGCGATCGCCAGCATGAAGGCGCGCAGCTTCAAGCAGGACCCGCAGATCGAGGCGCCGGCGAACGTCCGGCTCTTCTGGCAGCGGCCGGCCCCACCGGTGGCGACTCCCACGACGCCAGTCCAGCCAACGCCCACAGCGACTCCGCCTCCCTCCAAGCCGTTCATCCTGGTCACCAACCTTGGCGGCAACCAGGTGGAGCTGGGCGCCGGGGCGGCGGCGGGCGTCACCGAGCAGTCCGTCTACACCATCTACGAAGCGACGGACAACAAGCTGGAGGGCACGGGCATCGCCCTGGCCCAGGTGCGCGTGGTGGGGCCGACGACCTGCGTGGCGGAGCTGAAGCGCGCGGACGCGGCGAAGCTGAAGAAGGGCTGCCGCGCCGTGGAGACTCTCCACTACTACCCGCCCAATAAGCTCTACGTCGCGCTGGCGGGTGTCCAGGTGGGGGGCGTCAAGGCGGCACTGCAGGGCATTCCCTTCGTCAGCGTCGTGGACAGCCTCGAGGACTACGTGGACCGCGTCGTGCGGATCGAGGCCGGCGCCGGCGGGTTCCGCGGCCACCTGATCAACATGGACGGCCAGCGATTCGAGACGCGCACCGGCGCCAATGCCCCGGCGCTCGTCGAGGCGCTTCGGGAAGACCTGACCAACGCCTATGTGATCAAGCGCCTGGCCCTGCTGCAGAACCCGGCGCCGCCCTTCAGGGTGAAGGCATGGGTCGAGGGCGATCAGCCGCCGAAGAAGCTGGAAGGCGAGAAGATCGTCTTCAAGTTCCGCGCCGAGCGCGACTGCTACCTCAACCTGATCGACTGCGGCACCAGCGGCAAGGTGACGGTGCTCTTCCCGAACGCCTTCCACAAGGACAACCGGATCCAGGCAGGCCGGGAATACGCCATCCCCTCCGATGAGATGGGCTTCGACATCGAGACCCAGGGGCCGGCCGGCCTGGAGCTGGTGAAGGCGGTCGCCACGGTGAAGCCGCTCAACCTCCTCGGGTTCGACTTCAGCACGCTGGCGCAGGACCGGCCGTTCCTCACCCGCGACCTCGACGAGAGCGTCGCCGCTCCCGCTCAGATGGAGGTCGCGCTCTCGCGCAGCCTGGGCGGCGACCTGGCCGGCGGCGTGCGCGGGAAGGACTTCGTGATCAAGGCGCGGCCCGCCGCGACGGCGCCCCCTTCCGCCGGCACCATCCAGGTGGTGGCCCCCACGAAGCCGCCCGAGGTGTTCACGGCGCAGCCGATCCAGCCGGTGAAGCCGACGCCGGTTGAGGTGACGCCGGAGTACATCCCCACCGACGGGTGGGCCACCGACGTGGTGATCGTTGCCGTGAAGGGCAAGGGCGTCTAAGTAAGTAGCCGTAAGTCCCCGTCACTTCTGGATA
>JACQGM010000310.1 GCA_016199585.1 Armatimonadota bacterium
CATTATACCCAGAACAACACTATCTGGGGAGACTACCGGCGCGCGAAGTAGGAAGGATCAGGAGAATCATCATGTGCTTTCAGTGCCAAGCGCTCACGTGGGCCGCCAGCGCCCTGTTGATGACCCAGCTCGGGGCGTGGCCGGCCCCCTCCTCGGGCGCCGGCGCCGCGGATGCGCCCCCCGACATCATCCCGACCCCTCGACAGATGACCCTCACCCGGGCCCGGTTCGACCTGGCCCGGGAGGGAAACCCGACGGCCGTCATCGTCCTGGGCGATGCGCCGACCCGCCAGTCCGAGATCGCCGCCGAAGAGATCAACGACGCCCTCCGCTCCTCCTGCGGGGTGGCGCTGCCCGTGAAGCAGGTGGGCGCGCTCGCCGTGGCGGAGCGCGAGGCCGCCTCGCTGATCCTCATCGGCGGGCCGGGCGAGAACGCGCTGCTGACGCAGCAGTTGGGCGGCGCCATCGAGGCAGAGGCGGAGCCGGAGACGGGCCGGAAGCTCGGCAGCCCGACGCACATCGCCTCCAACCCGCGCCTGGTCCGGGTGAGCGCGCACGACCCCGGACCCCAGGGCTACGTCATCCAGTTCGCCGCCGACGGCAAGCGCCGCCTGGCCCTCCTGGCGGGGAGCGATCCGCTCGGCACGCTCTACGCCGGGGTCACCTTCCGCCGCCTGATCCGAGGGGAGGCCGGCCGGGCGCACGCCGTGGAGGCCGTGATCCGCGACTGGCCGGACGCGAAGTGGCGGCACACCTGGACCGTCGCCCTCCGGTCGGGCTTGAAGGCCGCTCAGTCTGACCCCGAGAAGGGCCTGGAGGCGGCGAAGCGGGAGATTGACTGGCTGGTGCGCCACAAGATCAACGTCTTCTTCAGCTACCACGCCGGCAAGGCGCGCCACGCCCAGGCCGGCGAGGGGCTGCAGCCGTGGTACCGGGAAGCCCTCCACTACGCCTTCGAGCGGGGACTGTGGGGCTTCACCTTCGGCGAGGGTATTCTCGCTCCAGACCAGGAGGAGTGGCCGTGCGCCACGCCGCGCGACAATCAGCGCTGGTGCTGGAGTCGCGACGAACTGCTCGACGCGGCCTATGAGAAGAACGTGAAAGAGATCGCCGCCAACGTGCCGGAAGACCCGGGCATCGGCGGCCTCTTCATCTGCCTGCACATGCCGGACACGGGGAACATGGGGTGGCAGCAGCGCTGCGACCAGTGCCGCCAACGCTACGGCAACGACCAGGGGGCCGCCCAGGCGCACCTCTTCAACCGCTTCTACCAGGCCGCGCGCCGGCAGATCCCCAACTCCAAGCTCGTGCTGGTGCCCCGTCCCTACGCGACGTGGGACCTGGACGCCCCGAAGAACGGGATCCTGCGCGAGCGGATCACCAAGATCGCCCGCTCCATCCCCGCCGACTCCTTCCTCGTCCATACCCACGGCGACCGCGAGGCGACCCGCTCCTGGGTGGAGGCGGTCGGCGACCGGGGGCTGATGCACTGGCTGAACTTGAGGGGCCTGGGCTTCGCGCGGGCGAAGACCTACTACTTCGAGGGGAGAGAGGACCTCTTCCAGTACCCGGCGAGCGGGAACGCCCTGGAGATCCTCGCGGCGGTGGAGTACATGTGGAACACCAGCGCCCCCGGCAGCACCGAGATCCGCCGTGACCGGGAACGCCCGTATCAGCTCGTCAGAATGTCCGATGAGGGCGACACGCCGGCTGACGTCGGCAAGCAGCCGGCGCAGTTCGCCCATGAGCGGGTGGACGGCGTGCCCTACTGGGAATGGTTCCTCCTGCCCGCGGAGCGCAAGCTGGGGCCGGGAGGGATGGCGTTCCTGGCCCGCGCCGCCCGCTACCTCTACGGCGAGGCGGCGGCGCCTTCGCTGCTGCGCGCCCACCTGGCCCGGGAGGCGGGCATCATGGGCGTAGACCAGTTGTTCCGCACGTCCCCTCCCCTCCTGCACGGGTGGCCCTACGTTCCCGTGACCACGGAAGGGATGGCCGCGCTGGCTCCCGTGCTCGACGCGGGCGTGGAAGCCCTGGAGGAGATGGTGCGGCAGGGCACTCCCGTCGCACCCGGGTACCAGGGAGTGGCGTCGCCCGCTGCGGTGCTGAGTCTCAATCTGGCGAGCAGCCGGTGCCGCGTCTGGGTGCCGCTGCTGAAGGCGCGGGAGGCGGCGGACGCGAACGAATGGGGACTCGTCGGGGAGGCTCTGGCCGAAGCGGAGAAGGCCCTCAACGCCGAGACGAAGCGACTTCAGGCGGCCCACGAACGCTACGAGCGACCGTCCGAGGCGGCCATCGAGGAGCTGCGCCGGCTCCCGCAGGAGGAGATTCGGAGGCTGCGGGCGCTGGATAGCCCTTGATGCCGACCGCGTCCGGACAGAGGCATCCTCTGCCGCGGGCCGGATCCCGCGCCCCAATGGTTCACATGGTGGGGCGCGGGATCCGGCCCTCCGGAGATCACCGAGGGAGAGCCGATCCCATCCCCCTCACTCCAACCGCAGCGGGGGCAAGGCGTACTTCTCTGTCGGCGGCTCCACCTCGGGCAGGCCGACGACGTCCCAGAAGCGGGTGCCGGCGAAGGGCTCGAGCCGCAGATCGGGGATCGAGATCGGCACGCCGCCCAGCTCTGCCGAGCGGTTGGCGAGGATCCCCGGCAGGCAGTACTCGATGGCGCGGAAGGCATCAATCGGGGAAGGCTTGCCGCCGAGGATCGCCCGGGCGAAGGCGCGGGCGGTCTTCAGGTCGGCGCCGCCGTGTCCGGTGCTGGTATCGTCGCCGCGGGCGGCCATGCCGATCTCCACCCGCTCCCAGCCGTCGCGCTCGGTGCGCCCGCGCTCGAAGCGGCGGCCGAAGCCCTCGTAGAGAGACCACTCAACGCTCCCCTCGGTGCCGAAGAGGCGGTAGCGGTGCTCGCTGGGCCTGCGCGTGCTGAGCGTCACCATGATCTCGATCAGGTTCCCCTTCGCCGTCTCGAAGAGCGCGATCTGGCCGTCCGAGCGGAGAGGCGTCTCCGTCTGGCGCCAGGGGGCGCTGCGGCAGGTGACCGAGACACAGCGGTCGTCGAGCACCTCCAGGAGCGGGCCGAGATCGTGCGTGAGGTACTGGATCGGCGGCTGGTCGGCGCGCCAGCACGGCTTGAGGCCGGTGAGCCCCTGAGCCTTCGCCTGGCTGGGGGTGACGCGGCCCCCCTGAGGGAGATCGAGCGTGTTCGGGATGAAGTGCAGGTACTCGCCGTTGGCGATGGAGATCTGCCCGAAGCGTCCCTCCAGCAGCCACTTGCGCCAGTAACGGAAGAAGTCCCAGAAGCAGGTGTTCTCCGCCAGCATGTAGGTCTTGCCGGTGCGGACCACGGTGTCGCGCAAGAGGATCAGCTCGCGCTCGGTGAACGCGCCCGGCACCTCGGAGGTGACGTGGCAGCCGGCATCCATCGCCTGGCAGGCGTGCTGCACCTGCATCCGGCCGTTGGTGGCCACGGCGATGGCGTCCGGCTTCATCGCCAGCAGGTCCTCGAACTCGGGCACGAGCTTGCAGGAGTAGGTCTTGCCGCTCTGTTGAGCGACGCGGCCGATCAGCTCCTCGGCGCGCTGGCGCCAGGCGGGGAGGCGGTCGGCCGCGCCGATGACCTCGGCTTCGTCGAGCGCCAGGAAGTTCCGCAGGTGGGTCAATCCCCGGCCCAATCCGAGGATGCCGACTTTCAGTTTCTCCATATGGGGTCCTCCGGGATGGGAGACGCCCTGAGGGCGCCATCCAACGGGCACGTGACGGCACCCGTCGCGCGCGCACCGGGGCGCCCGCGGCGGCACCGGTGCGCATCCCTGATGAGAGGTTAGGCAGCGGACGGGCGATCCCTTCCGGTGCGGTGCCGGAGCTCGCTACCGCACGGGGGCCATGCCGCCCGGCAGGAGACGGGCGGCCCACCACGACGCGAAGACGAGCACGAAGGCGATGGACAGAAGCGCATCGCCATCGGCGAGGAGTGGCTGCCTGACTGAGAAGAAGACGCCGTTGATCTCCAGGGAGACGAGCCACCCGCGCACGTACTCGCACCCCGTCACCGTCGCCTGTTCGAGCTGCGCGTGGCAGTTCGCGCACACCAGGAGCAGGTTCTTCGGATGGTGCCCGAGGTCAGGATCGAGGTGATGCACCTCATAGTAGGGCTGCCCATCCCGCTTCAGGAACGTGAAGCCGCACAGTTGGCAACGGCCCTCGTGCAGGGCGCCGAGCAGGATGCGGATCGAGACCGGGGGCGCCTCGCGACGCCGTCCGGGCTGGGCAAGCACGCGCCGGCGCGCGGGAGATCCCCCCTGGGCTGCCACCCGCCGAAGCTCCGCAAGCGCAACTTCACTCGGGGGGCGCCTCAGTGTCCGGGCGAGCCGGATGAGGTGGGCCGCGGCCTCCGGTTCCGTGGTGGCTTGATGGAGGTGACTGCGGCCCTCATGGAGCCGATCGCGCGTGGGGCGCAGCCACAGCGACAGGTGGTAGACCCGGTTCTCCCCCCCCGATAGTGATGCTCACTTCGTCGCCGGGCTGCGCGCCGGCTCCGACCAGCCAGGCACCCAGGCCGAAGATCCGCGCTTCCTTGGCGGTGCTGCCGGCGGGCTGATACGTCTTCCCCTCGACCTCGCCCGTTTCGCCAAGAACCACCGAGATCCGTTGGGGTGTGTCCGGGAAGAGATGACACATCCGCTTCGGGACGGCGAGGAGGCCCTTCTCGATGCGGCTGGCCGTCAGTCGGATCACGAGTGACTCTGGCGGTGGTGAAGTGGCCATTGGGCACCTGCGCGCACGTGTCTCTCACAGGATTTTTCCCCGGCCGCCAGGGGATCTCCTTCACGGTGGGCACGCCCGCGTGCGTCAGCCGCCGGGGCTGCTGCGCCCGACGGCCAGGCGGCCGCGGCGCTGCCCACCAACCGGCATGGGCCAGTCGGCAGAGCGGTCGTGGCCCAGCAGCGTGGCGGCGCAGGCGTCGGTGGCGACGACGTGGTCGCCGGCGATGGGCGCGTCGGTGGTGCGGGCCTCGCCCCTCACTCGTGGCCGGATCGCCCCACCACCCCGGGCAGGGAAACCGACCGCCCCCGCGAACCATACGTCAGGATCCGACCCGCGAACTCGGCCTCGGCCGGGCCGCCCGGCTGCCAGGAGCGAGCGGACCGGCGCCGGGATTCGACGATGAGGGCGAGGACGACGAGTAGGAGCGTCCGCGAGAAGAGGGGAGATGGCAGAGAGAACCCGACGCAGAGGCATCAGAGAAGAAGGAGAACGCTGAGGTCTGTACAGGAATTGGCCCTGATCCTCAGCGTCCTCTGAACTCTCAGCACCTCTGTACTACTAACGGGCAGAATCTGCGAGCGTCGCGGGGATTACCGGGCAATGGAAATACCCGTCTCGCTGACCTGCGGCCGACCGTCCTCGCGGACGGAGAGTCTATCTGCGTCCGCGAGGACGCTCAGCGGCGCCGCGCCGCTCTCCAGACGGGTATTTCCAATGCCCGGAGTTTGGTTGCGGCCCTGCCGCCCTGTGTTCCCCCTCTGCGTCTCCGGGCGTTCTCGCACGCTCTCTCAACAGAAGCGAACAGGAGTGACGACCATGGGAGAGAAGCTGGCCCTGGATGGCGGCGACCGCGCGGTGCCGCAGGGGATGGTGCAGGCCTGGCCGCCGCTGACGCAGCAGGACCGGGATGCCGTGATGGCCGTGTTCGACAGCGGGCACCTGCACGGCCCGTCGGCGCCCCGGGCGTCCGCGCTGCAGGAGAAGTGGGCGGAGTATTGCGGCGCGAAGCACTGCCTGGTGACGAACAGCGGCACCTCGGCGTGCCACATGGCCATCGCCACCGCGGGCGTCGGGCCGGGAGACGAGGTGATCGTGCCCGCCTTCACCTTCTGGTCCACCGCCGCGGCGGTGCTGCACCACAATGCGATCCCGATCTTCGTGGACATTGACCCGAAGACCTACACCATCGACCCGAAACTCATCGAGGCGAAGATCACGCCGCACACCAAGGCGATCTTCCCGGTGGACGTCCACGGCATGCCGTGCGACATGGACGCCATCGCCGATGTGGCGCGCAAGCACGGGCTGAAGGTGATCTCCGACTGCTGCCAGTCGCACGGCGCTCGCTACAAGGGCAAGGTGGTCGGCGCCATCGCCGAGGCGACCGCCTTTAGCTGCAACCGCTCCAAGAACCTCTCCGGCGGCGAGGGCGGCCTCTACACGACCGACAACGAGGAGTGGGCGCACCATGCCTCGCGGATGCGCGAGTTCGGCGAGGTGATCACCCCGGGCCAACAGCGGGAGTACAACGCCTTCGGCCTCGGCTGGATGTACCGGCCCCACGAGTTCGTCAACGCCTTCATCCTCAGCCAGTTGGCGCGTCTGGACCAGTACAACGCCCAGCGCAAGGAGTTCGCCGGCTACCTGACCGAGCGCCTCGCTCAGATCCCCGGTCTGAAAGGACCACACACGCCGGACTACGCCGATCCCGTCTACTTCAGTTACGTCGTCGAGTTCCAACCGGAGGAAGTCGGCATGGATGTGCCGGCGAAGGCGTTCAAGGCGGCCGTGCTGAGCGCCCTGCGCGCGGAGGGCCTCCCCCTCGGCCAGTGGCAGTCGCTGCCGGTGCCGGCGCAGTCGGTCTTCCAGAAGAAGGAGGGCTACGGCAAGGGCTGCCCCTGGACGTGCCGGTTCGGGCGCGACGTGGAATACCGTGCCGAGGACTACCCGGAGACGGTGCGCTTCATCGAGTCGCACTCCTATCTCGGGGGCGTCTACCCGCCCAACGACCTGCGCCTGATGGAGCGGTACGTGAAGGGCTTCCGCAAGGTGATGGAGAACATCGGCCGGGTGATGGAACCGGCCAAGAGCTGAGGCCCCAGCCTGTATCAATGCCGCCCCGCGCGGAGGCAGGCATGGCACTTGCACTCCCCGGTGGCGGCATCGTAGGTCCACCAGTCGGTGGTCTTGTGCCCGCAGAAGACGCAGGTGCCCTCGCGGGTGGTGATGGAAGGTCCCAGGCCGGTGAGCAGGTCCGGGGCGCGGCGTCGCGGTTCGGGCGGCTCCGCGCCCGGGGTGCCGGGCTGCGCCCCGGGTCCCCGCCGCCGGGCAGCGCGGTGCTCCTCCGCAAGGCGCATCTGGCGCTCTTCATCCTCGCACGCCCGCAGCTCCCGCTCTCGTTCTTCCCGCTCCCGAATCTCCCGCTCCCGGGCAGCCAAGAGCCGGGTCCGTTCCTCCTGCCGCTGGCGCTCCCGACGCGCCTGTTCGCGCCGCTCCTGCTCCTGTCTCCGGCGCTCTTCCTCCCGGCGGCGGCGCTCCCGGTAGGCTGCCTCCAGCCGCCGGTGCTGCCGCCGGAGTGCCGCCATGCGCTCGCGCTCGCCGGGGTGAGCGAACTCACCCGTCTTTGGCGCCACGAGCGCCTCCGAAAGCGGGTGGGCGTAACTCCTCCCGCCGAAGACCTGTGGCTCGTGTACCTGGCGCAGGCTGCGGAAGGTGGTCAGGGTGCCGTCGGCCGGGTTCAGGTAGTGCAGCGACGCGCCCTCCTTCTCCAGGAGTGGCGCCCCGTTGGGACTGCGGCGGAGCACCGTGTCGAAGTAGGTCTCCGCCTGCAAGTCACGCTCGGTGGTGGTGAGGCAGATGAGCCGGCCCGGCTCCTCGGGGAAGCGCAGCATCCCGGCGGTGAACACCCAGTGGATCGAGGCGCCGGCCCGCTCCGCGGCCTCCTTCAGCGCGTCGCGCGCCGGGGGCCGCACTGCCCGGTCGAGGATCCAATAGCCGAAGGGGCCTGCCGCGCGCGCCACCCAGCAATCAACGGCGCGCGGGAAGCCGGCGCCCTCAAGCCGCTCCTCCAGGGTGGCCTGCTCCCCGAACTGACGGGCGAGGCGTTCGTAGAGGAGCGCGCGCGCGCCCAGGAGCTCCGCGGAATCCTGGCCGTAGGGGCAGTTGTTCAGGTGCTTGTGGGCGAAGTGGCGGCGCACGATCGCTCCGGCGCGCACGCGGACCGGCTGGCGGCACCCCGGGCAGATGAGGACGTCATCCCGCCCCATCTCCCGCAGCTCCCCTGCCCGGCCCGCCCACTCCGGAGAAAGGATGACGACCTCAGCCTCGCTGCGGCTGTGGATCGCTTTGAACATGCCGCTCTCCCGGCGGTAGTATAGGGCAGGGACAGGCGAACGTCAAGCGGTCTCTCGCCGGCAAACCCGGGGTGAACCTGGAGGCGTCTTTCGCTGTCTAAAGAGAAGAGAGGCCCACCGGCGGGCCAGGTCAGAACCGCAGCGCCTGCCACCACCCGACCGATCCGGCAGGCCACCGACAGTCCGGAGCCGGGCCTTTCGCACCCAACGACCCAGAAGGAGTGACACCCACGTTGAAGCGAAGCTCAAGCGTCATCTTCGTCCCTCTGGCCCTCGCCTTGGCCCTGCCCTCTCTCGGTGCCCCCCGGCCCAAGCACGGCGTCGGCAGGAAGGCCCGCAGCCAATCCATATCGGTGCGCACCTACCGCAATGGCCGCATCCTCGGCCTCGGGCTGGTCCCCGGCAGCATCCTCAGCACTCCGACCAGCCTCTCGCAGGATGAGCAGCAGTTCGTCGAGCTGGTCAACCAGGAGCGCGCCCGGCGCCACCTGGTGAAGCTGAGTATTGACCCGGTGCTCGTCGCCGCCGCGCGCCAGCACAGCCGCGAGATGGCCGAGATGGACTACTTCGACCACTACTCGCCGGTGCGCGGCCTGAGAAGCCCGATCGACCGCTACGCCGTGGCCCTGGGCACTCGCAAGTTCACCTGCATCGTGGGGGAGAACCTCTTCTTCTGCTCGCGGCGCGACGTCCCCCTCGGGCACGAATCGCTGATGAAGAGCCCCGGCCACCGCGCGAACATCCTCGCCGACGACTACCGCGCCATCGGCGTCGGAGCCTATCTCGCCCCCGACGGCCAGTACTACGTGACACAGATGTTCCACACCTGAGCCGCCTTCGTCCGGGCCCCGCCGCGGGCCATCGGGAGACCCGAGGGCCGCCGGGAGTTCAGGGCTCGTGGGTACGGGAGCGCCGTGAGCGCCACCACACCCGCTAGCCCTCATCCATCCCAACGCCCGGTCGCTCCGTTGACTCGCGCCCGCGGAATCAGTATACTATGCCTGGAGCAGCCAACCGCGCACCGCCAGACGCCACAGCCGCCGGGTGGGAAACCCATTGGTTGTGCGCCGCCCAAGAAGGAGAGAGCAGTGTCATGAGCCTCCTGGTCGTCGCCCTGGTCGCCATCGCCATCTACATCGCCGGCTACGTGCTCTACGGCGGGTTCCTCTCGCGCGTCTTTGGGGTGGACGACAAGCGCGTCACGCCCGCCGTCCGCATCAACGACGGCGTGGACCACGTGCCGACGTCCCCCCCGATCCTCCTCGGCCAGCACTTCGCGTCCATCGCGGCGGTGGCGCCCATTGTCGGCCCGATCGTGGCCGGCCTGGCGCACGGCTGGGTGCCCGGTCTCCTCTGGATCCTCCTCGGCGCCGTCTTCATCGGCGGCACCCACGACTTCGCGGCGCTCATCGCCTCCATCCGGCACGAGGCGCGCTCGGTGGGTGAGCTGGTCCGCCAGTACATCAGTCCCACCGGCTACATCCTCTTCCTGGCATTCGTGTGGCTGAGCCTGACCTACGTCGTCGTCGTCTTCGCCGACCTGACGGCGGCGGCCTTCGTCGCCCCCGAGTACGGCCCGGGAGTCGCCACTTCCTCGATGCTCTACCTGCTCCTGGCGGCGGCGATGGGCCTGGCGCTCTACAAGGCGCGCGTGCCGCTCTGGCTCGCCACCCTCATCTTCCTGCCCCTGGTGTGCCTGGTCATCTGGGGCGGCCAGAAGATTCCGGTTGAGGTGCCCGCCATCGCCGGCAGCCCGGCGAAGACGTGGGACCTGATCATTCTTGGCTACTGCTTCGTGGCCTCGATCATCCCGCTGTGGCTGCTGATGCAGCCGCGAGGCTACCTCGGCTCCTTCTTCCTCTACGCCATGTTCGCGGCCGGCCTGATCGGCATCTTCCTTGGCGGCGCCACCATCCAGTTCCCCGCGCGCCTCTCCTCGCCGCTCTTCGGCTTCACCGTCGGGGGCACGCCGCCGGTGTTCCCGCTCCTCTTTACCACGATCGCCTGCGGCGCCTGTTCGGGGTTCCATGCCCTGGTCAGCTCCGGCACCAGCTCGAAGCAGCTCCGGCGCGAGCGAGACGCGCGGCCGGTGGCCTACGGCGCGATGCTCCTGGAGGGCATCGTCGCCGTGGTGGCGCTCAGCACGGTGATGATGCTGGCCCCCGGCGATGCCCGCCTGAAGCTCGCCCCCGATGAGATCTACGCCCGCGGCCTGGCGCAGTTCCTCGGCGTGATCGGCATCCCCGTCGGCGTGGCGATCACCTTCGGGAAGCTGGCGTTCGCCACCTTCATCTACGATACGCTGGACGTCGCCACCCGTCTGGGCCGCTACGTCTTGCAGGAGCTGACCGGCTGGAAGGGCCGCCGCGGCGCCGTGCTGGCGACGCTCGGCACCTTGCTGGTGCCGGCCATCGCCGTCTTCTACACCCTCTCCGGACCCGACGGCAAGCCCCTGCCGCTCTGGAAGGTCTTCTGGCCCGTGTTCGGCGCCAGCAACCAGCTTCTGGCGGCGCTGGCACTGGTGGGCCTCACGGTGTGGATGCGCGCGGAAGGCCGGCAGTGGGTGATCACCGCCGTCCCGGCGCTCTTCATGGCGGTGATCACGCTCTGGTCTCTCGCGCTCCAGGCCTACGAAGCCACCACGCTGCGGCCCTCTCCGATCATCGCCGCGTCTGCCCTGGTGCTGATCGCCCTCGCCGTGGTGGTCCTCTACCAGGGTGTCCGGGCCTTCCTTCGCGTGAAGCCGACCGCGCTGACTGCGCCGGAGCGGGAGTTGGCGGCCGCGACGGACTGATAGCGATTGCGGATTTCAGATTTCAGATTGGCGAACCGGTGCAGCTCCCGGCTGCGTCGGCCCGGTTTCGTCGCATCCCTACCTGAAACCGTTATGAGTCCGGCGGCAGGTGGGTATGATTCCGAAGGCAGGAGGCCGCGCATGCCGGAAGAGAAGACGGGTGAGTTCCACTCGGGATTCGTGCTGCTGTGGGGCCGCCCGAACGTCGGGAAGTCCACGCTGCTCAATACCGCCCTGGGACGCAAGCTCGCGATCGTCACCGCGAAGCCGCAGACGACGCGCAACCGGATCGCCGGGGTGCGCACGACGGACGCATCCCAGATGGTGTTCGTGGATACCCCCGGCATCCATGCGCCCCACGACCTCCTCGGCCAGTACATGCTCTCCACCGCCCGCGAGGCGCTCCCCGACGCCGACGTCGTCCTCTTCGTAGTGGATGCGTCATCCAGCCCCCGCCCCGAGGACGAGCAGGGCGCCCACCTGCTCCGCGCCGCCGAAGCGCCGGTCTTCCTGGTGCTCAACAAGGCCGACCTCGTCTCTCCCGACGACCTCCACTCGCGCCGCCGCGCCTATGGGCGGCTCGGGGAGTTCGCCGACTCATTCGCCATCTCGGCGCTGACGGGCGCCGGCGTTCCGGACCTGGTGCGGCGCATCGAACAGGCACTGCCGCCCGGCCCCCTGTACTACCCCCCGGAGATGGTGACGGACCACCCGGAATCTTTCCTGGTCGCCGAGCTGATCCGCGAGCAGGCGCTGCTCCTCACGCAGCAGGAGGTCCCCTACTCGCTGGCGGTCGTGGTGGAGGAGATCACCCCGCGCTCGGAGGAGATGACCTACATCCGCGCGGTGCTCTACGTGGAGCGCGAGAGCCAGAAGGGGATCCTCATCGGCGAGGGCGGGAAGATGCTGCGCGAGATCGGGCGGGCGGCGCGCGCGCAGGCCGAGCCGCTGCTGAAGAAGCGCCTCTACCTGGACCTCTGGGTGAAGGTGCGCCCCCGCTGGCGCCGCGATGAGACGGTGCTGGCGCGCTTCGGCTACCCGCTGCCGAGGAAGCCCCGGAAGCGCAGGCGGAAGTAGGGCGCCCGTTCGTTGACGGCCCGCCCGCCGGAGTGCTACAATGGGGCGTCCGGCCACGCGGTCGGTCGCAAAGGAGCACACCGATGATACGCCTTGGCATCGTGGACTGCGATACCTCCCACGTGATTCAGTTCACCAAGCGGCTGAATCACCTCGACATCGCGCAGGACCAATGGGTGGACGGCGCCAACATCGTCATGGCCTGCCGCGGCACTTCCGAGATCACGGCCCCGGAGACCATCGAGAAGTACGTCGAGGAGCTGCGGAAGCTGGGGGTACCGATGGTCGCCCGCCCCGAGGAGATGATCGGCAAGGTGGATGGCGTCCTGATCGAGTCGCAGGCGGGGAGCGCGCACCTGGAGCGCGCCCGCCCCTTCCTCGAGGCCGGTGTTCCTTGCTACGTTGACAAGCCCTTCGCCACGGCGGTGGCCGACGCGAAGGCGATCGCTCAACTCGCCGCGGGCAAGAGCCTCCCGGTGTTCTCCTCCTCCTCGCTGCGCTACGCGCTGGAGGTGCAGGAGCTCCTCCAGTCCGGCGTGGGCCGTGTCCTCGGCGCCGACGCCTACAGCCCCGCCCCGCTCAACCCGAGGCAGCCCGGCCTCTTCCACTACGGCATCCACGGCGTAGAGACGCTGTACGCGCTCATGGGCCGCGGCTGCGAGTCGGTGCAGTGCGCGTGGACGGAGGGCTCGGAAGTGACCACGGGGTTGTGGAAGGATGGCCGCATCGGCACGGTGCGTGGCACACGCGCCGGCAGCCACGCCTACGGCTTCGTGGCCTGGGCCGAGAAGGGCGTGCGCCAGACTACCATCAACGCGGCCTACATCTACCGCGAGCTGCTGAAGCGGATCGTGCAGATGTTCCAGACGGGCAAGGCGCCGCTCGACATCCGCGAGACGATAGAGATCGTCGCCTTCCAGCAGGCCGCGCTGAAGTCCGCCCAGTGCGGCGGGGCGAAGGTGGCGCTGGAGGGGTGAGACCCCGGTGAACAGTAGACCAGTCATCGGTGATCGGTGACCAGTGGTGGGCGGCCAGCCGGCTGAGGTCGCGATGACGGTGCGTCCTGCTCTCAGCCGGCGGTCCGCTACCATCCCTCCACGAACCGATAGCTTACCTTCCCTTCCCCCCTGGCCGGCACCGGCACAAGGAAGCGGACGGTGAACGCATCCTCCTCTTCGTGAGGCAGGGAGGACTCCACGATGTGGGCGCCCGCCGGCAGGTGCTCGTAGACGCGCACCTCCACCGGGCGCGCGCCCGCGTTGCGCAGCGAGACCTCAACGGTGACGTCCAGCGGGTCGACGCGCCACGCCACCACGCGCCGGGTGCCGGTCAGATCGAAGGCGGACCCAACCAGGAGCCGGAGCTTCTCATCGCGGGGCGTGTGATCAATGCGGTCGTCACCGATGAACTGCGGACGGCTGCGGCGGTCCGGCTTGTAGAGGCTCACCCGCCCGCGGGGCAGCGGCACGCCGAGGCCGGAGGCTTCGTCGTTGCGCGCCTCCAGCGCCACGTGTACCTTGCCGGTGATCGTGCCGCCGCCCTGCCCCGGAGGGCGCAGCCGGGAGTCTCTTGCCCCCGGGATAATCTTCTCCCCGGGCAGGTCGGGGCTGAGGGCGTCGAAGAGGTAGACCTTCTTCGCGCGCGCCCGGGGCAGAGCGAGGAACTGGATCTGCTTTGTCTCGTTGTCGGCGATGTCGGTGCGCCGCTGCAGCGTGTAGAGGTGGTACTCGAAGAAGGATTCCTCGACGAACTGGAGATCCGGCATTGCGGCCGGGCCCGCCATCCCCGCCCCCCTCAACCGGAACTGGCTGAAGACGCCCTCCGGCTCCTGCGCCCGGTGTACGTCGCCGGCCACCAGCTTCAGGGCGGCGTTCGTGTAGGAGGTGCCGGAGCGGTTGTCCACCGTCACCCAGCCGTCTAGCGCGAAGCCGTCGTCGTCGGGAGCGAGGGTGGCGTGGTAGTCAGCGCGCCAGGAGACACCGCGAGCGAAGTAGGCGATCTCGCCCGCGTGCTCTCCGCCCTGGCGCGCGTGCAGCTTCCACAGCAGCTCCGGGCGGCGGATCAGGCCCTCGGGGAGGGCATCCAGCTCGACATCCCCCGCGGGCTCCAGCACGATGCCCCCGTCGGTGCGGATCACCTTTCCCGTCACCGGCACAGTGCCGCCGGCCGCCGGCACCGGCGTGCCGGGGCTGAGGAGCACGCCATCGAGGAGCACCCGGCCGCCGCCGGGGAGGGTCTGGCGGAAGCGGGCCCGTTTCCCCACCGAGTGCTCCAGGACCGAGGCGGCTGAGATCAGGTCGTAGCGGAAGCTCTGCTCCAGCACGCGCAGCGCCTCGGGATCCTCGACCGAGCGGAACGAGACCGACGTAGGCTCGGTCGTGGCAGCCACGTCGGTGAGCCGTATCCAGTTGGTGCCGGGGCGCACGCGGAAGCGGCGGCGGTCCTTCACCAGAGCGAAGTGGACGTCTTGCCGGCCGGGGCCGACCCAGCCCCCCTGCTCGGTGAAGGCGGTATAGATGGTGAGCGCCAGGTCGGCCGTCTGCGCGGCGGAGACGACGACCGGCGCTACCTCACCGTCGGCGGCGCTGACGCGCGGGGCGGCAGCCGCCAGCAGCGCGAGGAGAGGCCACGCCCGCGCGGTGGTGCCGATCAACCTACGGGTTCCACTTGTCCTCACGGCAGCCTCCTCATCGGAAATCCACGCGCACCCGATAGGTGATCTTCACCTCTTCGCCGGGAGGCACGCTCACCGGGAACTCGATGGTCCAGGCATCCTTCTTTTCGTACTCGTGCGACTTCTCCAGGATCACCCATTCGCCCACCAGGTGCTCCACGACGCGGATGGTGACCGGCTCCTCCTTGTGGTTGCGCAGGGCGATCTCGGCGCTGCCGGTGAAGCCGTTCGGGTTCACCTGGTAGTCGGTCCACTTGCGGGTGCCCACCAGGTCGAATGCGTCGCCGACGTAGAGGCGCAGCTTCTCGTTGGGCGCCGCGTGGTCGGTCCAGTCCTCGCCGACGAATTGCAGGGCGCCGCTGGCATCCGCCTTGTAAACCTTCGCCTTGCCGCGCGGGAGCGCGAAGCCGAGGTTGTTCTTCACGGTGTTGGCGATCTCGAACATCACGCTCACCTTCTGGTTCGGCATCGTGCCCCTCCCCCGCCCCGGTTGCATCGAGGAGTAGTAGTCGTAGAGGCCGCCGGTGAAGGAGCGCCACCACTGCTGGCGCATCGGATCGAACAGGAAGAGCTTCTCAACCGGCACCCCGGCGACAGAGACGCGGTTGATCTGTTTGGTCTCTTTGTCCGCCAGCGTCGTACGCTCGGGGAGGGTGTAGAGGTGGTACTCGAAGA
>JACQGM010000313.1 GCA_016199585.1 Armatimonadota bacterium
CCGGCCGACTCGACCCCGTTCACGACCGGCAGGCTCTACCGGTATACGACGAGCGCGGATGCGTTCAACCGTCTGGCGGCCGGCAAGCACTCCATCCGCGTGGATGCGGCCGACGCCCGCTACCGCACGGCAGTCGCGGTGCCGGACGCCTTCGAGCTCACCGGCGCCTCGATTGCCGACTCGCCGGTGCTCACCGTCAACCCCGTGAGCCCCGCCGAAGGCGCGAACGCGACCGTCTTCACCTGGACGCTCAACTACGTGGACGTGGGCAATCTCGGGCCCGCGTCGGACTACCCGCGCATCTACATCAGCGACCCGAGCGGCAACCCGGTTCCGAACCCGAGCCTGGACAACGCGCCGTACTTCCTGATGTCGCTGCTGCCCGGCTCAGGGAGCTTCGCGGAGGGGCGCCAGTACGCGTTCACCCGGAGCCTCACCACGCCGGGGCTGTACTCGTACTACGTCGAGGCGAGGAACACCGGGAACGGATACGCCCGCCTGCCTGCTCCCGGCGTGATCCCGGACAAGATCGCCGCTCCGCGCCTCTACGCGCTGCCGCAGATCACGGCCTCCGGCGTCACCCCCACCTCCGGCCGGCTGGGCACCCAGTTCGAGTGGCGCGCCACTTACTTCGACGCGGACAACCACCCACCCGCGGCTGGCTACCCGCGCGTGACTATCGCCGATCCCAAGGGCAACCTGCTCCAGGATGCGGCCAACCTGAACGTGCCCTACTTCGTGATGAGCGAAGTGGACGCCGCCGATACCACCTACAACGATCCCGGCGGCAAGGTGTACAGGGCCCTGGTGACGCCGCCGGCGAGTGGCACCTACACCTACTTCGTGGAGGCTAACTGCGCCGGCGGCGAGAGCGTGCGATCACCGGCCGTGGGGACCTTGAGCAGCCCGGCCGTCTTCGCGCCGCCCACCATCGCCATCGTGGACGACGCCGTCGCGCAAGGCACCACCGAGGCGAAGGGACCCATCGGCACATCCTTCGTCTGGACGATCTCCTACACGGATGCCGATCAGCACCTCCCGGCCGCCACGTACCCGCGCCTCGTGATCACCGGGCCTGATGGCCGCGTCGTCACAAACCCGGCCGCCAACGGGGTCCCCTACTTCACAATGGGCCCGGTCAGCCCAGGCGGCTACCAGAATGGGAAGCTTTACCGGCGCACCAGCGGGGCCGAGCTCTCCATGCCCGGCTTCTATCAGTACCATATCGAGGTGGTGGACACCGGCGGCGATGCCGCCCGACTTCCCGCCTCCGGTGATACGGAGCGGCCTTTGGTCTACCGGCGTCCGACCCTGACGCGCGCATCGGTGAATCCGGTCGCCGCCTCCGAAGGCACCACCTTCGTCTGGTCGGTCACCTACACTCAGCAGGATGATCTGGCGCCCGACGAAGCCAACGACTACCCGCGCCTGATCATCACCGACCCGAACAACAATGTTCTGCGCGACCCGAACAACTCCAAGAACCCGTACGCCCCCTACTTCGTGATGCCGAAGCTCAGCCCGACGGCCACGAGCTACAAGGACGGGGTGGACTACGTCTTCACCCGCAAGCTGGTGGATCCGGGCGCTTACCGCTTCCGCATCGAGGCGCGCGATACCGTCGGCGTGGCCGTGACCGTTCCCACGAGCGGCGACATCAACGGGCCGGCCGTCTACGCGAACCCGGCCCTGAGCCTCCCCGGACTCACCCCGAGCGGCGGGCCCAAGGACACGTCCTTCACTTGGTCGGTGGACTATACCGACCGGGACAATCAAGCCCCCAAGTTCGGCTACCCGCGCCTGGTGATCATCGGGCCCTCCGGAGCGCCGCTGCTCGATCCGTCCAACAACAACGCGGCGTACTTCCCCATGCAGCCGGTGGATCCGAATGACACCGATTACGTGGATGGTAGCCGCTACACCTTCACCCGGAGCCTCTCCACGGTGGGGGCCTATCGCTACCACATCGAGGTCGTGGATGCCGGCGAAGGGCAGGCGCGCCTGCCGGCCGCCGGTGAGGCGGACGGGCCGTCCGTTTTCGTCGGCCCCGGGTTCCGCGATGTCGTCCTCACCCCCGCCAAGGGGACCCCGGCGACGCGGTTCTCCTGGACCGCCACCTACATGAACCCGGACAACCTGGCGCCCAAGATCAACTACCCGCGGGTGATCATCACCGACCAGGCCGGCAGCGTGGTTCTGGATCCGACCAACAGCAACCAGCCCTACCACGCGGCCCGGAAGGCAGACCCCTCCGACGTGATCTTCACCGACGGCGTGGTCTACACCGTTCAGCGCAGCCTGCCGGCCGCCGGTACCTACAAGTACCGCTGGGAGGTCACCGACGTCGGTGAGAACAGCGCGTCCGTGCCGATTGGCGGCGGCGACCTCACCGGGCCGGTCGTCGAGAGCGTTGTCAACCCGCGCGTGACCCCGACGGTCGGCGCTGCCGGTAACTACACCTTCATGGTGGATTACTTCGGGCCGGCGGGCGTGCAGGTGAACAACGTGGTCGCCACGCTGAGGATCAGCGGCGCGGCTACCCCGCCGCCGGTGCAGATGACCCGCACGGGCGGCACCGACGCGGCGACGGGCCTCACCTTCAGTGCGGTCGTCAACCTGACGGTAGTCGGTGACTACTCCTTCTACGTGGACGTCAGCGACGGCGTGGCTACCTATACGAGCGCCACAGTCGCCCAGCCCCGGGTCGCCAGTCCGGCGCTCTCGTCGGTGGCGGTCAATCCCGCCCAGGGGATCGTGGGTCGTGGCTTCGCCTTCACGGCGCGCTATACGCACGGCAACCGCCTGCCGCCGACGCAGATCGCAGTGAAGCTGGTGAAGCCGAACGCGACCACGGTCACGCTCCCGATGACGACGACCGATAGCGACACGACCCTTCTGGATGGCGCCGGCTGGCTCTACCAGGCGAGCGCGCCGCTCACGGACGTCGGGGACTACAGCTTCACTGTCGAGGCGACCGATGGGGGGACTGCTGTCACATCGCCCAGCACCTCTGGTCCCGAAGTGATCGGGCCGCAGCTCTCTCAGGCGGCGGTGGCTCCCAACACGGGCGGCTACGCCGGCGGTCTCTTCGGGTTCTCGGTGACCTACACCTACGGCGCGAACCAGGCTCCGAAGTTCGTGCGCTTGCTGCTCACCTATCCGGACGGCAGCAAGCCGGCGCCGCTGGAGATGGTGGCGGATCCGAACGGCGCGCCGTTCAACGCCGGGCGCCTCTTCACCAAGAGCGTCGCCCTGCCCCGGGCGGGCACCTACCAGTATGCCTTCGAGTCCTCGGAGGATGGCAGTATCGTGACGGCCGCCACCGCGCCCGCGCCGGGTCCGACGGTGGATGAACCGGTCGCCCCGACGCTCAACGACCCGTCGGTGGCTCTGACCGCCGGTCAGACCGACCTCTACACCTACAGCGTCCTCTACAAGCAGGCGCAGGGGATCCAGCCGGTGTGGGTCCGCCTTCTCATTGACGTGGATGCCGCGGGCCAGGCCCGGCAGACGGTGACGATGCTGCAGGAGGACGCTGCGGCCACCAACTATGCGACCGGCGTGCGCTACGTCTACAACCTCAGCCAGCCGCCGACGCCCGGCGACCATAACTTCAAGATCCTGGTGAACACCGGATCCAAGCAGGTGGAAACGGCGGTGCTGCCGGGTCCGAGCATCAACCGCCCGCCGACCCTGGAGCCGCAGAAGGTGACGCCCGCGAATGGCGATGAGAACACGCTCTTCACCTTCGCGGCGAAGTACGTGGACCCGGACAACGATGCGCCGGCATACGTCCGGGTGAGCGTCGGGAACAAGGTGGTGACGCTGGCGAAGGCGGATGCCAACCAGAACGACTACCGCGCCGGCGTCCTCTACCAGGCGCAGGTCCGGCTGCCGGCCGGCCCGCTGGTGCACACGTTCCACGCGGCGGATGCGCGCCAGGCCGTCGTTCGCGCCCCCGTGTCGGGCACGATCGAGGGTCCGAATGTGAAGCCGGCGACCCAGATCACGGTGAGCGCCTCGCCGGCCGAGGCGACGCTCGATGGCCTCGGCTCCATCGGGATCAGCGGGTCGCTCAGCCCCGCCGCTCCGAAGGCCGCCCTCAAGGTCATCTGCGCCCTGGCTACCACGCAGAGCGATGGCGCCACCAGCGAGGAAGCGCGCAAGACGCTGGATATCACCTCGGACGACGAGGGCAAGTTCAGCGCCGCGTTCGTGCCGGACCAGGCGGGCGCCTGGAAGGTGCGCGTGGAGTACGCCGGCGGCACGGAGTACGGCTCCGGGAGCGGCAGCGCCAACGTCACGATCAAGCCGGCGACCCAGCCGCTCTCGCCCGGCCTGCACATGCTGTCGCTGCCGGCGGCTCCGGCGGGGAACGACCTGCGGAACGCGCTGAGCGGCGGCCCCTTCGATGCCTGGGTCTTCCGCGCCGCGAGCGAGGGGTACCTGGCCGGGCCGATCCTGCCGCCCGGCGGGCCGGACTCCAGCCCGCTGACGGCGCCGCCGGGCAAGGGCCTCGGGTTCTGGATGAAGAGCCCCGCATCCCTCACCGCCACGGTGGGCGGACGGCTCAACGATCATGCGCAGCCCGTCGCCATCGATGTTCACGACGGGTGGAACCTGCTCGGCAGCCCGTTCCTCGCGGCCACGTCCTGGGCCAGCGCCCAGTTCGAGACCCGCGGGCGGCGGATGAGCCTGGAGGAAGCGCGCGCCACCGGCGAGGCCCGGGCGCACGCCTGGACGTGGGACTCGGCCAGGAATGAATACCGGCTGCTGGACGCCACCACGCCGGGCGCCGACCGGGATCTGGCGCCGTGGCAAGGCGTGTGGTTCCGCAGCAGCGGCGCCGGGAAGCTGGTGCTGGCTGCGCCCAGCACCGGGTCGCGCCAACCCGCCGCGGCCCGCAGCGACCGGACGCCGCGCAGCGAGCGTGAGTGGAGCATTCGGCTGGTCGCCAGCAACGGCGCGCAGCGCGATAGCTTCAACTACGCGGGCGTGACCAGCGAAGGCCGGGCCGCCGCCGGCTCCGCCCTCGAGAGCCCGCCGCCGGCCCGGAACGCGGTGGATCTCTACTTCACCGGCCCGGGCGCCGATGGCCGCTATGCCACCGACTTCCGCTCCCCGGCCGCCGGCCCGCAGACGTGGGACATGGTGGTGGAGACGGACGTGTTGGACCGGCTGATCACCGTCAGCGTCCCGGACCTCACGCGGCTGCCCAACAACCTGGTCGCTTACCTGGAGGACCCGGATGCCGGCGGGAAGCGGGTGTACCTGCGAACCGCCGGGGGCTACACCTTTAGTCCGGGCGAGACGGGCCGGCGCCACCTGCGCCTGGTGGTGCAGCCGAGAGACGCGGGCAGCCTGTTGGTGAGCGACATCACGCTGCAGCCGGCGCGCGGCGGCCGGGCCATCGGCTACGCGCTCAGCCGCGCAGCGGCGGTGACGGTGGAGATCCTGAGCCCGAGCTGGAAGCGGGTGGCCGTGGTGGCCGACCGCCAGCCCGCGGCGGCCGGGCGAGCCAGCGTGGTCTGGGATGGCCGGCGCGTGGATGGCGTATCCGTTCCGGCCGGTCTCTACATCGTGCAGGTGACGGCGAGCGCCGAGGACCAGCAGACCGCGCGCGCGATCAAGCTGATCACGATCACCCGGTGAGGCTCCCCCGATTCGGGGTGCCGGGCGTTGCGCCGAGCGGCGCCCGGCACCCCCGGGCGGGTTGGCCGGGGGGTGACGAGAGGACGAGTCAAGTCGTCGGGGAATTGGGTAGGAGAGGCGTGCCGGGGCGGGGCGTGAAGGCCGCGCGGGCGACCGGCCGCGAAGGGGGCGTGTTGACAGCGCCGCGTTCGTGTGCTAGAATCGCACCTAGCCTGCTTGCTTGGGAGGGGCCGCGCGGCCCTGGCGGCGGCGAGCATTCACGCTCGGGCTGCCGATAGCAGAGCATCCGGACCAGCCTGCCCGCGCGGGGCACACCGCCAGGGCGGGGTGCCGCAATCATTCAGCGCCGCGAACTCGTGCTGTGGTGGAAGTGGCGGGTGTCATCCGGTTCTACTACCGGCGTGGGAAGGAAGCGTGCCCGATGGGCCGGTTGGAGGCTGCGGTGAAACGACTCTCAGGGAAGATCCAGGGTCCTGTGTCGAGCGATACAGCGTCGGAGGACGGAATGAAGCAGAATCGTGATCCTCGCCGATCGGCGACGTGGCGGCTGGCCGGCCGGGCCTTCGTCCGCGCCATGGCGCTGCTGGGGCTGATGGCGTGCGCGCCGCTAGCCTTCGCCGCGTCGATCACGGAGAACTATACGGACCCGGACTGCCGCCAGGAGCCCACCTCCGCTTACGTGGACGGCACGGCCCGGACGTTCTACGTCTTCACCTGCTATGTGGAAGTTCCGGACAACGAGCGCATCGGCAATTACAACTGGAACACCTACCGCTGGGTAGGTGACGTGGGGTACGTGTACCTGAGTTTCGGTGGCGCTATCCTGCACATGATGCCGATATCCGTGAACTCTAGAGGGCAAGGGTTCTATCGCGCCTCCGTGCCGGGCCTGTTCTGGCGGGGGGACAACGATTTGCCGGCGCCACTGGCCCCGCTCATCACCTACTACGCGCAAAGTCTCGACATCTCGCAGACGCCGCCGGTGCTCACCGGGCAGGTCTCGGCGGACGGCTACTCTCCCGTGATCAGTGGCCGGGGCCGAGAGGTACTCGTGCCCGTGGATGCGACGGGCAAGTCGGACCAGTTCAAGCCGGCGAAGAAGGCGGGCGGCGTGACGGTGCTGCCGGCCGATACCGCCAACTACGGCGACGGGTCGGGATCCGCGACCTACGTCTTCCGCGTCATGTATCGCGACCCGGACGGGCTCCCGCCCAGGCCCGACGTGCCGAGCGGGGGCCGGTTCGACCGGGTCAGCTCGAGCTTGTCCAGCATCACGACCGGGATGGAGTTGGACCAGTACAACGTCCCGCGACGCTCGGACGACCCCTGGCGGTTCGTGAAGGACACCGACGCTACTATTCCGACGGAGTACAACCCGGCGCAACTGCCGGCGGGGGCCCAGCCGCGCCCCTGGCGCAGTGGCGTGTATGTCGTCTTTGATGACAACAACGACGGCGCGATCAGCACGAACCCGATGTACTGGGGCTGGGGCCAAACGGGTGCGCCCCAGCCGTGGCGCAATGCCAACCTCGGGGATTCACCGCGGCTGATGGTCATAGATACCGACCTGCAGCCCCAGTTTCGTACCCGAGACCCGAACGCCGCGGAGTGGTACAACGGCGTCATCTTCAAGTACTCGGTTCGGGCCACGGACCACTCGGTCTCCACCGGGATCCCGAGCTTCTTCGACTTCGGGGCGGCAGCGAACCAGTTCCTGCTGATGCCCTTCGCTCTCAACCCGGGCCAGAAGTACCTGAATACGGGTCGCGGTAACGATCTGTACGGCTGGGACCCTACCACCCGCAGCTTCGTCTCGCTACCTGCCGGTCTCCGTCGCTACACTTTCCTGACGAGCAACGACATCTGTTACGGGGCGGGCGGTATCCCCGATACCGGAAGTCTGGGGGCTTACAGCACGTTCGGGTACTACCCCGGCCTGGACGGCTATGCGAGGAACTCGGATCCATACGCCAACATCGAGCGTTACTTCGGGTTGCCGGCGAACACCTGGCGCTTCTTCCAGCAGCCGGGCCTGAACGCCCCGAAGATCGACCCCCAGTCGCCGCCGAGCAAGGTCTTCTACCCGCCCTTCGAGGTGCAGGTGGACCCGCAGATCACGGTGGAGCAGACGACGCTGCAGGGGTACACGCCGCTGATGCTGGTCGGGATCCCCACGCCCGTACACGGGCGGGAGATTGTGGACCCGAATACGGGAGCGGTTTCCGCCGTAGAGCGGACGCTCTACGCCGACGATGTCCATGCGACGAGACCCACGCGCTTCACTGTCCGGGACCAGGTGCAGTGGCGGTTCTACTACACGCAGTCGCGCGGCCTCGCGCCCTCCATCGCGGAGATGGTGCTGCTGAAGGATGCGGGCGGAAGCTGGGTGCCGGTGTCCGGGTCGCCCTTCCCCTGCCAGCAGTTGGCGACGGGTACCGCCGGGCGTGACCCGATCTACGCGCAGTTCCCGGATCCGTCGCACATCAACCCCTTCTACGGGCAGTACGGCGTTTCGCTCAACATGGGGTCGGCGCAGCTCGGGCCGGGCGTCTATCGCTACTACTTCCGGGCCAGTGATGACCGGCGGATGGCCGAGTGGCCGGGAGACTCCGGCGCGGACACCTCGCTGGCGCGCAGCGCGCTGGTGGACCACCTCGGGAGCGCGCAGATGGGCGTCTCGCACGTGTCGAACACCGTTCGAGTCAATACTAAACCGACGTTGGGATCCGCGACCGCCCAGGCCACGGTGGACCCGAAGACGGGCGCCATCTCCTGGACCGTCGAGGTGATCTACGCCGATGCTGACGGCGACGCGCCGAGCCAGCCGCTCCTCATCTTCCCGGCGGCGACGGGCACCACCGACCCGGACCTGACGCTGGTGATGCAGAAGGATCCGACGAGCAACAACTTCGCCACCGGCGTCAAGTACTCGTTCACCTCCGCTACCGACCCGACGGTCGGGGCGTTCGGCGGGCGCCGCAGTTACCGCTTCGCCTTCACGGACAACTGGAAGACGGCGAACAACCAGGAGCCGGGTGAGATGTGTGCCTACCAGGACCCGGCGGGATCCTTCCTTAACAGCCAGCCGTTCCTGGTGAGCCCGTCCGTAGACAAGGCCCGCGGCTCCATCGGCATGGAGTACACCTTCAGCGTGCGCTACGGCGACAACGAGGGAGACGCGCCGCAGCGGGTCAACGGGGTGGACCAGGTGCAGTTGCTGATTGACGGCAACCCCACCTCCTTCTACCTGAGGACCGCCGAGACGACGCCGGATTATAGCAAGGGGGTTCTCTACTCGGTGAAGGTGGGCGGGCGAGACATCGGCGCCGGCGCCCATGCCTTCGCGTTCCGCGCCACGGACGACCCCGGACAGGTGGCCGGCATGACGTCCACGAGCGCCACCATGAGCGGTCCCACCATAGACACGCCGGTTCTGAGCGACCCCTCCGTCACCGGCACGCCGAGTATCGCCGGGACGCCGGTGGCCGGCTCGGTGGCTACGGACTGGGTGTTCCGCGTGCGTTACCGGCACGCCAGCAACGTGGCGCCCACCTACGTGGTGGTGAAGCTCTTCAATCCGGACGGGACCCTGCTGCGTGACGTGACCCTCACGCAGGATCCGCCGGCGAACCCGAGCGATACCATCGTCAACCCCGGGCTCTTCTACAGCAACATGGCGGCTCCGGTTCGGTTCGGTGCGCCGGGGCTATACCAATACTACTTCGAGACCGCCGACGGGGAGAGCGTGCGCCAGCTCATGAACGGGGCGGCCAACTTCCAGGGGCCGCTGGTGGCGGCCCCGGCGCTCACGGCGCAGCCGGTGGACCCGGTGACCGGCGTCATCGCCGTGCCCTTCAAGTTCAGTGTGCTCTACAAGCACGCGGGCGGGGTGCAGCCGCCGGCGAACGGCGTGCAACTCCAGATCATCAGCCCGAGCGGAGCCGCGCAGACGATCACGATGGCCCTGCAGGACGCCGCGAACCGCACTCCGGCGGAGCTCCCGGGCACGGGTTGGCCTTACATCGCCGACAACGTGGCGCTGACGGAAGTGGGGACCTACCGCTACGCTTTCAGCGCCACAGATGGCGCCACCCGCGTCGAGACGCCTCTCGCCGAGGGGCCGACGGCGGTGGCGGTGGAGCAGCCGGTGTTGAGCGAGGCCGCCGTGTCGCTGGTGCCTGGCGAGGCGAGCCGCGTCACCTACTCCTTGCGTTACAAGCAGACGCAGCGGCTGACGCCGACGATCCAGCTCATCCGGCCCAACCTCAACCCGGAGCCGCTCACCCACCAGATCAGCAGCGGCACGGACATCACGCAGGGAGTTGTCTTCGCGGTGACGCTTCCCAAGCCGGAGCCGGCCATCCCCTACTACTTCCTGGTGCGGGTGCCCGGGCTCAGTCCGATCCGCTACCCGCAGACGGACCTGGTGGGGCCGAACGTGGCGCCGCAGCTCGCGGCTCCCGAGGGCGGCACCGTCAACCCGAAGTCGGGCCATACCGGCACGAAGTTCCAGTTCCGCGTCCTCGTCACCGATGTCGACTCGACGAGCGACCCGGAGGTGAGCGTCAACGTGGGCGGCAAGCGCCTCCCGATGACGCGCCTGAGCGGGAGCGTGGCAACGGGGGCGGTGTTCGGCGCCGAGGCGGTCCTGCCGACCGGGAGCCTGCTCCACAGCTTCGCGGCCGATGACGGCACCGATACCGCTGGACTCTCGGTGCAGGGACCGACCGTGCTGCCGCAGACGACGATCCATGCCTCGGTGGTGACGGCCCCGGTGCCGCTGGACGGCACGACGCCGATCCAGCTTGCCGGCGCCCTGGAGCCGGCGGTGCCGTCGGCCGAGCTGACGGCTACCTACACCGACCCGTCGGGCGCGACCGTGAAGCGCACGGCCTACACGGGATCGGATGGGCGCTTCACCGACTCGCTGGTGCCCAACTTCGGCGGCGCCTGGAAGGTGAAGGTGGAATACGCCGGCACCGAGACGATCGGCGGCGGGGTGACCGATCCGGAGCTGTCGGTGACGGTGACGCCGCAGGCCGTGGCGCTTGGGCCGGGTCTGCACCTGATCGGCGTCCCGGTGACGCCCGCGGACGGCACCCTGGCGGGCATCCTGACTGGGGGCGCCTACGGGGTGGCGCGGTGGAACGGCACGCAGTACGACTACGGCGCCGGTGCGGTGGGCACGGTGGTGCCCGGGATCGGCTTCTGGGTGAACGCGACGACGCCGGTGCAGGCCGTTCCGGCGGGGCGCACCGTGAACCACACCCAGGCGCAAGGGGTGCGGGTGGTGTCCGGATGGAACCAGCTCGCCAATCCGTTCCTGGGCGCGGTGTCCTTCAACCGCATGACGCTGGAGACGGCGAGCGGCACGATGCTCCTGCCCGAGGCGATGCGCGCCGCGCAGGCGATGGAATACGGCTGGGTCTACGATCCCGGCACGAGCCAGTACCTGCTGGTGCATCCGACTTTGGTCTCGGCGCAGCGCAGCATCCTGCCGTGGCAGGGCTTCTGGTTCAAGTCCAACGTTGAGGGCCGCTTGGTCTTCGCGCCGCCGGCGCGGAGCGCCGCGCCCGAGGCGGTGGCGGACCGGCGGCGCGACCGGCGCAGCGACCGCGAGTGGCAGATCCAGTTGGTGGCCGGCAACGGCCGCCAGGTGGACAGCCACAACTACGCTGGCGTCACCAGCCAGGGGCGGGCCGCGAGCCATGCCGCGATTGAAAGCCCGCCACCGATCGGTTACTACGTGGACCTGCACTTCACCGGCAGCGGCGAGGGCCGCCTGGCGACGGACTTCCGCGCGCCGAGCGCCGGTGAACAGGCGTGGGATATGGTCGTCGAGACGAACGTCGGCGACCGCGCCGTGACCGTGAGTGTGCCGAACCTATCGGGGGTTCCGCACAACTTGGACGTGCTGCTGGAGGACCAGGATGCCGGTGGTCGGCGGGTCTACCTGCGGACGTCGGGCGGCTACACCTTCAATCCGGGTGAGAGCATGCGCCGGCGACTGCGGCTGATCGTTCGCCCGCGCACGGAGGGGGCCCTCCAGATCAGCGATGTGGTGGTGACGCAGACGCGCGGCGGCGTGGCGATCGGCTACGTGGTGAGCCGCGATGCGCTGGTGACCGTTGAGGTGCTCAGCCCGGCAGGCAAGCGGTTGAGCCTGGTGGCCGACCGGCAGGCCGCGCCTCAGGGACGGTCGAGTGTGGCTTGGGATGGAACACGCGCAGACGGAGCGCGCCTGCCCGCTGGTATCTACCTGGTTCAGGTGACGGCCGCGACCGCGGAGGGATCGTCGGCGCGGACCATTAAGCCGGTGGCGATTACGCGGTGAGACCGTTGCCCGGATCTGGATCAACCCTAAGGTTCGCAACGGGAGATCATGACCCGAAGGGAGTTCAGGCTGAATGAAACGCATGCTTCGGTGCGGGATCAGGCGGCATGTCGCTTCGCTCCTCGTGTTCGCGATGACATTCTCGCTGGGCGGAGGCCTGGTGGGCAGAACCCTGGTTCCCGCTGCCAAGGCCGCTCCCAGCGCAAGGAAGAGCGTCGTCATCTTCGAGGTCGAGAACAAAGGCCAGGGCGGCGAAGGGCTGGCCCGCGCACTGACCCGCCAGGTTCAGTTGGTCTTTGACGAGAAGACCTCCGGCTTCGACCTTGTGCATTACACCTGGCAGGAGCCGTACAGTCCGCCCATCGAGCGGGCCGTCAAGAGAGATAACGTCCTTCCCGCGCAGGACCTGACGCCGCGCCCGGAGCTGCCGGTGGCGCTGAAGATCGCGCAGGTGCTGGGCGCGGACCTCTTCCTGATGGCCGGGATTGACGAAGATGGGTACCAGTACGACGCTGCCGCGAAGCGCGTTACCCTGACGGTCACAGCCAGCCTGTACAGCGCCGCGACCGGCGACATGGTCAAGAGCGTGTCGGTCACTGCCATCGGCAGCGGCGACTCGATGCAGGGCGTGCTCGAGGACCGCGCTCGCGTGGAAGTGGCGCGGGCGCTGGAGGCGCGGCTCGCCGGCAAGTCTGCGGCGAGCAACGGCGCTCCCGAGAAGCCGATAAAGCACGGCGTGCGGCGCTGGGTGCTCATCGGTGCGGCGGCGGCGGCCCTGGCCGTGCTGGCGGTTTCCCTCTTCGGGGGCGATGACGACGGCGGTCCGGCCTCGCCCGGCGGGGTGAGTCTCACGGCGACGCGGGAAGGTGTCCTTGTCTCGTGGCAGGCGAGCACGGAGCCCGGCGTCACCAGCTATCGTATCTACCGGGCGACCGTCACCGACACGCGCGCCCGGGTGGGTGACTACCAGCTCATCGCCGAAGTGCCGGCGGGCGGGCTCACGAGCTACGAGGACAAGACCGCCCCCGTGGACCCGAACGTGCAGTACAGCTACCGCGTTGCCGCCGTGGCCGGCGGCGATGAGGGCGCGCCGGTCACTTCGGCGCGGGCAGCGGCACCGGGCAAGCCGGACATCGTCACCGGCCTCACCGCTCAGGTGGTGGATGCGCGTTCGATCCAACTCTCCTGGGCGGCCAACCGCGAGGACTTCATCAGCGGCTACCGCGTCTACCGTTCTACTGAGGCGGCGACGGGCTACACGAAGGTCGGTAGCGACCTCCCGGCTAGCCAGCGGACCTACGTTGACAGCGGCTCCCTGGCGGGCGGGCAGACCTACTTCTACAAGGTGACCGCCGTCGGGGTCCACAATCAGGAGAGCGACCTGGCGCTTTCGCAGCCGGTGAGCAAGTCCACCGACTTCCGGCCATCGCCGCCACGGAATGTCAGCGCGGCGACGACCGAGGGCAAGCGCGAGATCGTTGTGCGGTGGGAGTCGAGCAGCGAGCCGGACGTGCAGTATTACCGTGTGTATCGCTCGTTCACGCGGCATCGCTCGGGCGTCCCGGCCGCGCCGGTCGGTCTGTGGGGCAAGAACGGCCCGCGCGGGGGCTCGCGCGCCGGCTCCTGGCAGCTCCGCTTCGACCGCGTTCCTCTGAGTGGCGCGGCGACGGTGTCGGTCGTTGACGGTGAGGTGGATTACAACACCACCTACCAATACGCCGTGACCGCGGTGAGCCCCCAGGGCGAAAGCGATCAATCGGCGGCCGCTTCCGCATCGCCGAACCAGCGGCCGGGCATGGTGCAGGGCCTGCGGGCAGAGGCGGGCGATGGCAAGGTGGTGCTGCGCTGGTCGCCCCTGGTGGAGCCCGATATTCAGGGGTACGTCGTCTACCGACAGACGGCGGACCAGAGCACGAAGACGCGGCTCACCGAGCAGCCGCTGCCCGCCTCGCAGCTTCAGTACGAAGACAAGGCGGTCGTCAATGGTACGGCCTACTACTACTTCGTCAGCGCCACGGACACCCTGGACCTCGCCGGGGAAGGGGCGCTCTCGGCGGCATACGGGCCGGTGAGGCCCACGGCTCCGCCCGCGACGCCGACGGGGGTGCGGGTGGCCGCGGGCACCGGGGTCGTGTCGCTGCAGTGGAATCGGAACCCGGAGACGAACATCCTTGGCTACCGGGTGCTGCGGAGCGACGCGCCGGGAGCGGCGCCTCGTTACGACGTGACCGTTCCCGACGCGCAGAACCCCTACTTCGTGGGGGCCGGGTCAGTGGATGCTACGGTGATCACGTTCCGAGACCCGAACGTGCAGGACGGCGTGACCTACTACTACCAGGTGGTCGCGGTCAACACGTCGGGAGTGGTGAGCGCGCCGGGCGCGGTGTTCAACGCCACGCCGAGCGTGCCGCCGGCCAAGCCGGAGAACGTCCAGGCGGTCGCCGGCGATATCTCGGTCACGGTCACGTGGAATCCCGTGACCCGGTTGGCGGATGGCCGCTCGCTGGCGAGCCTGGGACTGACGCTGCGGGGATACACGGTTTACCGGACCAACGCCGCCAGCGGCGCGCGCACGCTCGTGCAGGAGATCGCGCTGGTGGACCTCCAGGGCGAGGCCAGGGCAGTGGATAGCACCGCGCCGGTGGGTATCGGGTTCTACTACTCCATCACAGCGACGATGCTGGATGCGGGAGGCGGCGTGGTGGAGAGCCAGCCGGGGGTGCAGATGGATCCGAACCCGGTGATCGTGATCCCGAAGCTGCCGGCGCCCGCGGGGTTCCAGGGAACGGGCGGCGACGCCCGCGTGACTCTGACGTGGACGCCGTGGACGGCGGCCGAGCAACCGGTGGGGCTGGGGTATGCGATCTACGGCGCGACCACGGCGAACGGTCCGTACAAGGCCCTTTTCCCGGCCCTTGACACGGGCGGGAACCCGCGGCTGGCCCTCGGTAAGGGTCAGTACGCGCTGCTCCCGGGTGAGAGTTGGCTCACTCCGGTGAACGGGGCGACGCTGTGGTTCAAGATCGCCACGGTGGACAAAGCCGGAGTTGAGGGTACTCAGAGCCCGGCGATCTCAGTGACGCCGAATCCGCCGGCGCAGCCGTAGGCGCCAACGGTCGGACGGGAGAGTGCGCCTTCCGATGGAGAGTGCCGGTGGCCCAGCCGGTCGGTCCCCCCTCCGGGCGAGTGTCGCCAGAGGGGGTCTACCGGCCGCCGGGTCCACCGGCCCCCGGAGAGCGCGTCTGCGCGCCGAGTCTGAAGCATGTTATGGAGGTGACGGCGGGGGTTGCCCGGAGGAGCCCCTTGATGGAGCCCGCGACGGTGGTCGTAAGGGTTCCGGCGGCGTGGCTCTGTGGTCCACGCTCTAGCCCACGTGCCGCGGGTGAGGGTTTTCTGCCAGAGAGAGGGTTTCCTCGCCGCGGACTTACCAGCCCGAGTCTCAACCGAGCCACCGGTGCCTTGCGCGCCGGTGTTTGTTTTGCACAGACGAGAGCATGAGATACCGTCCTGGCGTTGCGCTATCGCTCTTTCTGCTCTTGCCCAGCGTCCTAACCGGCACCTCGGGCCTGGCCCAGGGGGTGCCGGATGAGCCGGAGGTGATCCTGCTGCGCGCCGACCCGGATACGATCCCAGCCGATGGCCAGTCAACCGCGACTATCACCGCGGAGGTGCGCACACGGTCGGACGCGCGCGTCGCCGACGGGACCCTGGTTCACTTTACGGCGACCGCCGGCATCATGAATACGGAGCCGGTGCTCACCCGCGGCGGAATCGCGCGGGCCAGTCTCCGCAGTGTAGCCACGGAAGCGATCGCCGAGGTGACGGCGACGGCGGGGACGCGGGCCATCCAGCGGATACGGGTGGTCTTCGCCGCCCCTGGGAGCGTGGCGGAGCGCGCGAAGCCGTTCCTGCGGCTTGAGGCGCATGGGGTGCAGTTCGTCCCCCAGCGGCGCCTGGCCGACGCAGCAGGGGATGCCAACCTATCGTATCGGGGTCTCAGCATCCGTGCGGACCTGCTGCAGCTCGATGTTGCGACGCTGCGTGTGAAGGCGCGCAACAACGTGCGCGTCAGCAGCGGCAGCAAGGAGATCACCGCCGACCTCCTATCGGTGGACCTGAAGGAGATGTGGGGGGTGCTCGTAGCCGTGGAGCCGGGCGGCATCAAGCGCCGCCATTTCCGCGACTTCACCCTCGCCGCCGAGGAGGACCCGACCCAACGAGATACCAGCATCTACGATTTCGAGGAGATCCGAGACCCGAAGACACTGATGACCGCGCGCAAGATCACGCTCTTCCCCGATGAGAAGATCCAGTTCTCGGGCTTCACTTACTACGTTGGCGGCGTGCGCCTGCTGACGCTGCCGCACCACGTGGTGGCGCTGAGTCCGTTTTCGCAGGAGGTGGAGCCGTACCTTGGCCTGGACAGCCTGGGCGGGGTGTCGGTGAGCCTCCCCTTCTACTACAGCATGACCGATTCCACCAACGGGTCGCTGCGCCTCCGGCGACAGTCGCGTTACAGTTACGGTGGCTACAGCGCCCGGCCTGGATGGCACCTGGCGCTGCAGCAGCGCTACAACCTGCTCTCAGGGACCCGGGGCGTGGTGGAGCTCAACCACATCACCACCGGCGACTGGGGCTTGCGCTGGCAGCACGACCAGCCGCTGGCGCGGCAATCGCACGCCTACCTGGGTGTCGACTCGCCTTCGCACCGCGACTTCTACACCCGGGCTGAGGTCTACCATCCTACCGGCATCGGTGACTTCAACCTGAGCCTGTACGGCACCTTCCTTCCCCATGCTCCCAGCTCGCTTCAGTCGCGACTGTATCTCCGCAGCCGTCCCGGCACGATCCGGCCGCTGAAGCTGCGCTACTACTGGAGCACGAACTTCGGGTGGAGCTACTGGAACGGCGCCAGCGAAACTGAGGAGGGGGCGGATCTGCAGGTTCACGCTCCCGCGTGGCGGCTCAGCCGGTCCGCCTCGGTGCAGGTGTATGCGGGCTCGGGGTATACGCTTTCGGCATACGGGAGCGGGCCGACTGCTCAGGCCTCGGCCGCCCTGCTCAAGCGATTCGGGCGCACGGGGAACGCCAGCCTTCGCTACAGCTACTACGCCTCCGGACGCGGTTCCAGCGTCTTCGGGCCTTCCAGCTCACAGGCGATCAGCGGCTACGTCGCTGCGGGGATGCCGAACTCACGGTGGGATGGCTCGGCGACGGCGACGCTGTACCCGAGCACGGGGACGCTCTCAGTATACGCGGGGCTGCGCTACTCGCCGCTGGCGAACTGGCGGCTGGGTGTCAGCCCTACCTACTCGCGCTACGGCGGCACGGTCGGCAGGCGGTCCGCGGTGAACCTGGACGTCTACCTGCTGCGACGCATCGGCGGGCGCGATGTCGGCCTGCGGTGGTCTACGCTGGACCGCCGTTTCCGGTTCGAGATGGCAACCACTGCATTTCACTTCTGAGTGGACAACTGAGGAAAGAGGAGCAACGCAATGCGCAGAGGAATCCTTCTCACCGCCCTTGTCGTGGCGGCGTGCTGCGTGCCCGCCGGCGCCCAGGACGAGCGGCAGGTGCAGACGATCGATACGGGGGGCGCCCGCGCCCTCGGCATGGGGAATGCCTTCACGGCACTCGCTGATGACATTGAGGCCATCTTGTGGAACCCGGCCGGGCTCGCGCGCCTGGAGAGCCGCCAGGCCGGCTTCGTCGAGGCGGTCGGCTCGGACGCCAAGAAGATGCGCTTCGTGGGGTATGCCCAGCCGGATAAGGAAGCTCCCGGCGGCGCCCTCTCCTACCTGCGCGTCTCCGACGACACCTACGCCCTCAGTGAGACGTCGCTCTCCTACACCTTCGCCCAGAACTGGTCCGACCGCCTCAGCGTCGGCGCCAACGTGCGGTATAGCCGCCTGAAGCGCCGCGAGCAGGCCCACGAGATCTTCAACACGGACGTCGGGCTTCTCTGCGACCTGACGCCCACGGCGACGTTGGGGGTGGCGGTCCTGAACGTCCTCAGCCCGCGCCTGATGGAGGCGGATCGCGTCTCGGCCACGCAGGAGCTGCCGCGCCTGAAGGCGCCGCGGCTCGTGAACGCCGGCATCACCTTCCGCTTCCAACCCTACGTGGAGGGGGGCCGGCTCGGGGTCGCGCCTCGCCGCTACCGCACCACCGTCGGCTTGGAGTTGTTCGATGCCACCGACCAGTGGCGCCGTGAACTGCGCTTCGGCGTGGAACAGCGGGTCGGCTCTCGTCTCGTGGCGCGAGCAGGCCTGCTCAGCAGCGCGCCGACTGTGGGCCTCACCGCCCGCGTTCAGGGATTCGACGTCAGCGCCGGCACCGTGTTCGCGCGCAGCGGGGGGCATACCGGCGAGACAATGCTTCGCGTCAGCACGGAGTACTGAGCGCGACGAGGGCGCCAGCGTGAGCCTCATCAAGGCGGTTGAGGTGTTCGCCGATCCCGACCTCGCCGGCCTCGAGCCGGTCTGGCGGCAGGTCCTGTCGCAAGACCCGGATGCGACGGTCTTCCAGACGTGGGAGTGGAACTCCGCGTGGTGGCGGATCTTGCGCGCTGGCGCCCGCGCGCACGTGATGGTCGCCCACGGCCAAGACGGGCCCCTCGCGATCGCGCCCGTCGCCATCCGGCGGGCCGCCGGTGGCGCCTTCCGGTGCGTGCATTTCCTGGGCGCCGGTGTCTCGGATTACCTCGGCTTCATCGGCGCGCCGGAGACGCTGCCGCAGTGTGTCCGGGCCTTCGTCGCGGCTCTCCTGGAGACCCGGGCGTGGCACCTCATAGACTTGCAGCAGTTGAGCCCGGCGCACGCGGCGCGCGCGGGTCTGGGGGAAGGTCTCCTGCCGGCCTGCTCCGGGGCGCCGCCCGCCGAGGCCCGTTGGTCCGCCCAGGACGTGTGCCCGGTGATGCCCCTTCCGGAGACCTGGGAGGAGGCGATGCGGCGCGTCGGGAAGAAGACGCGCTCCAATATCGGCTACTACGAGCGGCTGCTGCGGCGCGATTTCGAGGTGTCCATCGGCGCCGCGGCGGGCGATGACGTGCCGGTGGCGCTGGAGGAGTTCTTCTGTCTGCACGCGCGGCGGTGGCGGCGGCGCGGGCTGCCGGGGGCGCTCTATTCGCGCCGCCTGCTGGATTTCCACCGCGCGGTGGCGCCCGAGCTGGCGCGATCCGGCCACCTGGCTCTCCATCGCCTGCGCCTCAACGGGAAGACGGCCGCAGCTCTCTACTGCTTTCAGTTCCGCTCGCGCGCCTTCTACTACCTGGGGGGCTTCGAGCCGGCGCTGGCGCGCTATAGCCCGGGAACGGTGCTCACCGCGCACGCCATCCGGGCGGCCATCAGCGGGGGATGCACCGAGTTCGACTTCCTGCGGGGGCGCGAGCCCTATAAGTACCGCTGGCCCGTGGAGGAGCGCACCAACTGCCGGCTCGTGATTCCACGCCGCGGCTCGTCGCGCTCCCGGCTGGCCCTGCGCTGGAGTGCCTGGCAACAGCGGGCGCTATCCGCCGCCCGCACCGTGCTCCAGGGCGCATAAGGAGGTGTCTGCCATGCGGCCCCACGCCGCCGTGATCCTCATCGTGGCGTTCGCCCTCTCCATCTACAACGCCTTTGAAGTCCGACGCCTGCGAGGCGAGGTCGTTTCGCTCCGCGCGGCCACGGCCCGACAGCAACCGGGCGACCCCGGGAAGGACGCGCGGATCCGAGAGCTGCTCGGCGAGGCACGCCAGCACTCCGCTCGCGCCCAGGAGCTGACACGGAAGGGGGACCTCGAGGGCGCGCGCCGGGAATGGCAGCGCAGCCTGGAACTCGCCACCGAGGCCGCCGAGGCGGAGGGGAGCGGCGAGACCGTCAGCCAGGTGCGCGATGTGGTGGGCAAGACGGCGCAGCGCGTCGAGGAGCTGTTCGGACGCCTGAAGGCCCGCAAGGCCCCCGAGAACGCTCCCTCCTCCCGGAAGGCGGAGTGAGGAGACTGCCGATGCCGGACACCGGGGGGTGTTGGCGCGCGGCGGCCGCCGTCGTGGTTCTCCTCGCCGCCGGGTGCGAGGGCCGACTCGTCAGCCGGCAGGCTGAGATGCGGTTGGGAGCCGAGTCCGCCCGCGTGATCGAGCGGCGCTACCCGGTGTGCGAGGATGCCGAGCTCCAGTGGCTGGTGGAGCGGCTGGGACGGCAAGTCGCGCAGCACTGCGGCCGGCCCGATGTTGACTTCACCTTCCGGGTGCTGGACGTGCGCGACGTGAACGCGCTCTCCGTGCCCGGCTACGTCTACGTCAACCGCGGGCTGATCAACATGGTGAACGCCGACCCGCAGGAGCTGGCCGGGGTCATCGCCCACGAGATCGCCCACACCACCGAGCGCCACGTCGCCAAGCAGATGGAGCGGATCTACGGGGCCTCCTTCCTGCTGCAGGTGTTCTCCTCCGGGCGCGCCACCATTGACACGGTCGCCGAGGTTGCCGTGAACCTCGCCCTCAGCGGGAACAGCCGTCAGGACGAGCGCGCTGCCGACGCCCAGGCCCTGCGCTTCATGAGCCGCGCCGGCTACGACCCAGAGGGCCTGGTGCGCTTCTTCGAGCGGCTGAAGAAGCAGACGGGGGACTCTCAAGGGCCGATCCGCTACTTCGCAAGCCACCCGCCCACCGCAGACCGAATCGCGCGCGCGCGCGAGCTGATCCGGGTGGAGGGCCTGGCGGCAGGGGGTCGCGAGTAGGCAGGGAGCAGGAGCGATCCGCCAGGGATCGGATGGGCGATCTTCTGGCTCCAGTGGCCCGCCGGTGCCGGAAGCACCCTCTCCAGACGTTGCCGCCCGCGGGGAGCGGCTGCAAACGGGAGGTTTGACGCGCCTGCCTAACTATGATACAATATGTCTGCTTGGTGCTTGTGCTCCCTGAGACGCCAGGCACCGACTGTCTGAAAGGAGACTAGCGGAGCGGGATGAAGGGGCTATCGCCGAAGCAAAAGCAGGTACTGGGTATCCTGGAGAGCGCGGTGCGGGAGGGAGAGCATCTCACGGTTCGCGAGATCGGCGACCGTATTGGCGTCTCTTCGACCTGCACCGTTCACCAGCACCTCAAGGCCCTTGAGCGCAAGGGCTATCTCAAACCGACCAACCACAAGCACCGATCCATCCAACTGACGTCGCCTCCACGGCCATTCACCAGCGTGCCGTTCCGCGGTCAGGTTGCTGCCGGGACCCCGGCGCCCGTTGCAGCCTACATGTCGGAGACGATGCTCCTGCCGACGGACCTCGCCGGGCAAGGGGAGAGCGCGCTCTACCAGGTGTCCGGCGATGGAATGGCGGCTTCTGCTATCCTCAGCGGCGATCTCGTGCTGGTGCGCCCTGGCGACGCGCCGGCGAATGGCGACGTGGTCATCGCCGCCGCCGCGGATGGCGCAACTATCCAACATCTGAGCAAGGCCGGTGGCAACGGGGCGGCAACGCCGGTCGGACCCGTCGGCGAGCTGGCGGCCGCCCCGGGCGGCCCGACCGTGCTGGGCCGCGTGGCCCTGGTGATCCGGCGCCTCTAGGCCCGGATCGCACTGTGCAAGCGCGACTCGGGGCGGGCCGGTGGTCTCAGGCTCGGCCGCCCCGAGTGGCGCGATGGGTTGCTACCATGCTGCTTGCCGGAGTACTTCTGCTCCTCCTGGGGATCATCCTCGTCTTCGTCTACCGTTCTCAGCAGCGGAAGCTCGGGGACATCGCCGGTACCGAGACAACCACGGTCGCCGCTTTGCGGTCCCTGCTCGAGGACTTCCGGCAGCGGGGCGGGGGCGCCTTCCAGTACCAGGCGGAGCTCAAGGGCACGATCGAGTGTGAGTCGCCGCTCACCTCCGAACTGGCCGGGGAGAAGTGCGTCCACTACCGCCTGCGCGTCGAGCGGGAGTGGGAGGAGGACTACTGGGAGACTGACTCGCGCTCCGGCCGCCGTGAGCAGCGCACGCGCCGGGGCAGCGACACGGTTTCGAGCAACGAGCGCTCCCTCCCCTTCCTGCTCCGCGATGGCACCGGCGCCATTCATGTGGACCCCGCCGGGGCGGACATCGAGACGGTGCAGGTGATGGACCGCTACGAGCCGGGGAGCCCCTCCGGCGGCGTCCTCTCCCTCGGAGGCTTCCAGATCTCCATCGGCCTCCCGGGAGGAGGCCGGCGGACGCTGGGCCACCGCTTCCAGGAGTGGGTGACGCCGGTGGGGCGCAGCGCCTACGTCCTCGGCCCGGTTCGAGAGCGAGAGGGCGAGCTGATCCTGGCGCGCCTGCCGGAGGGCGGGCGGCGGTTTCTGGTGTGCCTGCGCTCGGAAGAGGAGATGGTGCGCTCGCTGCGCTCCGCCCTGATGGGGCTGCGGGCGGGCATCGTCATCGCTCTGCTGGCTGGAATCGGCCTCCTGGTGGCCGGCCTGGCGCACCGGTGAGCAGCGCGCCTTTGCGCTGCTCGTGTTGACAGCATCCTGCGCCTGTGCTACAATGCCCGCGTGGCATTCGCCTGGGACGAACCCGATGAGCACGCCGCAAGACGCGATCGATAGAGTAGCGGCCGCTTACCACGCAGACCTCCTGCGCGACGATGATGCCGTGCTGATCGCCCGAAGCAAGCAGGGAGACCGGGAGGCCTTCGACCGCCTGATCGAGCGCTACTCGACCCAGATCTACAACTTCGCCTACCGCATGAGCGGCAACCGCGAGGATGCCGAGGACATCTACCAGGATGCCTTCATCCACGCCTTCAACGGCATCAAGAACTTCCGCAGCGATGCCGCCTTCTCCACCTGGCTCTACCGCATCGTGCGCAACGTCTACCTCGATGAGCAGAAGCGGCGACGCTCCCGCCAGTTCATCTCGCTCGAGGAGAGCATCGAGACCGACGACGGCAGCATCGCCCGCGACGTGCAGGACGATGGGCCGACGCCGGACGAGATCGCGGAGCAGAACCAGCGCCGCCGCGCTGTCCGCCAGGCCATCGCCTTGCTCCCCGACCGCCAGCGCGAGATCATCATCCTCTACGAGCTCCAACAGTGTACCTACGAAGAGATCGCCGATGTTCTCCAGATCAACGTCGGCACCGTGAAGTCCCGCCTGAATCGGGCCCGCCGCAGCCTCCGCGACCGCCTGCTGGCCTTCAAGGAACTTTTTGATCTGTGACCTCGTCTAAATCCCGAGGCAGAACGGGACAGGAGGGGCCGTATGCTTCTCGCGCGGGTGCTCCTCCGTCCGGCGGTGCCGATCGTCAGTGGCCCGCCGGGTATTCACTGCCGCGACTTGGGGCTGAAGCGATGCAGTGCCGCTTGTTTCAGAAGCAGTTCTCCGCCTATCTGGACGGCGGGCTGGACAGGGCCCGCCGGGAGGCAATCGACCGCCATCTGCGCGCGTGCGCCGCGTGTCGCGCCGACCTGCGGTCGCTGCAGCAGACGATCGAGCTGCTGCGCACGCTGCCGATGGAGGGGCCGTCACCGGTGGTGCGCCAGGCGCTGGCGCGCGCCGTTCGGTCGGTTCGCCAGCCGATGGGCTGGTGGGATGGGCTGCGCCTTCGCTGGCGCGTGGACGGCCTGGCGATCCAGGCGCGCACCTGGGCCTTCGGCACTGCCGCGGCGCTGCTCCTCTTCGCCGCGGGCGCACTGACGATGGAGTACTGGAGCGCGCCGGCCGCAGTCGAGGAGCTCAGCGTCGGTGTGGGCGGTGGCAGCGCGTCCGGGATTCCCGGCTCCGACACAACCGCGTCGCTGACGGGGCCGGGCAGGACCGGCCCTCCGGGCCCGAACCGCGCCTGGCACTCCGGCGCGATCACCCCGAGCGGCGTGGAGATCCGAACCTTCATGGAGACGCCGGTGATCGCCGGACAGCCCGGCCTGCTCTATGTCTACCTGGATGCGGAGCGCCCGCTGCCCGGCGTTGGGGTGTACCTGCTCCCGGCCGCCGGCCTGGAGGTCGTCTCCGGCGCCGCGCTGCAGAGGGACGCCTCGTACCTGCTGGAGAGCGGCACGTTGGCGCGGGGCAAGTGGGTGCCGGTGGAGCTGCGGGCGATGGCGGAGGGCGAATACGGCGTGGTGGTCCTCGTTCGCCACGGGCAGCGGCACCTCGCCCGGAAGCTGGTGCCGATCGCCATCCGCGCCCCGGGCCGCTGAGTCGGCATTCTTCTCCCTTCGCCGGGGCACCGTCGCTCGCGGTCGGTCCCCGGCGTTTCTCTGCCGCCCGTCACGAAGCGCCCCGCCGAGCCGTGTCGGCCCATCTCTCCTGTGCCCGGCCCGGCGCCGGCGCTGCCTCCGCGCGGCCGGCTCGCGATGCCGCAAGCCCTGGGTGACCCGCCGCCATCTATGTGTAAAACCGCTTGGATCATGGTATAAGAAGTGTGTGGGGCAAGCAGGCAGGACGAGCGCGCGTCCGGGCATGAGCCCGTAGGCCCAGCGGAGCGACCAAGGCTCGCCGACTGCGGTCTTTCGCCAGCCGGCCGGCAGCGTGCGCTGCCGGCGTGCCGAGCGCTGCCCCTGGATCGACGCGTTCGCCACCGTCACGGCGGACGCTCCGTCGGACGCGCCGGAGCAGAATGGGATACAAGGCGCAGACTGGTGAACATCACACGACGAGGCTTACTCACCGGCATCGGCGCCGGGCTGGCCGGGATGAAAGCGGGCGCCGGCTACAAGAAGCTCATCCCCTTCGTCCTCCCCCCCGACGACATCATTCCGGGGGTCGCGACGTGGTACGCCTCCGCGTGCCGGGAGTGCCCCGCCGGCTGCGGCGTGCTCCTGCGCAACCGCGAGGGGCGCGTCGTCAAGATCGAGGGCAACCCGCTCCACCCGATCAACCAGGGGAAGCTGTGCGCGCGCGGCCAGGCGGCCCTCCAGGGCCTCTACGACCCCGACCGGATTCCGGCGCCCCGTCGGCGCACGGCGTCCGGGGAGTGGCAGGATACGACCTGGGAAGACGCCCTGCGGGAGCTGGGGGTGACGCTGCGCGGCGCCCGGCGCGTCGGCATCATCTCGGACCTGCAGACGGGGGCCTTGGGGAACCTGCTTCAATGGTGGGTGGTAGCTTCCGGGGGGTCCCCGGGGGAGCCACTCGCAGCGAGGGGATCAGACTACCTGATCTACGAGCCCCTCAACTACGAGCCGTTGCGGACCGCCTGCGAGGCGGTGTTCGTTCGCAAGGGGATCCCGGATTACCGCATTGACCGCGCCGACTTCCTCATCTCCTTCGGCGCCGACTTCCTGGAGACGTGGCTCTCGCCGGTGCAGCTCACCCGGCGCTTCGCCGAGATGCGGCAGGTAAGGGCTGGCAAGCGCGCCCGGTTCGTCTACGTGGGGCCGCGCCGCTCTCCCACCGCCACCCGGGCCGACCGCTACATTCAAGTGGCGCCCGGCGCTGAATGGCTGGCCGCCCAGGCGATGCTGGCCGCCATGGGCCGCGGGGGCGACGTGGACGCCTTCGCGGCGCAGGCCGGTGTGGACGCCGGAGTGATCCGCCAGCTGGCGCGCGAGTTCCAGGAGGCGAAGGCGCCGCTCGCGCTCGGGGGCAGCGCTCTCCCTGTCGGCGAAGACGCTGCCGCCACAGCGGCGGTGATGCTCCAGAGGGCGCGGTTCTCGTCCGCCATCGACCATGACCGACCGCACGCGCTCAGCGGCGCGGCGACAATGGCGGAGACGCGCGCCTTCCTCCAGCGCGCCGCGGCGGGCGAGTTCGACACGATCCTCATCCTCAACGCCAACCCGGTCTACTCCCTGCCGCCCGACCTGAAGGCGGCGGAGGCGTTGGGGAAGGCGAAGACGGTCATCTGCCTGAACACCGTGGAGGACGAGACGGTGGCGCAGGTGGGCACCTGGGCGCTGCCGATCAACGCCCCCGCGGAGTCGTGGGGTGACTATGAGCCGCAGGCCGGCATCCACACGCTGATGCAGCCGGCGATGGGCACGTATTTCCAGTCGCGCGAGGCGGGCGACGTGCTCGTACAACTCGCGCGAGCCGCAGGCGTGGCTCTGTCCGAGGTCTCCGACTTGACATCGTTCTATGACTACCTGCGTTACCGCTGGCAGGGCTTGCAGCCACAGGTCGGGAACACAGCGCGGCTGGGCCGCAGCCAAGGGCCGGGCATTGGGGCGCCGGGCATTGGAAATACCCGTCTGGCGAGCGGCGCGGCGCCGCTGAGCGTCCTCCCGGACGCAGAGACACTCCCCGCCCGCGTGGGCGGTCGGCCGATGGCCCCCGAGACGGGTATTTCCAATGCCCGGTACCCTGACG
>JACQGM010000305.1 GCA_016199585.1 Armatimonadota bacterium
ATTCACCCTCGCGAAAACGAGCGCCGGCACGATGGCCACATCCACGGCGCGAATGTGCAAGCGGCAGCGCCCCGAGAACAGCAGACCCGAGAGGGACACCATCTGCCCGAGCGGCAGGCTGCGCGCCTCCGCTTCGGAGAGGGGAAGACGGAGGTGGCGGATATCATCGGTCATCGCAGCTCTCCCGTGTAGGTCGTCTCCCCCTGCGCGGAAATGGTCGCCTTCCAGCGCCGGCCCACCAGGCACTGGGCGTTGACGGCCACGGGGAGGGCGGCGGTGTGCGTCACCGCCGTCGCGACGTGAACCGCCATCACGGCGTTCACCCCCCGCGAACCCATCGGGCCGATGCCCAGATGCCGGCAAGCCGAAAGGAGCTTCGCCTCTATCGCCGCCGCCCGCGTTTCCGGGTGCCGGCTGCCGACCGGTCTCAAGAGAGCGGCCTCCTTGGCCAGCTTCGTGCAGAGGTCCGCCGTGCCCCCGATGCCCACGCCGATGATCGCCGGCGGGCAGATCTTCCCGGCGTAGCACCCCTCGCGGACCGAGTCGAGAACGAACTTCAGGATCCCCGGCTCGCCATCGGCGGGGAAGAGCATCCGGTAGAATGTGCCGAAGATCTCCGAGCCGCCCCCCTTGGGGCAGGCGATGATCTCCAATGCGTCTCCGTCTCCCTCGAAGCGCAGCTCCACCTTCGGCATTCCCGGCCCGATGTTGTCACCCGGGTTGTCGCGGGTGAGGGGATCCACCATCGTCGGCCGGAGGAGGCTGTTCGCGGTCGCGCGGGCGGTTGCCGACCGGGCGCACTCCCAGAGGGTGGGGAACCCTCTCTCCACCTGCGTGCGGCCGCCGGCGGTTGCGAAGAAAAGCGGAAAGCCGGTATCGGCGCAGACCAGTCCCTGTCCCTCGCCGGCCCGCCGGGCGTTCTCCAGGCTCACCTCCAGGTGCTTGCGAGCCAGCGGATCTGTCTCTTCAGCCAGTGCCCGCAGCAGCGCCGCCTCCACATCCGGCGGCAGGTGGATGACAGCCCGGCGAACCGCTTCGCACATCGCCGCCTCGACGCGCTCGAAAGGAATGGGATCCACGATCGCCCCTCACAGGTGTGCCCTCCCCGGCACCGCCCCTTTCCTCCCCGTTCGCCGCCGGGCCGACGCTCTCCTGCCCGGAGCGCGCCAGGGCGCCCCCGCCCCGGATCCGTGTGTCATTTCCCGGCGCATTGTGGAAGAACGGACTTGAGTCTCTCAGCGATCTGATACTCATGAGCCCCGAGCTGCCGTGCCGGGATGGCACACTGTGATGGCGGGCACGACGAATGGTGGCGTGCCCGGGATGGTGTCATGAACCTGCTGGTGTATACCGACGGCTCCAGCGCCGGGGAGGGAGCGGTGCGCTACGCGGCGCGCCAGGCCCCCCCGGGCGCGAGCGTGCTCCTGCTGCACGTGGTGCCCTCGGCGCGACAGGGCGCGCTCCAGAATGGCGAGGAGGTGCTGGCCCGCCACCAGGAGATCTTCCGTTCCCTTGCCGGGCCCGGGGCGCCGCCCGGCACCCGTCTCGAGGTGGGGGACGCCGCCACGCGGATCCTAGAGGTGGCCGACGCCTTCAACGCCGACGCGATCATCATGGGATCGCACGGCCACGGCGCCTTCGCGCGCTCGGAGGTGATGAGCCGCGCCGCCGAGGAGACCGTGGCGGCCACCAACCGCCGCGTCATCCTCGTCTTCCCGGAGGGGAGCGAGGTCGTGCCTGCCGCCGACGGCGTCCCACAGCCGGAGGCGAGGCCAGGGTAGCAACTCCGGTGTGAAGGCGCTCTGGCGCCGGGTGGTTCGCGTTCACAACGGCAGGGCGTCCGGCGGGCGCGCCACCGGATGGGAGTGACTTCCTTGGACCAGTCCTTCGGCCTCGTCGGTAACGGCGGCCTCCTCGCCCGGGTCGCCGACGACGGCACCCTCACCGAGATGTACTTCCCCTCGGTCGGGTTCCACCGGCACATCATCCAATCGCAGTTCGGCTTCGCCGAGGGCGCGGGCGAGCACCGCTGGCTCGGCGACCGCCGCCAGACCCGGCGCCAGCGCTACCTGAAGGACACCAACGTCCTGGTCACTTCCGTATGGGCCGAGGGTCTCGGGATCCAGCTCACCGATTTCGCGCACCCGCAGCTCCCGGTGCTGGTGCGCCAGGCGGAGATCGAAAACACGCGCACCGTTCCGGTCGCGGTGCGCCTCTCGCACGCGGAGGCGGCCTCGCTGGATGAGGCGCACGACCGCTACGGCCACAACGTGGCCTACTACGACACCCGCAACCGCTGCCTCGTGCGCTTCCGGGGGCACCCCTTCGACAATGCGATGGAGGGCCACTCCCTCCTGCTCCTCGCCGGCGCGCCGGTGCAGGATGCCTTCCAGTGCGGCATCTCCTACGAGCGCGAGGGGAGCCGGATGGATGCCTACCTGGACCTGGCCGACGGGCGATTGGGCGGGAACGACTACGCTGCCGGCAGCGAGCGCGGCACGACCACCGCGCAGCTCTGGCGCCTGAGCCTGGCACCCGGCGAGACGCGCACCGTCGCCCTCTTCCTCGTGGGAGGCGCGACCCTGGACGCCGCCGAGCGCACTCTGGAGGCAGCGCGCTCCGTGCCGACGGCGCGCCTGCTGGCGGAAGCCGTCACCTTCTGGCGGGGCTGGATCGCCCCGGGCGCCGCCTGGTCCGAGCGCATCCCGGACCCCTCGCTGCGGCGCCTCTACCGGCGATCTCTCCTGGTCAACAAGCTCCTGCAAGACCGGACCTATGGCGCCATCATCGCCGGGCCTTCCGTGGCGCCGGACTACCGCTACTGCTGGGTGCGCGACGGCACCTTCGCGGCGTGGGCCTTCGACCTCGCGGGCTACCACGACGAGGCCGCCCGCTTCTACCAGTGGTGCGCTCGCACTCAGATGGCCGAGGGCCTCTGGTACCAGAACCACTACACCGACGGGCGCCGCCACTGGCCGGGGATCCAGGTGGACCAGGTCGGCACCGCCATCTGGGGAATCCGCCAGCACGTGGCGCGCACGGGTGATCTCCGCTTCCTCGCGGAGATGTGGCCGGTAGCGCATCGGGCCGCCGAGTACATCCTCTCACGCCTGGATGTTAGCACCGGACTGGTGTATTCCGAGCAGGACCTCTGGGAGGAAACCGCCGGCTGTCTGGCCTACACCAACGCCGCCTGCCAGGCGGGGCTGCGCGACGCCGCCTCGCTGGCGGACGAGGTGGGCGTGCTCTCCGACGGCCGGCGTTTCCAGCAAGCGGCCGACCACCTCCTGGCGGCCATGCGCCAGCAGCTCATTCGCGAAGGCGCCTACGTAGGCGCGCGCGAGCCGCTGCAGCCCTCCCGGGGCCGCCACGACTACCGCGTGGACCTGAGCCTGGCGGGCCTCGCGGCGCCCTTCGCGGTGGTGGATCCCCGGGCGCCCGAGATGGCGCGCGCGGTGGAACGCATCGAGCAGGTCGCCGGCTACCCGGAAGGGGGCGTGGGCCGCTACGCCGGCGACCTCTTCATGGGTGGAAACCCCTGGCCGTTGGGCGCGCTCTGGCTCTGCCTCTACTACGTCGGCGCCGGCCAATGGCCACCGCCGCACAACCACCTGGAGTGGTGCCTCCGGCACGCCACGCCCCGCGGCTTCCTTGCGGAGCAACAGGACCGGCGCACCGGCGCACCCCTCTCTGCCGTGCCCCTGGCGTGGGCGCACGCCTGGCTGATCGCCGTGGCGCACGCCCTCGACGACCGGGGGCTGCTTCGGAATCAGAACCGGGCGTTGTAGCTCGCGCCGATGCCGAACTCCTCCGACACAAAGGCCGCGTCGAGGCGGAAGCCGGACGGCAGGCCGATCCGCACGCCCGCGTTCACGTCTTCGCCGTCGTAGTCCACCATCGCCAGGATGTTACTGGTCAGGTTGGCCTCGGCGCCGGCGAAGATGCCGTCGTAGATCCCGCCGCCGCCGCCTACGTGGACGCGGAACGCCGGGCCCTCATTATCGCCGCGGAGCCGCTTGCTCACCACCGCATACGGCGAGCTGTCCACCTGGTCGGCGAAGTCCCACCACCCGACCGCGAACCCCACGCCGGTCGCGGTTTCCGGGATCACCATGTACTTGGCGTGTCCGGTAAGCTCCGCATCGGCGCCCCGGGCTTCGGGGTCGAAGAACACCAGACCCGCCTCCAGTCCCCGCGCCAATCCCAGGTTTCCCGCGGCGATGTTGGCGGTGTCGGTGATGTGGTGGAACGTCACGTTCCACTCACGGGCATCGAGGGCGTCGGCACTGGGTGTGAGGATCAGCCCGGTCATGCCCAGCCAGTTCGGCGCGGCGCTGGCCGGCGCTGCGGCCACGAGCGCGGCGAAGAGCGCCAGAATCACCTTTCTCACGTGCGCACCTCCTTGCGCTTGCCGGGCTCTCGCGGCTCCCGCCGCGCGGCCGCCCGCCACCCCGGCAGGCCGATCCGCTCGGGACGTGCCGCAAGGCCTGGGCCCGTGGGCCTCCACGATGCCCTCAAGGGGCCAGGCTGCGGTTCCCTCGGATGGCGCTGGATGGCGTATCGCGGCATCTCGGCACGCGCTCTCATCGATCCCGGTCGGTGCCTCCGTTTACCCCTGGTGTACAGGGGTTAAACTCTCCATACGCCGTGGGAGCAGGCTTCTCCTCTTCAGGCGCGAAATGAGCAGCGATGGCGGAATCCCCGGCGCGCGGCCAGGCGCCGCAGCGCGCCGGGCGGACGAAGACGCCATCGCAGGAACTCGGGCGGAAACATGGAAGGGGATCCCGGGAGATGGCACCGTGGGAGCCGTCTCGCCGCTGGCCTACCGCCCAGACCTCGGTGCCGTGCTGAACGGACGCCGCCAACCGCCCGATGGACGCCGTGCGCGCCGGCCGGAAGGAGCAGGATGGAACCACTCACAGTACAGTGGCCGACCGAGGTTCGCGAAGCCGTGGCGGTCCAGCAGGTGCTGCGGCGGCGGATCCGCCTCGAAGACGACCCGGGGCCGCTGGCCACCGTCGCCGGCGTGGACACGGCCTTCCCCAAGCGCGGCGGCGAGCCGGTCGCCCGCTGCGCCGTGGTGGTCCTCTCCTTCCCCGACCTGCGCCTGCTCGGCGAGGCCGCGGCCGAGGTGCCGGTGATGTTTCCCTACGTTCCGGGCCTGCTCGCGTTCCGTGAGGGACCGGCGATCGTGGCGGCGCTCGCCCAACTCCCGGAGCCTCCCGACCTGCTGATGTTCGATGGGCACGGTTACGCCCATCCCCGGCGCATCGGGATCGCCTCGCACCTGGGGGTGCTGCTGGACCGACCCGCCATCGGCTGCGCCAAGAGCATCCTCACCGGGCACGCCGACGAACCAGGTCCCGAGCCGGGCGACCGCGCTCCCCTCCTCGCCCGCGACGGCGAGCTCCTCGGCTACGCCCTCCGCACCCGCGCGCGCACCCGGCCCGTCTACGTCTCCCCCGGCCACCGTGTCAGCTTCGCCACCGCCGCCGACCTGGTGATGGCCTGCGTCCGCGGCCGCCGCCTCCCGGAGCCGACGCGGCTGGCGGACCATCTGTCGAAGGGGAGCGTCCTGCGGTGATGCCGGCCGTGGTCTGCGTTTCTGTCTTGCCCACACGGTCTGGGGAGGATCCGCCAGGATTCATGGTAGCCTGCCCACCTGGGACCGACGTGGATCCGCCTGGCCAGACACGCGTGATGCGCCCCGGCGGCAGCCACTGACGGCTTGATACACTCGATCCGTGACACGCAACTGTTCGCTGTGGGTAATCACGCTCAATACATCTGATTGACAAGCGAGGCGCCGTGTGCTATGCTGACGTACGAAGGGAGCATACCATGAAGCGCCTGCCTGTGTGTTGCCTCTTCCTCTCCTTCTGTGGTGCAAGGCTGACCGCCGACAGCATCCCAACGCCCCCAACGCACGGTGTAGTAACCAGCGTGATAGATGGCAACACCATCAAGCTGAACAGCCGTGAGACAGTCCACCTGATTGGCGTGGACTGCCCTGAGACGGTGCAGCCAAACACGCCGGTTCAGTTCTGGGGGCCGCAGGCAACCGACTACATTGTGCAGACGGCTCTGAACCGGCGGGTTCGGCTGGAGTTCGACAAGCAGCTGCGCGACCGGTATGGGCGACCCATCGAGGGGCCACGTGACGCTTACGGGCGCCTACTCGCGTACGTGTGCCTTCCCAACGGGACACTGCTGAATCGCGCTATCATCGAACAGGGACATGGGTGGGCACACACCGACTTCTCGTTTCGACACAGGGATGAGTTCGTGGCAGCCGAGGAGTCCGCGCGCAAGGACAGGCGTGGCATGTGGGCGCATCCCGACCAGGTGCAGGAGCCCGACTGGCGGAAGCAGGCTGCCGAACGCGCAGCCAGGAAGCCCGTCGTGGGTACCTACCGCAAGACGTTCGATCCGGGTTCTGGCCCGCCCCCGTCCCCTGAGGAGTTCACAATGGGGCGGCTCGGAAGCGCCGGGCTTGGCGGCGGTGGGATTTCCTCGGGGGGCGGTATGGCCCTGGCCCCCTCACAGCCACCAAAGGAGCTGCGTCTCTATGGGCCGGGAGCCTACGAACTCCCGCCGGTGTGGGATGGCCTTGGATCCCTGAAGAATCTTTCGGATCCTGTTCCCACTTTCCCGTCCGGCTTCCGCCCAGGCCTGGTGTCCGGGCAGTGGCGCCTGGTGGCTGCCTGGGCTGGCGCCACACGCAAGAACACAGAAACCTTCACCGTGAGCGCCCCGTGGCTTGTTACCTGGAGCACCTGGCCCGGCGTCCTGGGCGATGCCAACTTCATCGTGACCCTGAATGACCGCAAGGCTGATATGGCCGACCTGATTGCCAACGCCATCGGTGCCAAGGCTGAACGCAGCTACCAGTACCGTGCTGGCACCTTCTACCTGGACATCAACACAGGGCAGCCCTACAGGATCGCCGTGTGGCAGCCCGCAGCACTGGCGGTGCCCCCGGCCACAGCACCACAGCGGCATACACCGACCCCAAGGGGAGCCGTACTCGGAGAACAGGTGGTGGTGCTCCGCACCGCGTTGCAGTGGCACACGCTACCCAGCGGTATGCGCAAGCAAGTCATTGCGCTAACGTGGGAGAATGGCACCCGGAGGCCCATCTACGCCTTGTGGGTGAATATCTCTGTCTATGACACGCACGGGCGACTCTCGAGCGACTCGGCGAAAGACTGGTGTGTCTTTGCGAGCACACAGAGACCTGTCGCACCAGGGCAGGTCTATCGTGAACCCCTGGATGACGGCTACGTCCTGTCTGGAGCAGATGGCCCAGCCCAGTACGCTCGGGTCACCGTCACCCGCTATGAAACGCAGCCCCGCTGAGCGCATCGTGCCAGTTGGCGGGCAGGTCCGTGCCCGCCCCGGCGCTGCTTTCGTTGGCCTCTCTGCGACGGAACGTCATCGCCCACCAGTACGGCGCGCAGTGCAAACGCCCCAACACGTGCAGAAAGGTGGCCCACGGGCGTTCCACGACGCCCAACTCCTCGGCCGCGCCGACCGCTGGCGCGGGGACTTCCCCGTGAATCTCGAACTCCGTGACCAGACGGCGGTCAACGTGCGTCATCCCCACCTTGCGGTAGAGACCTTCCGACCGCTCGTCGTCCGGGCTGGTGCCAAACCACGCACACCCGAGCTCACTGCACCGGCGGATCGCCTCCCGGACCAGCGCCGTGCCGATGCCCCGCCGTTGGAACCCCCGATGGACCTCCAACGCTTCGAGGTAGCCCCAATACCCGTAGGGCGGCGGCTCGTGGGTCGGGATGAACTCGCAGTGCCCAACAACCCGCTCGCCGCAAAGCGCCACAAGGACCTGTCCACCAATGCGTGACAGCACCTCAAACTGGAAGCGCACGTCGTCCACGGTCGCCCAGTAGAGCGGCCAGGTTTCCTGGTACATCGCCGCGATGGCTTCGGCATCGTCCGGCACGGCCTCCCGAAGGACCATCTCAGTGCCCATTCCCATACCCCCCTCCGCGCTCATGCCCCGACCCTGCTCGCAAACGTCGCCCGTGGTGTAGACAGGGGCGACAAGCGGGTATAACTCGCGTACGAGTTCGGTTTCCACCTCGGCGTGTCCTCTCCCGGCCGCCGGGTGGGAGGTCGAAAGAGGAGACCACACATGCCGGTACGCAGCTCGGAAGCCGAATGGGTCGGGACCCTGCGCGAGGGGCAGGGCACGATGAAGATGGCGACGGGAGCCTACGAAGGACCCTACTCCTTCGTCTCCCGCTTCGAGGAGGGTCCGGGCACCAACCCGGAGGAGCTGATCGCCGCGGCGCACGCGGGGTGCTTCAGCATGGCGCTCGCGGGGGAGCTGGTGAAGGCGGGCCTGCCGCCGAAGCGGGTACACACCACCGCGAAGGTCCACCTGGAGAAGGGAGCGGATGGCTTCCGCATCACGCGCATCGATCTGCGCACCGAGGCGGAGGTGCCCGGCGCGGACGCGCAGACGTTCCAGGAGCGGGCGGAGGCGGCCAAGACGGGCTGCCCGGTCTCCCGGGCCCTGGCGGCGGTGCCGCAGATCACGCTGGATGCGAAGCTGATCTAAGTATGTAGCTGAAAGTGTACGTCACTTTTCGGTGTGGCATCGCCAAGCACCGTGCGGCGAACACCTATCCAGAAGTGACGGGGACTTACGGCTACTTACTTAGACTACTGCCGGCCCCCGGGCGGTTCATCGCCCGGCTGAGAGACAGCGCCCGATCAATCGAGCTTCGGGAACATCCAGCGACCAGGCCTCTCTCCTGAAGCCCCGTTCACGGGGCGCCGTTCACCAGCCCGGCGATTCATTGCCGGGCGTGCCCCGGACGACCGGCGCCCCGCGGCGCCGGTCGTCCTTCGCCCCTACCCCGGGCCCGCGCCGGGGGCGACGCTCGGCCCGGCTGCTGCGCTGCCGGGGGCGCCTTTTCGGTAGGTGGAGGTCCGAACCTTCTCCTGAAGCTTCTCGTAGAAGAGGTCCTCGTTCACGGGGATCTCTACCCAGTCATCGGTCCAGGCGGAGAGGAGCATGGCGTTGGCGAGCTGCACGCCGTTGATCCCCTCCTGGCCGGGAGCGAGGAGTGGCGTGCCATGGGCGATCGCCTCCACCCAGTTCTGGGTGATGCCCTTGTGGTGCGGGCCGCTGCCTCCCGGGACGTCGCTCGCCTCGACCTTGGGGCCGCCCATCCCGCCGGTGTAGCCGCGGGTGAACTCCTCCACGGAGACCTCCGTGCGCCAGAGCTTGATCTTGCCGCCCTCCAGCAGCACCTTCCCCCGGTCGCCGCTGATCTCCAGTCGGTTGGTGCCCGGCGCCTCGCCGGTGGTGGTGATGAAGAGGCCCGTGGCGCCGTTGGGGTACTCCACGTAGGCGGTGACGTCGTCCTCCACCTCGATGTCGTGGTACTTGCCGAAGTAGCAGAAGGCGCGCACGCGCTTCGGCATGCCGCAGATCCACTGCCACAGGTCGAGGTTGTGGGGGCATTGGTTGGCGAGCACGCCGCCGCCCTCGCCGGCCCAGGTGGCGCGCCAGCCGCCCGAGTTGTAGTAGAACTGGGAGCGGTACCAACTGGTGATCAGGTAGTTGGTGCGCCGCAGCTCGCCCAGCTCGCCGGAGTGGACGATCTCGCGCAGCTTCTGGTGGGAGGCGATGGTGCGCTGGTTGAACATGACGCCGAAGACCAGGCCGCTCTTCTCGGCGGCCTCGTTCATCTCGCGCACCTGCTTCGTGTAGACGCCGGCCGGCTTCTCGCTCAACACGTGTACGCCGTTCTTGAACGCCTGGATGGCGAGCGGCGGATGGAAGTAGTGGGGCGTGGCGATGATCACCCCGTCCACCGCCTCCGCCGCGAAGAGCGCGTCGGCGCTCGCGAAGGTCTTCAGTTGGTCCCCGTACGTCTCCCTCACGGCATTCAGCCGCGCCGGCTCGACGTCGCACACGGCGACGAGCTCCGCGCCCGAGACCTCGCCCGCCATCAGGTAGCGGGCATGGCCCGTGCCCATCGCCCCGAATCCGATGATCCCGATGCGAACTCTGCTCATCCGTCTTCTCCTATGAAGAGGACCGCGGACGGGCGACGGGCAGCCGTGTCCTCGTCCTCGGTTCCTGCCCCGCTTGCGCTCGACGCGTCCCGGCTGCCGGGACATCCCAACTGCAACACCCGGCGCGACCCGTGGGTGCCTGCGAGCGTCTCCCGGGTCCCGGGCTGCAACGAGTGAGGTGTTCGGCGCCGAGCCGGGTTCCACCTGCCGCGATTGACGGCTCTCGCCCTTATCGGCCCGGCAGGATCCCGCCCCCGCGCGGGGTATATTCTCTTGGAGAGAGGTGCCGACAGTGAGCGAAGCTGAAGCGGGGCGCCGCGCCCCGCGCGTCTTGGTGGTGGGTTGCGGGAACGAGAGCCGCCGCGATGACGGCGTGGGACTCTACGTCATTCGCGAGCTGGCGCGCCGGCTCGCCCTGCGCGAGGTGGAAGACACCGACGCGGCCAGCGCCACGGGTGAGGTGCCGACGCCCTCGGGCACGGCGTGCGTCGAGCTGCGCTTCGAGCACCAGCTCGACCTCGTCCTCGCCGACGACCTGCGCGCAGTAGACCGCTTCGTCGTCGTGGACGCCCACACCGGCGCCTTCCCCGAAACGCTGCGCCGCGTGGAGCTGCACCCGGGCTACGAGTCCTCCATGACCTCCCACCACCTGACCCCCGAGACGCTCGTCGGCCTGGCCCGGGCGCTGCACGGGCACGTTCCCCGCGCGGTCCTCTTCTCCATCCGCGGCTACGACTTCAACTTCGGCACGGACCTGACCCCCGCCACCCGGGCCGCCGCCGACCAGGCGGTTGAAGAGATCCTCGGGTTTGTGATCGGTTAGCGCGTGTGGGGGTATGGGCATGTGGGTGTGTGGGGATGTGGGAGTGCCGCGGCGCGCCTGTACCCTCACACACCACGCGCCCATACCCCCACACTCCCATGCCCCCACACACACCCACAGCGCACGTCCGCTGCTTGACCGCATCGGCCGAAGCTGCTAGACTTGGGACGACGATGAGGGGAAGGAGTGATCGTGGCGAAGTGCCCGGTGTGTGAGCAGCGGAAGCCAAAGCGCACGTGTCCGGCGCTCGAGGCGGTGATCTGCCCGCTCTGCTGCGCGCAGAAGCGCCAGAAGGAGATCGCCTGCCCGGAGACGTGTCCGCACCTGGGTGGCATGAGCTTCCAGTTGGCGCGGAGCATCCGGCAGGAGATCGCCGAGACCTTCCGCAGCGAAGCGGATGACGTGTTCCAGATTCCCGAGGCCGCGTTCTATGCGATGGTGGTCGAGCGCGTCTTCGTCGAGCACTTCTACGCCAACCGAGGGGTTGATGACGAGCACATTCGGGACGCGTGTACGAAGTGGTATCTCTTCCAAGCCGGGAGGACTCCCGAGCCGGCGCCGGAGGCCCCGCACGAAGGGATCATCTTCGATGCCTTCCGGCGTGCCGACGAGGAATACCCCGACCTCCCCGACGACCTGAGGGCGAAGACGACGCTGCGGATCTTGCGCTCGATCCAGAAGTCGTCGGGCGGCGCGCTGGGCAATCGCAACTACCTGGAGTTCATCTACAGCCTGTTCCACAGTGACGGGAGGTGGACCCCGACCATCCAGGCGCACATGGCTGCGGATGCGGTCGTCGCCGAGATCGAGGAGATGGAGAAACCGGCGGAGCCGCGCCCGTCGCTGCTGCGGCGCCTACTGGGCCGCAGATAGGAGACACGATGCACGAAGCGCATCTCGCGCAGGATCTGGTGGAAGTCGCCGTCGCCGAGGCGGAGAAGCAGGGGGCGAAGCGCATCCGTCGCGTTCGCTTCCGTGTGGGGCGGAAATACCAGGTGGTGCCGGAGGCCCTGGAGATCGGCTTCCGCATGGCGGCGGAGGGCACGATCGCCGCGGGCGCCACGCTCGACGTGGAGCAGGTGCCCCTGGCCGGGAAGTGCCGCCGCTGCGGCGCCAGGGCGGAGAGCGACGAGCCGATCCTGGTCTGCGAAGCCTGCGGCGGCACCGACGTGGCGGTGCTGCAGGGCAACGAGATGGTGTTGGCGTCGCTCGATGTGGAGTAGCGGGCCGTGATGGCGGCCCGGCGCTCGGTTGCGAAGGGGGGAACCAATACCCCGCATCCGGGTCGGTTACGCGTGCATCCCGCTCGGCAGCGCGGCGCTGCGCGGCCCGCGGACGACGGTGCTCCGGCGGGCCACGGCCGCGCGTCTGCGCGAGTTGATCGCCGGGAACATCGGCGGCCTGGCGGAGACGCTCTGCTACAACGCCCGCCAGGGTTTCACGCTCTTTCGCATCAGCACGCAGTTCATCCCCTTTGGATCACACCCGGTGAACCAGGTCCCTTGGTGGGAGGAGTTCGCCGGGGAACTGCACGCCGTCGGCGACCTCGCCCGTCGTCAGGGCCAGCGGCTCAGCTTCCACGTCTCCAACTACGCCGTCCTCAACTCCCTCCGGCAGCCGGTGGTGGACGCCGCCCTCGCGGAGATCGAGTACCAGTCGCGTGCCCTCGACGCGATGGGTCTGGATGCCTCCCACCGCGTTGTGGCGCACGTCGGGGTGCGGCGCCCGACGCCAGCCGAGGCCCGCGGTCGCTTCTGCTGCGCCGTCGCCCGCCTCTCAGAGGGGGCACGGCGGCGCCTCGCCATCGAGAACGACGAGTTCTACTGGAGCGCCGACGCCGTCGTCGCCCTCGCCCGCGACCTGGGCCTCCCCGCCGTCTTCGATATCCTCCACCACCGCGTCTGCGGCGGCGACTGGCGCGCCCGGCCCACCGAGGAGATCCTCACCGAGGTCTTCGCCACCTGGGGCGCGACCGGCGGTCCGCCGAAGGTTCACTTCTCCTCTCAGGACCCCGACAAGCGCGCTGGCGCCCACGGCGAATACGTAAACGCAGCGGAACTCGACGAATTCCTGGCTCGGGCATCCGCCCTCGGCCGGCCCTTCGACGTGATGTTCGAGGCGAAGGCGAAAGACCTGGCCGTGCTGCGCGCCGCTCCCGCGCTGGCTCGCTACGGGGTACGCGTCGGGGCGGGCGTTCCGGCGGCGCCGGTGTAACGCTGCCGCGTCTATAGATGCGAGAGCCGTCCGCTCCAGGGCAGAGAAAGAATGAGGACGTGCCGGAGCGAAGCCGGGAGGGAGAGAACCCGTCGGGCGCGCCAGGGAGGGAGTGTGTTGTGAGACCGACTGCCATCGTCCTGTACGTCGTCGCGGCCGTGCTGGCGCTTGCCGGCTGCCGGTTCGGAGGGAGTGGCGGCTGCGCCGGGTGAGGCTTCCCTACTCTCTCCTCCAGTCTGGAGGAGCCGCTGTCTTCCCCCTCGGAACGCTTCACCCTCGAGCGCGTGGAGGACCCCTCTCCCTGCCTCGTGGTGAAGGATGCCGACGGCGCCGAGCTGGACTCCATCCCCGAGTCCGAGCTGCCGGATCTTGCGAACGTGGCGTGGAGCCCCGTTGACGACCGCTTCTGCTTCACTGCGGCGTCCGAAGAAGAGACCTACCTCTACGTCTACACCGTCGCCGAGCGGCGCTACCGCCAGGTGGGCGGCGGGCCGGCCATCCTGCCGCAGTGGTCGCCGGACGGGCGCTACCTCGCCTGCGTTCGGAAGGAGGACCCGCCCGCCAAGGTGCCGAGCCGCCTTCGCTGGCGCCATGGCCCCATCCTCGCGCTGGATGCCCGCAGCGATTTCCGCCCGGCGTTCACTGCCGACGGTCTCTGCACCGATCCGTGCTCCTCGCCCGACAGCGCGCGCCTTGCTTTCGAGCGGGTGCGCAAAGACGAGTTCGGTGACTACGGCACCCGGGACCTCTGCGTCGCGGACCTCTCCTCCGGGCGGGTGCGGGAGCTTCTCTCCAGCCGCCGCCGCATTGAGTGGGTATGGGCCAGCGGCGAGGCCCTCGCCGCCACCACCTGTGACCGATACGGTGTCCCCACGCTCTCCTTGCTGCACCTCGACGGCACGCGCGCGCCGCTGGTCACCGCCCGCGATTACGACCGGCTGACGCCCCTGGAGTACGAAGCCCGCGCGGGCCGGGTGATCTACCGGGCCACCACCGGCGCCAGCGACTGGCGCGGGGAACTGTGGGAGGCGCGTTCGGGCCGTCCCGCCGCCCGCCTCCCCGCGGACGACCCCGCCCATACCCGCCACAGCCGGGAAGAGGAGTGAGACGATGGAGAAGAAGCGCGCCTGGCCCTCGCGGCGGCTGCAGATCGGCGCCCTGGTGGTGCTCGCCGTGGCGGCGGCGCTGAGAGTCTTCGTGCCGCCGCTCAACCCCCAGAAGCGGGCCGAGCAGCTCTACCGTGACTCCTGGTTCCAGGGCTCGGAGAGCAGGCTGCGGCGGATCATCGGCCTGGATCCCACGGACGACGCCGCAGCGAAAGCGGAGGGGGCGCTGAAGCTCGATCCTGGCAACTCCCTCTACGAGCAGGCCCTCGTCTGGCACACGCCCCGCGAGAAGCTGCGGGCGCTCGTACGCAACCACAAGCTGGGCCCCGAGGCAACAGCGTTGGCCGCCGGGCTGCTCTACCAATACGACACCCAGCCGGTGATGGATTGGTCAGTTCTCCCTGAAGAGGTGATCTCCGACCTCCCCTTCGAGCTGCCGGAACCACGCGAGAAGCTGAAGATGACCCCCGAGGCGAAGCTGGCGCGCCTGGATGCCCTGAAGAACGAGGATCCCTACAACGCCGCGCCCTACTACCTGAAGGCGGACCTCCTCGCCGAGATGAAGCGGTTCGATGCGGCGCTCGCGGAGGTGGATGCCGGCAACCGCCTGGGCCGGTTGCGCGCCTACCAGCCGGCTCTCGGCCAGGGCGTAGCAAACTCGCCGGTCGTCACCAGTACCATGTTGGCTGGGAGCTTCCCGGCGTACTCCCGCTGTCGGAATGTCGCCCGTGCGCTTTCCGACATGGCCGGCCGCGACCTGCGCCGCGGCCGGGTGGACGAGGCCCGCCGGGCCTTGGAGGCCTGCTGCCGAATGGGCGTGGTCGTGGCATTGGAGGAACCCCACACGCTGATTGCCATGCTGGTGGGCACGGCAGTGTTCGCCATCGGGTGGGCGCGTCTGGAGCCGCTCTACAAGGACTTCGGCCCGGCGGATGGCCTGGACAGGCAGCGGCGGGTTGCCCGGGCGTTCGACCAGGCGAGAGAGGATGCCCGGGCGCACACATCCTCCATGATGCCGGCGCTCATCAAAGGAGTAGCACAGGCCATATCGCTGCCCGTCTTCATCGCCTGTGCGGCAGGCAGCTCACTGGGGCTGGTGGCGCTCTCGCTGCTCCTCTGGATCCCGGCAGGTTGGGTGAGGCGGCGCCGAGGGGAAGCGCCGCTGCATATGGTCCCGTGGGGTGAGGGCCGGCTGGCACGCCTGTTCCTCGCCGTCTATCTCCCGGCAGTCGCCCTGACACTGGGGCTTGCCTACGGGCTGCCCAGGGTGCTGGCCAACGACAACTACATGTTCGTGTGGCCGGTCGTGGTTGGGAGCGGGATCGTGCCGCTGGTGGTGGGGGGGGGGGTGGGTGCTGCGGGTCACGCGCCGCCGCTACGAAGCGCACACCGGCGAACGCATCGGATTCTTGCGCTGGCTGTTCACAGCCCCTGCCGCCGCCAAGGCGTGGACCCTAGAGTACCTGGCCGCCGCCTGCGGCGCGCAGGCGCTCTTCCTCGCCGGCGCCTACTTGCTCCTGGTGGTCGTCTACAAGCCGATCCACGGTGCCCACCCCTGGCAGACCGACCGGTTCTCGTATGGAACGATGTCCTCAGAGCAGTCCGTGGTCGGCAAGATCGTCGCGCGCATCCAGGAGGCGGCTGAGGGGAGCGGGCGAGCGGGGAAGCAGCCGTAGCCCTCGGCCTGCAAGGCCGCTTCACCGCCCTTGCTCACAGAAGGGCCACCCGCCCCCCACGTCGAACCTCACCCCGGGAACCCACGGCCGCGGGAGCCGCCGGTTTCCGCGCCGGAGAGCCCGGCCCGCGGGCAGGCGCCTGGAAGGGATACTTCTCGACCCCCGATGTCAGACCCCGGTGGGATGGTGGAGCGGTTGTGGGGCGGCGCGCCGATCATCGCCCCGCAAGGTGAGGGATGGGAGAGCGGACATACCTACAACGCCGCGGCCGTGCGGCTGCCTCCGTCTGACGCGCCGCTCATTCGCGGGCTTCTCGGCCGGGACCCCGGTGCGGACCCCGCCCGGCGCGACGGCATCGTCGCCATCTTCTACCGCGCGCAGCCGCTCGTGAGCCCCGGTTTCCCCGCGCCCCGCTCCTCCATCGGGCTGGCGCTCTTCACCCCGGAGCTGCGGCTGCTTCGCCGCCTCCCGGAGCCGGTGATGCGCCCCTCCGAGGACCTGGATGGCTTCGACCGCAACGGCGTCGAGGATCCCCGCGTCACCCGCCTGGGAGACACGTTCTACCTCGTCTACTGCGGCTTCGCCACCCGGCCCGGCGCGTCCGACCTGGTGCAGGTCTGCCTGGCGCGCTCCGATGACCTTCTCCACTGGGAGAAGCTGGGACCCGTGCCGGGCGAGGTGAACACCGCTCAGAACAAGGACGGCGTCCTCTTTCCCGAGGCGATGGACGGGCGCTACTTCCTACTCCACCGTCCGATGGTGGGGCCGCCCTCGCAGTTCCGCATCGAGCTGGCGGTCAGCAACTCCCCGACCGGCGTCTGGCGCAACTGCGGCCCGATCCTCGCCGCTCCCGCCGACCCAATCTGCCGCCATGCCTGGCCGGGCGCCGGGAGCGTGCCGATCCCGCTGGGTGAGCGCCGCTACCTGGCGATCCACCACACGGGCCACCGCTTGAAGGATGGCCGGCTGTGGTACACCGCCGGAGCCGCCCTCCTCGATTTCCGCCGCTTCTCTCCCGACCGCCCCGCCGCCATCGTCGAAACGAGCGTGGAGCGCCTCCTCGTGCCCGAGACACCCTTCGAGCGCAGCCGGCGCAACGGGGCGCCGGTGCCGCTGGATTGCGTCTTCCCCTGCGGCAGCTACGAACACGACAGCCATGTCCACGTGGTATACGGCGGACGAGATTCCTACACCCTCGCGGCGCGCGTGGATCGGGAGGCGCTCCTGGCGCGCCTCCGCGACGCCGCCCCCCGCGGATGCGATACGGATGCAGGATCCTCTTCGGGGTGTGGCGAACAGCCTGAATGATCACCGAACACTACAGGGGGCCGCGCCTGGGCCTTTACAGACGCACCCCCTTTTCGGGTATAATGGGATCAAGGAGGAAGGACGCATGGCCACCGCGCCCGTCAACTGCGGCAGGCAACTGGATCACCATCGCGTGGCGCTGCTGAAGAGCCTGGCAACCAACAACCGGTTCTACATGCTCGTATCGCCGGAAAGTGGTCTCAAGAACGCCGACACGATTGATGCCTTCCCGCCAGACGCGCTTCTCGGCATTGCTTACCCCTGCCTGGAGGACGGGCTGAACGACTTCGCCATCATCCGCTCCACCTTCGAGACGATGGACCAGTTCCCCGACGACGAGGAACTCCGCGAGGAGTTGCTGGAGATCATCGCCGACGCCCAGGGGAAGCTCACCCGCCGCCTCACCGAGCTGCGCGACCGCGTCGCGGATGGACGGGCCCTCTTCCTCGGCACCGACCTGAAGGACTTCAAGGAGTACGTCATCAACCTGGCTACCAAGGGTGTCCCCCGCAGGACCCTGGACAGCATGATGAAGCTCGACGTCTTCGAGTCCGTGGCCACCGCGGACGCGCTCCTCAGCGGCCAGTTCGAGTCCGAGTTCATGTACGTCTACGAGCTCATGCCGGCGCACTCGTTGGAGACCATCCGGGATCTGGCGCCGCGGCCGTTCGTCAGCCGCGTCTTCGAGGACGTGCTCTCGTCCGTGGAATGCCCGGAGAACTACCAGGACAAGCACACCTTCGACCGGAACGTCTTCCAGAAGTTCATCGCCCTGATGTTCGTCAACTACGCCACCACGGAGCCGGTGTTCTACGGCACCAACAAGGCGGACTACGGCGTCTCGGCCGATAAGGCGATGGACGCCACCCCGCTCTACGTCGCCGTGGGGCAGGCGCTGCGCACGGCGGATGGCCGCGTGACGAAGGAGCCGGTGGAGCCGGTGCGCCTGGTGGGCCCGCAGGATGCCGACCAAGCGGCGGCGCCGCCCCCCGTGGGCACGCCACTGGAACAGGTCGTCGCCGGAGCCGTGAGTCGCACCATCGAGCTCTCCAACCTCCCGATCGCCGATCAGCAGCTCCTCGAGCACATGACGCGCGTCGCGGAGACGGCGCGCATCCTGGGCCACCTCGACAGCCCGCGCGCCCGGGAGTGCGGCGAGCTGATCCTGCGCGCCACGCACCGCCTCTTCACCGAGCTGCGCGCGATGGGGATCATCTCGCCCGCCGCCGACAGCCCGGTGGGCTCCGGACACCAGAGCTGATCCCGTCCGCACGGATGGATCTGCTCTTTCGCCCTGTCGCGGCCCCGGGGATCCGGGCGCGCCCGGAGGATCGCCGATGAGTCGCCGGACCAGCCCCGATGCACCCGCTTCCCGGCGCCCCGGTGTTGCGGCCGCGCTACCCAACCACCTCGCGAGCCACTGGCCGCGCGTCCTGCGCCTCCTGGCTTCGGTGCTCTGCCCGGCCCTGGCCATGGCGGCCGGCCCCGAGGAACCCTGGCGCTCGATGGGCGAGCCGGGCATCCAGGTCATCTACGCGCGCGGCCGGGAGGAGACGGCGCGGAGCGCCCTGGATGCCGCCCGCGCTACCACCGACCGCACCGCCCGCGAGTTGGGCCTGGCCCGTCCTCGCCCCATCGCCGTCGTCCTCCACCCTACGCACGCCGGCTTCGCCCGGGCCGCCGGCATCCGGCGCCGCGACCTCGTGGTCGGTATCGCCGTCGCGGCCGGCGACACCGCCCACATTGACGCCTCCGGGGTGCTCGCAGACGTGCCGACGGTGGTCGCGCACGAGGTGGCCCACCTGCTCCTGGTCCAGGCGACGGCGGGCGCGCGCCTGCCCCGCTGGTTCGACGAGGGCTACGCCGAGCACGCTTCCGCGCCGGCGCGCTGGCCCGCGCGCGAGCGCCTGGCCGAGCACCAGAGCCGCGGCCGCCTGTTCGCTCTCTCCGACCTGGAGTCTGACTTCCCGCGTGGAGAGGCCGCCGCCTCGGTGGCCTACGACCAGAGCCACGCCCTGGTCGCCTACATCCTGGAGCACTCCCCGCCCGGAGCGCTGCCGGAGCTGACGCGCCGCCTCCGCTCCGGACAGGCATTCCCCGAGGCTCTGGCGGAGAGCACGGGCCGGCGCCTGGCCGATTGGGATGCCGCCTGGCGCGCCGACTTCCGGGGGCGCTTCCGGTGGCACTCCTGGGTGATGGCCGGCGCGGGAGCCACGGGGATCCTCATGGCGGCGCTCTGCGTCCTGGCCTTCCGCGCCATCCGGCGCCGGAAGGAGCAGCTCCCGGAGTGAGTGGCGGTGAAGGTTCCGTGCGCCGGTGGCATCCAATTCAGTACGGGTACCTCGGACGGCCGCCAGGCGGGCGGTTGCTTGCCGTACGGATCGGTCGCCCATCTGTACTCAGGAGGCGATCATGAAGCGCGAAGCGCGTCGCAGCGGGGGCATCACTGGCCTGGCCGTGCTGCTGTCACTGGTAGTGACGGGCGGCGGTCTGGTGCTGTTGATGAAGGGCAGCGCCCGCGGCGGGCAACAAGGGCACCGTGGGCGGAGTTCTGATCCGGGCGCACCAGCCACGGCTGGCCATCAGGAGCCGCCGGGCGTTGGCCGCCATGCCGGACGCGCGCTCGAAGGCGCGCGTGCCGAGCGCCACTTCCTGTCTACACAGCGTGCCAGTGGCGCGGGCCCGGTTGGGCCCGGATCCGGCGCCGCGCCTGCGCCCGGGGCCGACACGCGCGCACCGTCGCCGGCAGTTGCTGCCGACGCCATCCGAACCGAAAGCGTGCCTTCCCTGCTGGCGCGGCTGTCGTCACCGGATGCTGAGAGCCGGCGCGCGGCGGCGATGGAGTTGGGGGATCGCGAGGAAGCTCGCGCCCTCGATCCGCTGATCCGCCTGCTCAGCGACCCGGAGGCGCGGGTCCGAGGGGCAGCCGTGGGGGCCCTGGCGCGGCTGCGCGGGCCGGAGGCGGTGGATGCCCTCACCCGTGCGCTGGCGGCGGATGCAGACCTGGAGGTCCGGCGCACGGCGGCCAACTCCCTGGAACAGCTCCGCAATCCGCGCGCCATCCCGGCGCTGATCGCCGCCCTGATGGACGAGGATGAGATGGTGCGCCACTCCGCCGCCCTGGCGCTCGCGTCCCTGGGGCCGCCCGCCGTCGATCCGCTCATCGCCGCCCTGCGGGACGGTGATGAGCGCGCGCAAGCGGCGGCCGTTGCCGGACTACGGCGGCTGGATGATCCGCGCCGCGCGCAGCCGCTGCTGGAGGCACTGAAGGCCGCAAGCCCCCGCGTGCGCGCCCGCGCCGCCGCCGCGCTGGGGGAGATGAAGGAGCCTCGTGCCTTTGAGCCGCTGCTTGCGATGGCTGCCGGGAACGCAGTGGAATACGTGCGGCGGCAGGCGATCAGCATGCTCCCCTGTGTTGACCCGGAGCGCTCCGTCGATCCGCTGGTCAGCGTGCTGAAGGACCCATCGCGGCACGTCCGCGGCGACGCAGTGTATGCCCTCGGGCAGACGAAGATCCCGCGCGCCCTCCCCGCGGTGAAGGGGGCCCTGAAGGATGAGAGTGATCAGGTGCGGGCGATGGCCGTCATCGCCTTGGGCCAGATCGACAAGGGACGCATCGCTCCCCTGCTGGCAGCACTGGATGACCCGAGCGCCTCGGTGCGAAGGGTCGCCGTAGGAGCGCTGGCTTCCTCCGGGCATCCGGACGCGGTGCCGGCCGTGCTGGGGGCGCTGCGCGACCCGGACTCCTCGGTCTCCTCCGCCGCGGTAGAGGCGGCCGTGCGTATCGGCGACCGGCGTGCCGTACCGCCGCTGCTCGGCCTACTCAACGGAACCGATCAGCGAGTGCATCCCGAGGTGATCCACGCGCTCGGCAAGCTCGGGGACCCACGGGCGGCCTCCTCCCTCATCCCCCTCCTGAAGGATCCCGATCCACTCACGCGTTACAGGGCCGCGGAGGCGCTGGGCCGCATCGGGTCCCGCGAGGCAGTGGGACCCCTGATCGCCGTCCTGGGCGATACCGGTAAGGGTTGGGCTGGCGAGGGCTGCATCGCGCAGGAGGACACGGTAGGTGGTGCAGCAGCCACCGCCCTCGGCAAGATGGGTGACACGCGCGCTGTCGAGCCGCTGATCGGAGCCCTCAGCCACGAGGAACCCACCATCCGCCAGGCCGCGGCCGCCGCCTTGGGTGTTCTGGGCGACCGCCGGGCGGTCGAGCCGCTCATCCGGCTGTTGGGGGACACAGAAACGTTCTACTGGGCGGCAACGGCGCTGGGCAAGCTGCGCGATCCCCGCGCTCTCAAACCCCTCCTGGCCCTGGCGGCACACGCCGACCGGCGGCGTCGCTCGGCCGCCGCCACGGCCCTCGGCGAGCTGGGCGACGCGCGAGCCGTAGGGGCGATCCTCGCTCGGCTGGCGGACTCCGACGTCTATGTCCGGGCGCACGCGGCCACCGCCCTCGGGAAGATCGGCGACCGCCGGGCGACGGAGCCGCTACTGGCCGCCCTGGCTGATCCCAGTGACTATGTCCAGCAATCCACCGTCATGGCGCTGGGTGATCTTCGCAACGCTCGCGCCGTTCCCGCCCTCGTTGAGATCCTGCAACACGGGCGGTCCTTCCTGCCGCAGCACGCCGCCGAGGCGCTCGGCAAGATCGGCGACCGTCGGGCCGTCGGCGCCCTGAAGGATGCCCTCACCAGTGAAGACCCACGCCTGCGCGCCAGTGCGGCGCAGGCCCTGAAAGCGATCACCGGGCGGGACGCGGAAGCCCGCCCCACCCGGTAGCCGGGGAGTCCCGACTGCCACCCTTACCCGGACGCGGCCCCCGCCTCCAGGGGCACCACGCCCAGCGTCAGCTTCGCGTGCTCCCGCAGCACCAGCAACTCGTAGCGGAAGTTGGCCGGGCGCGAGCTGAGGACGCGGTGGAGGTCGTCCAGGTTACGCATTGCCTCGCCATCGAAGGAGAGGATGACGTCGTTCAGGCGCAGGCCGGCCCGGGCGGCCGGACTGCCCGGCTGCACCTGCGCCACCAGCACGCCGCTCTCCGCGGGGAGGTCGAGGATACGCACGTTCCGCCGATGGAACGGCCGCGTCTGTCCCCCGATCCCGAGGTACCCCCGGGAGACCTTCCCCTGCGTGATCAGCATCGTCACCACCTGGCTGACGGTGTTCACCGGGATGGCGAAACAGATCCCCTGAGCCGGCACGATGACGGCGGTGTTGATGCCGATGATCCGCCCGCGCGAGTCCACCAGCGGGCCGCCGGAGCTTCCGGGGTTCAGCGGCGCGTCCGTCTGCAGGATGTTGTCGATCAGGTGGCCGCTCTGGCTGCGCATCGAGCGACCGAGGGCGCTCACGATCCCCGCCGTCACCGTCGTCTGGAATCCGAAGGGATTCCCGATGGCGATCGCGACCTGGCCCACGCGCAGCGAGTCGGAGTCCCCGAACTCCGCGTAGGGCAGGCCGTGCTCGTCCACCTTGATCACGGCGAGGTCCGTCTCCGGGTCGTCGCCGCGCACGTCGGCGGCGAGCGTGCGCCCATCGTTCAGCGTCACCTCGATGCGCAGGGCGTCGTGTACCACGTGTGAGTTGGTGACCACGAACCCGTCCGGGGTCACGATCACCCCCGAGCCAGCCCCCTGCACCTCTCGCGGCGGCAGCGGACGCCCGTCGCGCCCGATCGGGCTGCGCGCCGCCGTCACCGCGATGTTCACCACCGCCGGGCTCACCCTATCGGCCACACCGGCAACCGCGCGCGAGTAGGCATCCAGCAGTTCCTCGCCGCTCCGACGGTCCGACGCCCCGATCCCCTCCATCACTCCCACGTCGCCCGGCACCGTTGAGAGGAATGTGCCATATCGCTCCTGATCCCTCATGCTCTCCCTGCCGTTTCCAGGATCCCCTGCCCCATCCGAGATCGTTAAGTTACTTATCTATTTCCGGACTGATTATACCACGGCTTCACGGCACGTATCAAGAGCGAGGTGAGTGTGGAACACTCATGGGGATACCGGGTTTCCGGCTTCCGACTCGCAAGGTCCTCGCGGTGATGCCGCTGACCCCGGCGGCCCACGCAGCCGCATGACTGGTCCGCGTCAGTCATCCTGAGCCGCAGGCGAAGGATCTCCCCCGGATGACCACAACAGGCCCGGACTGGTAGAGGAAACCCGGCGGAGATGCTTCGGTTCGGAACCTCAGCATGACAGGGACGGCGGGTTGGGGCGGTCGCATCCGGACGGGGACACGCTGTGCGACCCCGTCCACCCCATGACAGGTGCGCCGGCTTGGGATGATTGCGCCCGGGCGGGGACACGCCGCGCGAGCCTGTTTCCCCCTGCGGCCACGGGGCCGCAGGGGGGGCCGGCATCACCCGTGCAGGTCGGGATCCAGGGGCCAGATTGGCCGCTGGATGTGCCGGTAGGGCATCCGGGTGCGGACGTCCGGCGGGCCCACGTGGAAGATCGCCCCCGCGATCGGCTCGAAGGCGGCGCGGAAGTGGTTGGTGGACTTCAGCGCCAGGATTCTTTTCGCCAGCGGGTCCACGCCCGCGCCGGTGAAGGCATCCGGGTGGAAGGTCTGCGTCCGGCGGGTGTTGACGATGATCTCCATGCCTCCGCAGCGCAGGACGGCCGTATCCCCCAGGGAGATCGTGGCGCCGCTGAAGGGCTGGGTGACGTTCTGACGCAGGGCGACCACCTCCACCGCCAGGTCGAGCGGCATGTCGGAGAGCGGCTCGCTCTTCCCGCCCACGCGCATCGTCAGCCGCGCGCCCTCCCCGGCCGCCCGCGCGATGCCGACCGCCATCGGGTCCCAGATGCAGGCGAAGGCGGCGTCCTGCACCCCGGCCTCCAGGAGCTCTCGCAGCATCCGGGTGTTGTCTCCCGGGAACCCCCCGCCGGGGTTGTCCGCCACGTCGGCCAGCACGACCGGGCCGCCCGTCGTTCGAGCCGCCTGGGCCAGCGCCTCCTGCGTGGTGACGTAGCGCGGGTGGGTCCGACCGCGCAGGGCGATCAACTCCCTGCCGAGATCCCCGGCCAGGGCGTCGCCGACGGCACGGTCGTCGTCGGTGATCACGAGCATCTTGGTGCCGATCTCAGGCACATCGCCGTAGGCGAAGCCGTGCGCGGTGGAGACGGAGAGCACGCGCCCCTTCCCCTCCAGGCTGCGCGTCTTCGCCACGAAGCTCTTCATCGGCTCCAGCGTGGTGAAGTAGCTGGAGATGAGGCGGCAGTCATAGACCGACATGACCGGCTTCGTCTTCCCCTCCAATGCGTCGCCGGTGAGCCGGAACACGTCCTCGGCCACGGGGGCGATGTCCGTGTGGGGGAACTCCTTATAGCAGCAGATGACGGTGGCGTGCTCCACCATCCGCCGGGTCAGGGAGCAGTGCGGGTCAATCTCGACCCCGATCGGCACGCGCGGACCCACGGCCTGGCGCACGCGCTCGATCACGTCCCCTTCGCAATCGGGGTAGCCGTCGGCCACCATCGCCCCGTGCAGAGCCAGCAGCACGGCATCCACCGGGAGCGCCCGCTGGAGGTCTTCGAGGATCCACCCGCGCAAAGTCTCATAGCCGCTGCGGACGGTGATCCCCGACGGGCCGGTCTCGGCGCAGATGCTCTCCACCGTGCGCCAACCGCGGCTCTCCGCCATCCGGCGCCAGGTGAGCATCTGCACGGCGGCGAGGCTGAGATCCGTCTCCGGCACGCCCCCGCGGGACATTCCCCGGGTGAAGTCCGCCAGGCTGGTGGGCACGGCGGCGAAGGTATTCGTCTCGGTCATCAGGCTGGCTGTGAACAGCTTCACGTGTCTGTTTCTTCCCCTGCTGCCCCGAATGCGCCCCCGCCGCCCGGGGCACGCCGGACGGAGCAACGGTCCCTACGACGACCCACGGCGTGCGTAGGGGCGCTGCTGCGTCCGCGCCTGCTCCCTCTTCTCCCCTGCGCGAATCCGGCGCTACTCGATGAGCACGGCGGAGAGGAACACGGCCGGGGCGTAGTCCGGATCCCAGAGGATGATGGGACCCTCGCCGTTGCCGCCCCCTGACCCGCTGCTCCCGCCTTTGTCCTTGTCCTCGCTGCCCCCGGAGCTCTCGTTCCAGATGGTGATGGTGTCGCCGATGAGTGCCCCGGTGATGTCCGGGGCTGTGTTTCCCCCGGCGTTCCCCTCAATCCACACGTTGTCGAAGGGGGCGTAGAAGGTTCCCTTGAACTCGTAGTTGTTGTTGGACATCTTGATGGCGTAGCGGCCCGGCTGTAGGTCGGGGTTGCCAGCGCTGAAGTAGGAGAGGGGGTTCGTGTAGTAAGGGCTGTCCGGCAGCTTCGCCCCCGCGTAGAAGACCAGGTGGTTCGTGCTGTCGGCGGTCGTCAGGTTCACATGGGAGCCGCCACTGGTGATCGTGATCTTGCCGGTAGCCACGAAGGTTGCCGTGCCTTCGGTCTTCTTGTCGATGGTGATGTCGCCGACGACGAAGTACATGCCGCTTGGGGCCTCGGGTGATGTCCAGTTGCCGGTGTAGTAGTGCCCTTGCGCTTCGGCCGCGGTCTTGTAGGGTACCGCATCCAGGAAGATCGGGGGCTTAACCGGTCCGGCGAACACCTTCACCAGGTCCGACTCCCGGGGTGGATCCGAGGGTTCGGGGCTCAGGTAATTCGAGTAGCTGGTGTCTTCATAATAGATGGTGACGTGGCTGAGTCCCACCCCTCCCCCCTTGGGACTGCCCTGCGAGTTGACCTCCACCCAGGCGTTCTGGTCGGTGGAGAGGATTCCCGGGCGGGTGTTGTTCATCCCGACGACGATGGAGTGACGCTCTCCGTCCCCGCGGGTCTTGTTGATGGGCTGGGTCACCCCGCCGCCATAGTTGCTTGCCGCCACGGTCGCCTCCAGGCCCGACGTCCTCGCCTTGAGAACCCCGACAGCCTTGGTGCCCACGTCCGACTGCGGGATCCCGAGCACCCGGATGAAGGCGTTCGGAACCGCTCGCTGGGTGGCAACGCGCACGTGCTTCTTGCTCTCGGGTTTCCCATCCAGCGGCCAGGGCGTGGTGACCGTCACCGTGTCCGTGGCCCCGGCGACGGTCACGTCGGCCTGGATCGTCTGCCCGTCGTTGAGGCGGGTGTAGGGACCGGGCGGCGTGGTCGCGCCGATCGTGCGGCAGTAGAAGTCGAGGGCATCCACGCGCGCCTGCTCCTGTTCGGCGGCCGTGGGCGTGGCCGACAACTCCTGTGTGCCTGCCATCGAGCCCTGGTCGCAGGCATTGCGCATCTGCTGGCGGACGACATAGTGCCGCCCGACGTCAAGGACCAGGCCGACGAACCCCAGGAAGACGATCATGCCGAGGGCAGTCAGCAAGATCACCTGTCCGTTCTCACGATTCCCGCGACCTCGGTGTCTGGCTACCATAGTGGTGCCTCCTACTCAATGCGCCGTGTCACGCTTTCGCTGAAGACCGCTCCCCCGCCCAGTAGGGGCGCGATCATCGGCACGGTGGCCTGTGCATTGTATTGGACACTGACGGTGATGTTGGTGCCGCTGTCTCGCGGCGGAGCGGCCGGCGCCACGGTAACATCCGCGCGCTGCAGCGGGGGATTGATGAGGGATGGCGCCTGCTGGATCACGTAGTCGGCGATCTGCTCCTGAGTGGCCGAGGCTCCGTTCACGGCGGCGTAGCGGCCGCCCTCCCGAGTGGCGTGGATGACCTGAAGCCGGGCGTGATGGAGGATGGCCAACTGCATCAGCCCGAAGACCACCAGAAAGAAGACAGAGGCGGCGATGGAAAACTCCACGGCCGCCTGGCCGGCCGCCCGCTCCCCTCGCCCGTGCCTGCAGCCTCGCATCGCTAATACGCCTCCAGGCGGCCCTCCGCCGTGCCCGTCAGTGTCATTGGCCCGATGATGTCGCCGACGATCGCCACGTCGGGAACGTAGGAATAGGATACCGTGATCGTGACCGGCTCCCCTCCCTGGCGGACCGGGGCGTTGAGCGTCACGGTCGGCGCCGGGTCCAGGTCGGTAGCAGCGGCGAGCGTGTGCTGAATGATGTCTGAATCGGTGGCGCCGTGGAGCATCTCGATGGCCGCGTAGCGCGCGCCTTCGCCGGCCGCGTGTTCCACTCTCAGCTTGAGGCTGTAGAGCGTCCCAAACTGCACGATGCCAAGCGCGAGGAGCAGCAGGAGGAAGATCGCGAGCGCGAGCTCCACGATCGCCTGCCCACCTCTACTCGCCCCCGCGGACACCATCGCGCCGATCCCTCCTATTCTCCATTATAGCCCGGATGGTAGCTCCTGGCAATAGGCCCTTCCGTCTATCACGCATGGGCCGGAGGTCCTATGCCCCCTGAGCGCCCGCCCGGGGGGCAGGCGCCGTGACGAAGCACTCCGGATCGCGAGGCGCCAGACGCCCGCAGATGTGGTATACTGAATGGCATGGAGACCTTGCGACAACTGATTGAAGAGGCCGTCATCGAAGGCCTCGTCATCGTCGCCGGACCCGAGGGCGCGACGATGGACCCTCTCGTCCGGCCGACCCCGGATCCGAAGTTCGGCGATTACCAGTCGAACGTGGCGATGGGCCTGGCGAAGCGCCTGGGCCGCAAGCCGCGTGCGGTGGCTCAGGCCCTGGTGGACGCGCTGGACATCGCCGACGTGTGCGAGCCGCCGGAGATCGCCGGGCCGGGGTTCATCAACTTCCGCCTGCGACCCGCCTACCTCGCCGCCCAGCTCGGGCGCGTCCAGGCCGACCCGCGCCTCGGCATCCCCCCGGTGGACCGCCCCTGGCGCACCGTCGTGGACTTCTCCAGCCCCAACCTCGCCAAGGAGATGCACGTCGGCCACCTCCGCTCCACCATCATCGGCGACGCCATCGCCCGCGTGCTGGAGTTCCAGGGCCACGACATGCTGCGCCTCAACCACATCGGCGATTGGGGCACGCAGTTCGGGATGCTCGTTCAATACGTGCGCGCAACCCAGCCCGACGTGCTCCACCACCCGGAGCGCTTCCGCATTGACGACCTGGAGGCCTTCTACCGCCAGGCGAAGCAGCGCTTCGATGAGGACCCGGAGTTCGCCGACGCCGCCCGCCGCGCCGTGGTGGACCTCCAGTCGGGCGAGCCGGTGGCTCGCCGTCTCTGGGAGGTCTTCTGCGGCGAGTCGCTGCGCCATGCCCGTGACATCTACGACCGCCTGGGCATCCGCATCGAGGACCGCGGCGAGAGCTTCTACAATCCGATGCTCCCCGCAGTGGTGGAGGAGCTGCGGGAACGCGGGATCGCCAGGCGCGCCGAGGGTGCGGTGTGCGTCTTCCTGCCCGGCTGGAAGAACCGCGAGGGCGAGCCGCTGCCGATCATCATCCAGAAGTCCGACGGCGCCTACAACTACGACACCACCGACCTGGCCGCCATCCGGCACCGGGTGCAGGCAGAGCGCGCCCGCCGGATCATCTACGTGGTGGACATCCGCCAGCGCCAGCACTTCGAGATGGTCTTCCAGGCCGCGCGCCTGGCCGGCTTTGTTTCGTCGGACGAAACGGCGCCCGCGGAGGTCGTCCTGGAGCACGTCGGCTTCGGGATGGTGCTCGGGCCGGATCGCCGCCCCTTCAAGACGCGCGAAGGGGGCACCGTCAAACTGAAGGAGCTGCTGGACGAGGCGGTGGCGCGCGCCGCTTCGGTGGTCGAGGCCGCCGAGGACGAACGTCGCCGCGAGATGAGCCCGGAGCAGAAGGCCGAGATCGCCGCCGCCGTGGGCCTCGGCGCCGTGAAGTACTTCGACCTCAGCCACAGCCTCGCCAGCGACTACGTCTTCGATTGGGAGACGATGCTGGCGATGGACGGGAACACGGCGCCCTACATGCTGTATGCCTACGCCCGCGTGCGCAGCATCGGCCGCCGTGCCGGGGTGGACTTCGACGCGCTCCCCGCCGACCTGCCGCTGCTTCTGGAGCACGAGACGGAGATCGCCCTGGCCAAGGCTCTGCTGGAGTTCCCGGGCGTGCTGCAGCAGGTCTCCGAGGAGCTGCGCCCGCACGTCCTCACCGATTATCTATATGGCCTCAGCCGGCGGTTCAGCGCCTTCTACGACCGCGAGCGCGGCGTGCGCGTCATTGACGCCGAGCCGGAGAGCGTGCGCCACAGCCGCCTCCGCCTCTGCGACCTGACCGCGCGCACACTGAAGCTGGGCCTGGGGCTGCTGGGGATCGCGGTGGTGGAGCAGATGTGAAGGCGGCCGGCGCGGCTGCCATGCCACCGTAGGGGCGAAACCGCGTGTTCGCCCTGCTCACGACGACGAGGCCGAGGACGAGGACGATGGGGTCATCCCCAGACCGCGAATGCCCGCCCGGGCAGCCGCTACGCCTGTGTGTTCCGCCGTTCGTGCGCGGAGCGGATCTCCCGGGCGCGCTTCTCCAAGTCCTGGGCCTCGCGCTTCAGGCCCATGCGGCGGAGGCAGCCGGCGTAGTTCTGGCAAACATCCGCCGTGTGGGGATGCTCAGGGCCCAGGGCCTTCTCACAGATTTCCAGTGCCCGCCGGAACAAGGGCTGTGCGTGCGCGCACTTCCCCTGCCGGTTGTAGAGCCACGCCAGGTTGTTGAGGCTGTTGGCGGTACTCGGGTGGTCCGGCCCCAGCGCCTTCTTGCGAATCGCCAGTGCCCGCTGATGGAGCTGCTCTGCATCGGCATACCTCCCCTGCTCGTCGTAGAGCCCCGCCAGGTTGTTGAGGTGGGTCGCCGTCTGTGGGTGCTCCGACCCGAGAGCCCTCTCGGACATCGCCAGCGCCCGCTGGTAGAGCGGCTCAGCATCGGCATATCTCTTCTGCCGGTTGTAGATCCCCGCCAGGTTGTTGAGGGTATTGGCGGTATCCGAGTGTTCCGGCCCCAGGACCTTCTCGCAGATCGCCAGTGCCCGCTGGCAGAGCGGCTCTGCGTCGGCATACCTCCCCTCGTTCTGGTAGAGCCCAGCCAGGTTATTGAGGCTGATCGCCGTGTGCGGGTGCTCAGGGCCCAGGGCCTTCTCGCGAATGGCCAGCGCCCGCTGGTAGAGCGGCTCTGCTTGGGCGTATGTTCCCTGGTGTTGGTAGAGCAACGCCATGTTGTTGAGGCTGGCAGCGGTAACGAGGTGCTCCGGTCCCAGGGCCTTCTCGCAGGTCGCCAGCGCCCGCCGGGACAAGGGATCGGCCTCGGCATACCGGCCAGCCAACTGGAGATAGAGCCCGGACCGAGCCAGCAGGAGTACGACATCCGGTGAGTCCAGGCCACACCGCTCGATCAGGGGCATACACACCAGGGCATGGGCTACCAGGCGCTCGCAGGCCGGCCAGTTCTGAAACTCTACATCCGGAAACACCCGGCTCAGAGCGTTGACCGCGCGCTCCGCCCACTGGCGCTGCTCCTCTTCGGGCATCCCGCTGCGCAGGACCTCCTGCACCATGCGGTGCACGTCGTAAGTACCCCCCTCGGGGTCGCGCCGGATGAGAGAATAGCGCGCCGGCACCTCCAGGATGTCGTGCAGGAGGAGCGGGTCCTCGGCCGCGTCTTCCAGGGCGGCGGCGAGCGCCGGCCCCAGCTCCGGGGTTCCCTGCACCAGGATCTCGTGGGGGATGCGCTCGGGGGCCAGGAAGGCGCTGACGCGCAGAAGGTCCGCCGCAGCCTCGCTCTCCTGCTGCACGGACTCGAAGTTCAGACTCCAGGTGGTCGCTACGCTCTGATCGTAGCCGCCGGCCTGGGGGCGCTGCTTCTCCAGCAGTTGCAGCCGGCGCTTCCGGTAGGAGTTCCGGTAGTCCCGGAAGGAGCAAGCACGCGTGGCGATGTAGGCCCCGGCCTGTTCCAAGGCCAGCGGCAGGGCGCCCAGGTCGCGCGCCAGGGCTTCGGCGGCGTCGCGCTCGGCACCGTCGGGGTCCGGTCGGCCCGCGCGCTTGAGGAGGAAGGCGACGGCGTCCTCCTCGGGGAGCACCGGCACCTCCAGCGGCGCGGGGAGCGTCAGCGCGGCGAAGTCGGTGGCGCGGGAGGTGATCAGGATGTGGCCCCGATGGGCGGTCGGCAGGAAGGGGCGGAGCATCTGCGGGTCGTCGGCGTTGTCCAGCACCAGGAGGGAACCGTCGGTGTCCTGCAGCCAGCGCTTCACCGAGTAGCGGATCTCGTCGGGCTTCTCGCCGTACAGGTCCAGGAGCTTCGCGAGGGCGGCATAACCGGTGTCGAGAGCCGCTTCGGAGTCCGCCTGCACCCAGAGGACGAAGCGGTACTCCGGGGCGTAGCGGCAGCAGTACTCGACGGCGGTCTGCGTCTTGCCGATACCGCCCAGGCCGCTGATGGTCTGGGGCTGTGTCAGCCCGGCGACGGTCTCATTGAGGAGAGCCGCGTGCAGGCGTTCGAGGAGGTCGTCGCGCCCGGTGAAGTAGGGGTTTTGGGTGTGGGGAACGGCCCAGAGGCGCCCCGCGCCGGAGAAGTCGGTGCGGCGTGGGCGCTGGGGGAGCGCGCGCAGCCTGCCGGGTTCGGGCTTCCGCGTCTTCGGCTGGTTGGTCAGGCGCCGGTAGAGACCTTCGTAGCCCGGGTCATCGAAGTCGAACCGGCGGATGGCGTGATAGGTGCCGCCCTTGGTCGGCGCTGGGATGTGGTCGGTGCTGCCGGGCTCCAGGATCACCGGGATGAAGCGCCTGTTGAGGCTGCCGGCATCATAGAGGTGCTGGTAGATGAGGTTGCCCTCCCAGCGGACCCCGTAGCCCTTCCCCGGCTCCTCTTCGCCCATCACGCGGCGGTAGTAGCGCTCGGTGCAGATCATCAGCACGAAGTCGGCGTCGCGGATCCAGCGGTCCATCCAGCGGGGCCAGCCCTCGGGGGGCGAGGTCTCGTACTGGTCGAGCTGGACGTCAACGCCGTCGGCGCGCAGGCGGTCGGCCAGGGCCAGGACGCGGTCGTCGAGACCCTCCTCGTGCGCGTAGCTGATGAAGACCTTCGGCACATCGGGCATGGCGTGGTGCCCCTCCCAGGGATGGGTGTCGCCCGGCCGGCGGGCGCCCGGTGAGCCGTTGTTCGGCGCGGGCGGCGGAGGTCCTTCCGGAGGGGGCCTGTGGCTTGTGGGAGGCACTGGGCCCAGGGCTGCCGGGGGTCTCGATGGGGGAGCGAATGCGGCTGTGCATTGTCCTATAGTATGCGCCTACGCCGGGAATGGCGCGCATATTGCCCGGCCAGGCGTCGGTAGGAGGGAGCCAGTGGGGATCATCAGCGTGCTGCGGTGGGTGGGATGGAACACGCTCCTGGCGGTCATCCCCGTGGCGGCGGCGTACGCCGTCGCCTGGCTGGCGGGTCGGCCGGCCAAGCGCCGTTTGCCCGCTCGGGCGCTCGCCGGCGCCCTGCTGGTGGTGTGGGTGGCATTCCTGCCCAACACCTGCTACCTCCTCACCGAGTGGCGCCACTTCCTGGAGTGGCTCTACCAGACGGACCTGTACGCCCGCTGGCACGTGGGCCGCGACAGCAGCGCCATGCTGCGGCTGGTTACCTACACGGGGTTCTTCGCCGCCTACAGCCTGATCGGCATGCTCACCTTCGCGCTGGGGATCCGGCCGATCAAGGCGGTAGTGCGGCGGCACACGCGCCGCCTCTGGCTGTGGGCCATCCCCTTCTTCACCCTGATGTCGTTGGGCGTCTACCTGGGTCTCGTCCTCCGCTTCAATAGCTGGGACCTGATCCACCGCACCGAGCAGGTCTGGATGGCGGTCGCCACGGTCCCCTATCGTCCCGTTCTCGCGGGGTTGATCATCGTTTTCGGTCTCTTCCTCTGGGCCGCGTTCATCTGCATCGACATCTGGATCGACGGGGTGCAGTGCCGCTGGCAGCGCACCGCGCGCGTCGGCTCGTAGCTCCTGCCCGGTTCCCGGGCGCTCCGGGCAATCAGACGAACGTGCCGGCGCGTGCCAGTGCGCCTGCATCCGCCCGGTTCCCGGGCGCTCCGGGCAATCAATCGCCGGGCAGTGGCCCGGGGCGGGGGCCTCAGTGCCCCGGCTTGGCGGGCAGCCCCGGCTTCACCTTCGGGCGATGCCCCTCCTTCATCCGGGCCTCGGCCTTCGCCTTCATCAGCGCCTTCAGCTTCGCCTTCTGCTCCGCCGTGAGGATCGCATCCATCCTCCGTTGGCGCTCCTCGAACAGCGGCTTCATCTTGGCTCTCTTCTGCTCCTTGGTGAGCGCCTCGTCCTTCATGATCGCTTCCATCCGGGCGCCCAGATCCTTCTCCAGCGCCCGGATCCTCGCGTGCTGCGCCTCGGTGAGGCCCAGCTCCTTGAAGACCGGCTTCCCCGGGCCCCCGGGCTTGTGGATGGCCGCCCCCTTCTTCGCCGGCGGCGGCGCCCGGTGCTCGCCCTTCTCACCGGCGACGGCGCGTCCCGCCAGGGCGGCCAGCAGGCTCACCGCCAGACCTGTCATGAACACGAAGGTGCACTTCCTCATCTCTTCTCTCCTCCGGCGCCCCGCCCGTGCGGGGAGCCCGCGTGCGGCCGGCTTCCGGCGAGCCGGGGCTCGGCAGCACGTGCCCGCGCCGGAAGTCTCCCGCTGCTCTATCTGACGCGCGCGGGGGCCGCGACGTTGCCCCTTTCTTCGACGCGCACTCGCCGGATCATCTTCGCGTCCCCCGGGGGGCGATGGGATCCCCGGGGGCGCTCGGGGCAGGTAAGCGGCTCTCAAGGCAGAACTCCTTGGTAACGCGGGTGCGTCTCTCCCGCGGTGCCCGAGAGGGCGATATCGGGAGGACCGCCGGCCTGGCGGCGGGCGGCGAGCGAGGACGCGGGGGTGGCGCGTGGAGAGTTCGGGTGGAGGGGTGCCGGCAGCGATGGAGATCCCGCCTGCGGAGCGCGCGCGCGGCCAGCGCGCGATCATCCGCGGCGCGTGCGCCAGCTCCGTGATCTACGTGACGGCCTACGGGTCGGTGGCCACTCTCTTCCTGCTCTCCCTCGGAGCGTCGCCGTTCCATGTCGGCGCGATGTCCACGCTCATGGGCGTGGGCGTAGTGGGGCAGGTGATCGGGCTCTGGGTGCTGCCGCGCTACGGGAAGGCGCGGGTGTGCAGCATCGGGCGGATGGCATCGGGCGTGCCGGTGGGCCTCCTCGCGCTCCTGGCCGCGCGGGGCGCGCCCGGCCCCGCGTCGGTGTGGCTGACCATTGCGGCGTTGACTGCCATGAACCTGGTGCTCTACGTGGGCGACACCGGGTGGTGGCCGCTGATCCAGGACAACACGGCGGGCGATGCCGTCGGCGCGTTCCTGGTGCGGATGCGCACGCGCCTGCGCCTGATCGAGATCGCCACGCCGCTGCTGGTGGGGTGGTACCTGGGGGCGCGGCCGCCATCGGCGCGCTTCGTAGCGCCTTTCCTACTGTGCGCGGTCTCCATCGCCGCCAGCGGCTGGTCGGTTCGGGGCATTGCCGAGCGGCGGCAGGGAGGGGATCCCAGCTCCCTTGGACGCCTGCGCGCCGCCCTGGGGAATGTCTCGGTGCGCCGGTTCCTTCACTTCCTCTTCGTGCGCCGCATGGTGGTGGCGCTCTCCGGCCCGTTCTGGGTGGTGCTGCTGAACGCGCGGGGTCTGCCCGCCGGGCAGAACGTCTGGATGGGGGCGTTGGGGGCGCTGGGCAACGTCTGCGGCCTGCGCCACTGGGGCCGGCTGGTGGATGACCACGGCAGCCGTCCCGCCTTCGCCGTGACGCTGGTGCCCGGCGCGCTCCTCGGCCTGGCGTGGCTCTTCCTTCCGGAAGAGCGGCTGATGGCCTGGGCGGTGGCCTTCTACCTGGCGTGGGGGTTCTTCGAGGGCGGCTACTTCATGGGGCAGACGCACGCGGTCATGCACGCCGTGCCGGCGGAGAGCCAGGCCGAGGGGTTCGCGCTCGTCAACTACGCCGGCAGCCTGGGGAGCATGGCGGGCGCCTTCCTGGGCGGCATCGCCTTCGACCAGATCACGCGCTGGGCGGAGCAGGGAGGGCCGGACGGGCGCATCCTCTACCTGGTCGGCACGCAGGCCGGGCTGCTCGTGGCGTGGATCCTGAGCACGCGGCTGCCGGGCTACAAGGAGCAGACGCCCGCGCGCCGCCTCGCCGCCGCGGCCTGGCGCCGGGCGACGGGCGGCACCTGGAGGTAGAGCGCGGGATGGAACCCGCGCCCTACGGCTCGGGGTTGGCCGGGAAGCCGAGGAGCGGGCGCACCAGCACCACCGGGATGCTGCGGGCCGTGCGCCGGTAGGCGGCCACCGCCTCGTTGTGGCGCTTGCGCTCCGCGCTGATCCGGTTCTCGGAGCCGACGATCTCATAGGCCAGGCCGGAGGCGTAGGGGTCCTGCGAGGCTCCCACTGCCTCGTACAGCTCCCGGGCGGCGGCAGCCAGCTTGCCTTCGGCGGCCTCCCGCGCTTCCGGCGTCGCACCCGACCGCTGCGTCTCTTCGGCGAGCGCCTGTAGGGAAGCAGCCAGGGCGCGCTCCTTCGCGTCCCAGTTCTTCGAGTACGCCGAGAGGCGCAGGATGACCTCGTCCCGGCGCTGACGCACGTTCTCCAACTGTGCCCGGGTCTTCTCCACCTCCGCCAATTGCCCGTTGAGGACGGAGTGGCCGTAGAACGCGGAGAGGACCAGGAACACGCCGACCACGATCCCGACGGTGCTCAGGGCGCGCCGCCGCGCCGCGCGCGCCGCGGCGATCCGCTCCCGATCCGCCCGCAGCTCCGTGATCGCCCGCTGGATGAACTCGCGGCGCACCCCCACGGCCGCGGCGCCCGCCTCCAGGGATGCCTGGTCCATCTCCTCTTTTTCGTCTTCCGTCTCGTCCTGGAGGGCCAGGGCGCGGCGCACGATCTCGTCGGCCTCAGCGTCGCTGAAGCCCTCATCCGAGAGCTGCCGTCGCGCGTCGGACATCGCCTTCTTCCCCTCTCACCAGCTCGCGCCCGCGCCGCCGCCCCCCGAGCTCCCCCCGCCGAAGCTCCCGCTCGAGCTGCTGCTGGAGGACCAGTCGCTGCCGCTGGACGACCAGCTACTCCCGGAGGAGGTGGAGCGCACGCGCTTCGGAATCACCTCGTTCTCCACGTCCCGGTGCTTGCAGCCGGGGAAGCGACAGGTGCGCACCACCCTCCGCAGCCCCGTCCGCTCGTACGTCGGCTGTCTGATGACCGTGGAGGACTGGACCTTGACGGTGTGGCGCTTGCAGCCCGGGCAGTCGCTGAAGCGCCACGAACGCCGCGGCTCGATCCGGTGCTTCTGGCAGGCGTCGCAGCGCCAGGCGCGCCAATCAACGGCACCCAGGTCCTCTTCGGTCTTCTGGTCGCGCGAGAGGTAGGCGTCATCCTGCTCCTCCGTCAGCCGGCGCATGCGCTTGCCGCAGTCGCAGTGGCGAATGTTCGAGCGCCACACGGCGTAGGCGATGAGCGGCCCCAGCAGGAGCACCGCGACCCCGAGCGGGAGGTGCCAGGGGTAAGGCTCGGGCTCCGGACGGGGGAAACGGAGTGGCGGACGGTAGGGCGGCGCGGAGCGCCCGGCACCGCCACTGGTGGTCCCCGGCGACGGAGGGGCCGGGGAGCCGCCGCCAAGGATGGACGCCAACTGCCGCGTGACCGCCAGCAGCCCGCCGCCGTAGTCGCCCTGGCGGAAGCGGGGAACCGCCTGCGCCTGCAAGATGCCGCCCACGCGGCTGTCCGGCAGGTCGCCCTCGACTCCGTAGCCGGTCTCCACCTCCACCCGGCGAGCATCCAGGACGAGCAGCACCAGGATGCCGTTATCCTTGCCCTTCTTACCGATGCCCCAGCGGTTGAACAGGGCGGTGGCGAAGTCCTTGGGTGTCTCCCCGTCCGTGCGCCGGATGGTGACGACGGCGATCTCGGCGCTCGTGCGGGCATCCAGGTTGTCTATGACCGCGTTGATCTGGCGCTCGGTATCATCGGAGATGACGCCGGCCATGTCGCTCACCCAGGCGTCGCGCGCCTCCTTGGGGTTGGTGACCCCGGCGACCGCCTCGGCGCGGGCGCCGGCAGCCCCGGCGAAGACCCATCCGAGGAGAGCCAGCGCGAGGACGCGGGCGGTCTGCCATCGCAGAAAGCGGATCATCGCGCGTCTCCTTCCCGTGGGGGCGTGCCCCGGGCGATCAGATCGGCCAGCCGCTCGACGCCCGCGCGCAGCCCCTCGGCGATCCGGCCCTCCTTCAGGTGGGGCACCACCGCCTGCTCCAGGATTTCGAGCGATCCCTCATCGGAGACGAGGACATCCCAGAGGTAGCCAACCTCGCACTCGACCCGCCGCTCGTCCATCGCCAGCAGGACCAGGAGTCCGGCGTGCGAGGGGCCGCCGACCTCCCAGCGGTTGAACAGCCAGAACACGTACTCCGCCGGCTTCACGGGCTTCGTGGTCTGCACGGTGGCGACTACCAGCTCGCCGCCGGTAGTGGCGTGGATCTGCGCCAGGCGCTGCGCCATCGCATCCCGGTCGCTCGCGGGCAGAGCACCCGCCAAGTCGTTGACGAGGCCGGCCCGCTCCGGCGGGTTGTTGAGACGGCGATCCAGGTCGCCGATGCCGAAGCCGCATCCCCGGCAGCGGGGCACCTGGTCATCAACGAGCAGGCCGCAGCGTGGGCATTTCATCGGGCACCTCGCTCTCGGGCGGCGTGATCCTCCGTAGGGTGGCCGCGTGGCGTTGCGCCGGTATTCGCCGCGCAGGGCGCGACTCCTTCCTTGCCGCCGCCTCCCCAGCGGTGTCGGTTTTGGGTTGCGCACGTTAGGGATG
>JACQGM010000028.1 GCA_016199585.1 Armatimonadota bacterium
GAATTCCAGGCCCTTGGCGGAATGGACCGTCATGAGCTGCAACGCATCAGCGCCGGCCTCGGCCTGGTGTTCGCCTGCCTCCAGCGCAGCGTGCGCCCCCAAGCGAGCTACCAGCGATCCCTGTCACTGCTCCGCCGGGCGCGCGAGATGGCGCCCGAGGGCCTCACCAAGTCGGGCCTGATGCTCGGCCTCGGTGAGGCGATGGAGGAAGTGCTCGCGGCGATGGCGGACATCCGCGCCGCCGGGTGCGACATCCTGACCCTCGGCCAGTACCTGCGCCCATCCCTGAAGCACCTGCCAATCGCGCGCTACTACACGCCCGAGGAGTTCCGCGACTTGCGCCGGGCCGGCCTGCGGCTCGGCTTCCGGCACGTCGAGTCGGCGCCGCTGGTGCGCAGCTCCTACCACGCCGATGAACAGGCGCGCTCCAGCGGGGCATTGACGGAGAAGGAGTCGGTGGGGGAATATTGAACTATTGTAAGTCTAGAAATATGGAATTAGGGCGTGAGGGGGACGACGGGTCGGGGCGCGCCCGGCGATCAATCGCCGGGCTGGCGAACGGCGCCCCGTGAACGGGGCTCCAGGGCGGGGGCCTGCGTGCCAGGGGTCTGCCAAGCCCGATTCATCGGGCGTTGTTTCGCAGCCCGGCGATTGATCGCCGGGCGGCCTGTGGGCGAAGGGGGCATCCGGGGCGACGGGAGACCCGGACGGCCAAAGTCATCGTGCGTGTGCCGCATGACGCGAGCGGCTGACCGCTCCTGCGTGCGTCGGGTAGCCCTTCGCCGGGCGGTCTGTGGGCGAAGGGGCGCATCCGGGGCGGAGATCCTTCGCTGCGCTCAGGATGACGGATTCGGTATCTTCCGGGGTGGGGTCTCGCCCCCGGGCACCGCCCGGGGGCGAGACCCCACGAGCCCCTGTTTCCATATTTCAATATTTCAATCTCTCAATACTCACCCGGGAGGGGACCTTGCCCGAAGACGTGGTACATCTGGATGAAGCGGACCGGCGGTTGCTGAACCTGCTGCAATGGGAGTTCCCGCTGGAGCCGGAGCCGTTCGCGGTGCTCGGGGAGAAGCTGGGCGCGAGCGAGGCGGACGTGCGCGCGCGCATCCGGCGCTTGAAGAGCGGGAAGATCATCCGCCAGATCAGCGCCATCTTCGACTCTTACCAGCTCGGCTACCGGAGCTGCCTGGTGGCTGCCCGCGTGGCGCCGGAGCGGATCGAGGAAGCCGCCGAGATCATCAACCGCCACCCCGGAGTCAGCCACAACTATCAGCGCGATCACGCCTTCAACCTGTGGTTCACCCTCACCGTGCCGCCGGGCCGCGATCTGGAGCAGGAGGCGGAGCGGCTCCATGCGGAGTCGGGCGCGCTGAGCGTGCGTCTGCTGCCGACCCTCAAGCTCTTCAAGATCGGTGTCCGCCTCGATATGGGCGGCGAGGAGGGGGTCAGCCGGCCGAGCGAGAGCGCGCCCGCGGGCGCGCCGGCGCCGGCACCGCCGGAGCCGCTGGAAGCGCGCGATATCGCGGCCGTGCGCGCCCTGCAGCAGGACATTCCGCTGGAGCCCCGGACGTTCGCGGCGCTGGCGGCGGACGCGGACATGGATGAGGATGAGCTGCTGGCGCGGGCGCGCGCGTTCCTGGGGCGCGGCCGGATGCGCCGCTTCGCCGCCGTGCTCCACCACCGGCGCGCGGGCTTCGCGGCCAACGGCATGGCTGTTTGGGACGTGCCCGACGCGCGCATCGAGGCGGTGGGCCGGCAAATGGCCTCCTTCGAGGCGGTGAGCCACTGCTATCAACGCCCGCGCCATCCGGACTGGCCCTACAGCATCTTCACCATGATCCACGCGCGCTCAACTGAGGAGTGCGAGCGCATCGCCGCCGACATGGCCGCTCAAACCGGCATCTCCGGGCACACCATCCTCTACAGCACCCGCGAGTTCAAGAAGGTGCGCGTGCGCTACTTCGAGTGGTGAGCCGCCAGCAGGCCCCGCGCGCGGCCGGCGGCACGGCGCGCGCGCCCCAGCCACCGGGCCCCCACGGGCACGTAGGGTAGGGTGCCGAGGCCGGCGGCGCGCGCCTTGCGGATGCACGCCCCGACATCGTAGCCGGCGGCGCGGAACTCGGCCACGCCGGCCTCGGTGTCCAGCACGGCGTAACGGGCCACGGGGGGGCCGGTGCGCGCCAGGCCGACGCTGCCCGGGTTCAGGAGCACCGGCACCGAGGGATCCAGGGCCACGCGATCCCCCGCGGCCGCTCGCCGCACCGAGCCATCCCGCGCCCAGGCGGGCTGGTGCGTGTGCCCGCACACCAGCAGCGCGTGCTCCGGGAACCGCTCCCGCAGGAGCGCCAACTGCGCCTGCGCCGCGCGCGCGGAAACCACGTACTCGTCGGTGTCGCGCAGGGAGCCGTGGCAGAGCACCAGGTCGCCCCCCACTGCGCGCACTGCGGGAAGCGCGGCCAGCCACGCTCGCGCGTCCTCGCGAATGTGCTGCTGCGTCCAGCGAACGGCGGCCAAGCCATCCGGCGTACACCGGGGCTGCGCCGCGTGTCCCAGCACCATCAGCTCGTGGTTGCCGAGCACGCAGAGCGTCTCCCGCCCGGCCAACCGCTCGATGCACTCGTTGGGACTGGGGCCGAAGCCGACCACGTCACCGGCGCACGCCAGCGGCAGCCGCCCCCAGCGGCGCTCCGAGTCGGCCAGCACGGCGTCCAGAGCCTCCAGGTTCCCGTGGATGTCCGCCAGCAAGAGCCACTTCATGCCTGCCCCCGCATTCCGATCCGACTGGCTCACCGCGACCTCCGGCGGGCGATCGGCTGCCACAGCGCCGTGAGCATCGGCATCGGGTCATCCCAGGCGAACGGCTGGTAGACCGAGCGAGCGCAGAGGGAGCGCAGCCAGCCGCCCAGCGAGAGCTCGCCCGCCCGGCGCTGCTCCAGATAGGAGCGCAGATCGCCATCCAGCCAGACCCAGCGCACGCCGGGCCGCGCCCGGGTGGGGAGGCGCCAGTCGAGGCCGTAGAGATCGCGGTAAACGAGCGCCGGGAGGTTGGCGCCGGCCGCGGCGCCGGGATAGTGCCACAGGTTGAACCGGGGATTGATCTCGAGCAGAGAGAGCCGGCCCGATTCCGGATGCTCCTTGAAATCCATCTTCAGGACACCATGAAAGCCGGTCAGGCGCTCCAGAACCTGGAACCCGAGGTCGCGCACCGGCGCTTCGTCGGTGACATCCACGCAGGTGCTGCGGCCATAGGCGCGCGGGAAGGTGCGAACCTTGCGCCCCGTGAACCACGAGACGCACTCGCCGCCCGGGCGCACGTAGGCGTGGAAGCTGACGATGCGCTCCTCGCCGCCCTCGATCGTCTCCTGCAGCACCAGCTCGCCGGGGTGCCCATCGAGCGCCGGCCGCAGCCGGTCCAACTCGTGCCGGGTGCCGACCCGGATCGCCTTTTGCGCCCATGCCACGCTGCCGGGTGGAAGGAGGGCATCCCAGCCCGAGGCGTGTACCGATTGCTTCAGGATCGCCGGGAAGACCTCCCAGCCGGCGAGCTGCGCCGCCACGTCCGCCCCCGGGCGGAGGACCCGCGTGCGCGGGATCGGGAGATCCAGGCGCAGCGCCAGGTCTAGGAACCGGCTCTTGTCCACCAGGTCCTCCACCAGCGGCTCCGGCGGGACGATGAAGCGGTAGCGGCGCGCCAGGACGTTGCGGCCGCGGGAGACCAGCAGCAGATCATCATCCGACTGGTAGAAGAGCGCGGGCGTCGCCCCCTCCGGCCAGGGGACGCTCATCAGGGCCTGCAGCGTCGTCTGGATGCCCCCTTCGGCGGGCAGCGGCACCGCCCGCTGGCAGTAGCGGGAACGTGCCCCCGATCCCCTCACGTCTGCGGCCGCCATCGTCACCGGAACCCCCACGCGGCCCAGACACCGGATAAGGTTGATGTCACCCAGCACGAGCGCCGGATGACGGGTTGGCTGGCGCATCCATCCCCTCCTGTCTCGCGGTCCGCCTGCTGGACGCTGGAGGGTGCAAGATGCCTGCCGCTCCGCCGGGGGCGCGGCTTCGGGCGCTCAGGCGCCGCGAACGCCCAGGACGATGAGCGCCAAGTCGTCGGCGGGGCGGGCGCTGCCGCCGAACTCCTGGAGCGCGGCGACGATGGCCGTCTGCAGCTCGCCCACCGTGCCGGAGCGGTGGCGGACCACGACATCGCAGAGGCGTTCGATGCCGAACAGCTCGCGGGAGGGGCTGCGCGCATCCACGAGGCCGTCGGTGTAGACGACCAGGCGGTCGCCGGGGGCCAGGGTGCGCTCGCTGGTGGGTGGCTCGGTCTTGGTCAGGATGCCGAGGGGCGGGTCCTGGGCTTCGAGCAGCGTCACACTGCCATCCTTGCGGGCGAGCACGGCGGGGGGATGGCCCGCGCTGGCATAGCGGAGGCACAGGTCGGCGGCGGTGATGAAGGCATAGAAGACGGTCACGAAGCCGGCCGCGTCGAGGTCGGCGATATTGTAGATCAGCGCGCGGTTGGCTTCGCGCAGCGTGGCCGTCGGGTCGGCGGCGCGGGCGCCGCGGCTGCTCAACTCGGCGGTCATCATGGTCATCAGCAGGGCGGCGGGCACGCCCTTGCCCATCACGTCGCCGACGAAGAGGGCGACACCGTCGTCTCCGGGAATGATGCGCAGGAAGTCCCCGCCCACCTCCCACGCCGAGCGGTGGAAGCTCGCCATCTCCAGCGGGCCGATCCGGCAGCGAGCCGGGCAGACGGAGAGGATGGCGTGCTGCACCTCGCGCGCGAACCGGAGCTGCTCGTCGAGCCGGCGCTGGCGCTCCCGCAGCGCGACGTTGGACTCCCGCAAGCTCTCATAGAGCTGCAGGCTCTCCAGCACCAGCGCAGCCTCAATCCCCATCGACTCCAGCGTGCGCACGTCTTCCGGGGTGAAGTTCGACCCCGGCTCCCCGAAGAGCACGATGACCCCCTTGGTCTCATCCTTGAGGCGCAAGGGAACCGCCACCGCCGACTCCGGGCGCGCGGCCCGCACGCGCGCGCTGGCGACGGCATCCAGGGAGAATGCCGGGCCCTGCAAGACGAGCGATTGCCCGGAGGCGGCCACGCCGCCGGCGACACCCTCTCCCACCGGGACGCGCTCGCCGATCGCACCGGGATGCAGGGGGCCGCGCGCCGCGCGGCGGACCAGCACATCGCCCTGGCGCTCGAGGATGGTGGCGACGCGCACGTGCGGCACCAGGTGAACCAGCTCGTCCAGGAGCACCTCCAGGAACTCCTGCGTCCCCCGCGAGGCGTTGGCCGCACGGGCAACGCGGTAGAGCGATTCCAGGTGCGTCCCCCGGTCCTCAGCCTCCCGGCGCAGCGCCGCCTGGGAGTCGCGCGCCTCCCGCACCATCCGGTAGCGCTCGCGAGCGAGAAGGGCGAGGGCGGCCACGAGCGTGAAGCTCAAGAGGTCCACCACGTCATTGGTTGTCAGAACAAGCGGCGGCCGGCGCCACTCCGTCCACCGGATGTACTCGTAGAGAAGGAAGGTGGCCGGCACGATCAGGACGCCCCACGCGCCGAACCAGGCGCACGCGGCGATGATCGGGAGGAAGGCGAAGAACGCGGCGTGTACCTGAGGGCCGGTGAGGATGTCCACAGTGCCGGCGAAGGCGAGGAGAGCGAGAGTGGCGACGACGCGGATGGCGACGCGTATCGGCCCGTGCCTCATCTACACCCCTCAGCGATGCCCCCCGGCGGGCGCGGCGGTACGGATGGACTACTTGATCCTACCCGCGCGCCTGCATCGCGAAACAGGGGGCTGATGGCGCCGGGTGCCGCTGAGGAGCCTCTGAAGGTGCGGCGCCCGTCCCTCGCCACCCGAGTGCCGATGGTGTATAATATGGGTGCGGAGAACGGCTATGAGTGTGCTGGAAGAGGCGAAGAAGCTGCTCCCGGCGATGACGCGCGCCGAGAAGGCAGAGCTGCTGCAGTGGGTGGCGCGTGACCTTGGCGACGCGTTTCCGGGGATCGAGAGCACCCCGGGGATCTGCGGCGGCGAGCCGTGCATCATGCGCACGCGGATCCCCGTCTGGATTCTCGAACAGGCGCGCCGCCTCGGCATGGGTGAGGCCGACCTGCTGCGCTCCTACCCGACGCTGCGTGCCGAGGATCTGGCGAATGCCTGGGCGTACGTGCGCTCGCATCGTGAGGAGATCGAGCAGGAGATTCGCGGGAACGAGGAGGCCTGACCGTGGCGAGATTCTACGCGAATGAGAACTTCCCGCTCCCCGTCCGTCGAGGAACTCCGGCGACTCGGCCATGACGTCCTCACCATCCACGAGACAGGGATGGGCAACCAGGCGCTGCCCGACGAAGCTGTACTGGCCTTCGCCGCCGGCGAGGATCGGGCGCTCCTCACCCTGAACCGGAGGCACTTCGTCCGCCTGCACCGGGAGGGCGCAGAGCACGCCGGCATCATAGCCTGCACCTTCGACCCGGATCCTGCTGCCCAGGCGGCACGCATCCACGAGGCGAGCGTGTCCCGGAGCGGCCTTGCCGGTGAGCTGGTCCGGATCAACCGGCCGCTGCGCTAGCGGTCGGTCGTGCTCTCGTTGGTCACCCATCCTCTCCCACTTCCGCCGCTGCCGGCTCCAGAAGCTTCACCGGCTTCCGGGCCGCGCGCAGGGCGCCGGTGCCGCTGCAGAGGAGCAGCACCGCGGTGATCAGGAAGATCGGCCGGGCCCCCAGGTGCGACGAGATCAGGCCGCCGAGCAGCGGGCCGGCGACGCTGCCGCTCCACTGCGCCATGGAGAGGAGCGAGAGCGCCGCCGCCGTCCGATTGGAGGCCACCGAGCTCGCCACCACCGAGTGCGCCGAGGGCGAGACGCCCGCCATGCACAACCCGACGAAGAAGCGCATCGCCGCGAGCTGCGTGGCGGTCTGCGCCCATGCCTGCGGGAGGTAGAGAACGCCGGCGCCCAACAGCGCCATCGCGAGCGTTGTCCGATGGCCGATACGGTCGCCCCGCCGTCCCCACAGGGGCGCGGCCACAACCGCCGCCAGGCCCGGCATCGAGAAGACGACCCCGACCTTGGTCCGCAGCAAGCCCTCCGAGCCGCCGGCGAGGTCGCGGATGAAGAGGGCGAGCACCGGCTGAATAACCATCAAGCCGATCTGGGTGACGAACATCACCATGAAGGTGGCGCGCAGCGCCGGCACCGTGCGCAGCATCCCCAGGTTCTGGCGGAAGCTGTGCCGCTCTTTAGCAGGCAGCGGCGTGAAGTCCTCCTTCACGAAGACCGCCACCACCAGCCCGGCCAGCACGCAGCACCCGCCGGTGATGAGGAAGACGTGGTTGTAGCCCATCCGGTCGGCCAGCACCCCGCCGAAGAGGGGACCGACCACGTGCCCCGCGGTCAGCGACGTCTGGAGCGTGCCGAGGGCGGCGCCCAGCCGCGCCCTGGGGACGGCGGTGGCGACGAGCGCAATGGACGCGGAGACGAAGCCCCCCACCGAGCCCTGCAGCATGCGCAGCAGCAGCAAGTGCTCCGGGCGCGTGGCGAAGGCCATCAGCGAGATGGACACCGCCAGCCCGAAGATCGCCCGCAGCGCCATCGGCTTGCGCCCGTACCGGTCGGCCAGCGATCCCCAGACCGGCGCCACCATCGCGGCGCAGATGAAGCTTCCCGACACCAGCAGGCCCGCCCAGCGCTGCGCCTGCGCCACGTCCTTGACCCCCAGGTCCAGCAGATAGAGCGGCAGAAAGGGAGTAACGAGAGACATGCCCGAGACGGCGATGAATCCCGCAACCCACACCACGTACAGGGTGCGGCGCCAGGGGGCGCGGTAGTCCAGCTCTTCGATGACGGTGCTCCTTCGCGGTGCGTGAGGAGTGAGAAGTGGTGAGCGACGAGTGAGGGCCGTGGCGCGGGAGGCCCTCACTCTTCACTCCTCACTTCTCAGAGATACCTCCTTCGCCGGGCGTCCGCTTTCAGCATCTGCACCAGCTCCTTCACGTCCTGATCCCGCTCCTTGCGGCACACCAGGACCACGTCACCCGCCTTGACGATCACCAGGTCGGAGACGCCAATGGCGGCCACCAGGCCCTCATCGCTGTGGACGATGCAGTGGTCCGACTCGATGGCGAGGAAATCGCCGCGCACCACGTTCCGGCTCTCGTCGGACTCCATCACCCGTTCGAGGGCGGACCAGCTCCCGACGTCGTCCCAGAGGAAATCGGCCTCCACCACGTAGACGTTGCCGGCCCTCTCCATCACCCCGTAGTCGATGGAGACGCGGCGCAGCTCGGGGAACACTTCTTCCGCGGGCTTCCCGCCCTCGACGATGCGCTGCACGCCGTCATAGATGTCGGGCAGGTGGGTGTTCAGGGCCTGGCAGATCGCGGTCGCCTCCCAAACGAACATGCCGCTGTTCCAGTAGTAGCCCTCGGCGACGAATCGCTCGGCCGTGTCGCGGTCGGGCTTCTCCGTGAAGCGCTCCACCTCCTGGAAGGCATGGTGCGCCTCGCCCGGCTTGATGTAGCCATAGCCGGTCTCGGGGCGCGTCGGGCGGATCCCGATGGTGACCAGCCCGTGAGTGAGTTGGGCCACCTCGGCGGCGCGCTCGACCGTGCGGTGGAAACGCGCCACCGGCCGGATGACGTGGTCGGCACTGACGACGAGCATTGTCGAGTCCGGGTGGCGCCGGCGGATGGTCAGCGAGGCGTAGGCGATCGAGGGGCCGGTATCACGGCCGACGGGCTCGATGATGTAGTTCTCCGCGGGCACTTCCGGGAGCTGAGCGCGGATCGGCTCGTAGAGCGGCTGAGTGGTGGCGACGTGGATCCGCTCGGCAGGGGCCAGACCCGCGACGCGGGCGTAAGCCTCCTGCACCATCGTGCGGTCGCCCACGACGCGCATCAACTGCTTCGGGCGCGACTCCCGGCTCACGGGGTAGAGGCGCGTGCCGCCCCCTCCGGCGATGATCAACGGCACCAACATGCGTGGTCCCCTTCCTCGTACGCGCACATCGTCGTCACAACGCACGGTGCGATGATAGACGACTCATCAGAGCCTCCAGGGCCAGGGAGACGTTGGCGCTGCGAGAGAGGTAGCGGCGGGTGCGGACGACCGCGTCCAGCGCCTCCAGGAGGCCGGCCACGGGGTAACGCGGCGCGAGAGCCGCCAGCTCGCTGCGCCGGTCCGTGTTGATCAGGTCCCGGGTCCGCGCCAACTTCAGCACGAGCAGGTCGCGGAACCAGGAGCGCGCGATATCGAGCAGGGCGCCCGCCTGAGCGCGCACCATGCGGTCTTCGCTGCTCGCGCCGCCCGGCGCGCCGTCAGGAGAGGCCGCTTCCTCCGCCTCGGCGCCCAGCTCGCCCGCGAGCGCGCGCACCTCCTCGGCGGCGCGGAACACCTCCACAGACTGCGCGTCCGGCAGGCGCACCAGCAGGTGCAGCAGCCGCTCGCGCACCTCCAGGATGGCGGGCCGCCGGGCGGCCCGCACCGCCCACCCCGCGCGCCCGCCGGAGAAATCGGCGATGAAGCGCGCATGGTGCGGCGCCACTCCGTGGCGCTCCACCAGGAGCGCCTCCACCGCTGCGGGCAGCGCCGGCCGCAGGCGCAAGAGCTGGCAGCGCGAGACGATCGTCGGCAAGAGCTGCGACAGGCTCTCGGTGACCAGGATGAGCGTCACCCCCGGGGGCGGCTCCTCCAGCGTCTTCAGGATGCAGTTGGCCGACTCCTCGGTCATCGCCTGCGCCGCGAGGATGATGTAGGCCCGGCGCGCGCCCCCGAAGGCGGTGAGGGCCACGTCGTGGCGGAGGTCGCGCATCTGCTCGATCTTGATGCGCTCGCCGTCGGGCGCGATGACGCGCAGATGGGGGTGATTCCCGAGCGCCGTGAGGTGGCACGCGGGGCAGGTGCCGCACGCCTCGCAGATACCCCGGTCGGGGGGCGCTTCGGGCGACTCGCAGAGGAGCGCGCGCGCGAAGGCGAGCGCCAGGGCCGTCTTGCCGATGCCCTCCTCGCCGACGAAGAGGTAGGCGTTCGAGACCCGGCCGCTCCGCAGGCTCCCCTGAAGGAGTGCGGCCGGGCGCTCGTGCCCCACCAGCTCCCCCATCCGCATGCGTCAGTACCTCTCGTTATCAATCCTCACCCGGCTCGAAGGCCCGGTGCCATGTCCCGACTTGTGGCCTGGATCGCGCCGCTCTAGAACCTCTCGAACCGCTGCACGTCCACCACGAAGATGACGGCGCCACCGACCTGAACCTTCACCGGGTTGGGCAGGAAAGTGCCGATCGGGCGGGTATCCGGCGGGAGGATGTTCACGTACTGCTCGCGCGTCTGGCAGTTCTCCTTGATCAGCCCCACCAGCTCCTCCAGCCGCTCGTCTTCCACCCCGAGCAGCAGCGTCACGTTCCCTTCGCGCAGGAAGCCGCCGGTGCTGGCGATTTTGGTGAAGGTGAAGCCGTTGTTCACCAGCGCCTCGAACATCCGGTGCTTGTCGCGATCATGGATGACGGTCACCACCAGTTTCATGGGCCACCTCTTGGGATTGCAGATTGCAGATTGCAGATTGCATAGCCTCTTCGGTTAGGGATGAGACTGAATCGTGCTCGTCCTCGGCTCGACGGGGATCCGAGGACGAGGCCGACGACGAGCACGATTCGTCTCGTTTCTGACTGAAGACGCTATGAAATCCGCAATCCGCAATCCACAATCGCTCTGATCTCGGCCGCCACGGCTTCCAGGGGCCGAGCGGCATCCACCACCCGGACCCGCTCCGGCTCGGCGGCGGCAAGGCGCAGGAATCCCTCGCGCACCCGGCGGTGGAACTCAACCCCGCGCCGCTCCATCCGCGCCCACTCCCCCTGGCGCCGGAGTCCGAGAGTCACGTCCAGATCCAGGAGCAGCGTCAGGTCCGGCGCCAGCCCGCCCGTCGCGAACTCGTTCAGCGCCCGCACCTCCGCCAGCGGCAGCCCCGACCCGGCACTCTGGTAGGCCAGCGTGGAGTCCGAGAAGCGGTCGCACACCACGGTGCGCCCCTGCGCCAGGGCAGGGCGGATGACGTGGGCCACGTGCTGAGCGCGCGCTGCCAGGAAGAGGAGCAGCTCGGCCCGCACGTCCAGCGCCCACTCCGGGTTCTGGAGCAGGGCGCGAATCCCCTCGGCGAGGGGATCGCCACCCGGCTCGCGCGTCACGATCACTCCGTGCCCGCGCTCGCGCAGCCACTCCGCCAGAGTGTCCGCCTGCGTCGTCTTGCCGGCCCCCTCCGGCCCCTCCAGCGTGATGAAGATCCCTGCGGGCATCACGTCCTCGAGATCCGCACGCGCCGGTTCGGCTCGGTGCCGACACTCTCCGACCGCACGCGGTACTGGTCCGCCACCAGGTGCTGCAGCCGGCGCAGAGACGCCGATTGCGGGAGCAGCTCCACCGGCTCGTCCACCGCCAGCACGCGCTCGACGGCTTCCTCCGCCTCGCGCACGGCCGCATCCTCGTGGCCATCCTCGCGCCCGCGGATCTGGAACATCTCGCGCAGAGCGGACGCGATCTGGACATACGTGTTGCTCTTGATGACGTAGACCGGCACTTCCTCCCCGACGATCTCCTTCAGCCGGCCCGGCTCGCGGCGGTAGTGCGCCTTGAGGGTGAGGAGCACGTCGGCCTCACGCCAGTCCTTGGTGATGGCAGCGGGCACCCGCAGGTCGCGGATCGCTTTCTCCAGGCGACTGCGGCTCACGCCGTAGGGGAAGACGCGGACCACCTTCCCCGGAGCGCGCTCCAGGAGCGGACGCTCGGCCGGCGCGCGCATCGCTGGCGGTCCCGCGCCGAAGGGGCCGGGCCGCTCCTCGTACTCCTCTTCCTCGGCCTCCACCTCGGCGCCCTGCACCACCTCCACCTCGCCCCTCGGGTTCCGCACCCGGATCTCCGGCTGTGGCGGCACCCCGCGCAGCATGCGGTCCACCGTGCCGGCCACGTCGTGGTGGATCGCGAGCTTGTCCATCGCCATGATCTCGATGAGGACGTCGAAGGTCGGCGGCGCCTTCCGCTCCAGCACGGTCTTCTGGGTGCGCCGGCGCCGGGCCTCCTCATCCGAGAGCGTCACCGCCTGGATGCCGCCGACCAGGTCGGAGAGGGTCGGGTTCACGAGCAGGTTGTCCAGGGTGTTGCCGTGGGCGGTGGCGACGAGCTGCACGCCGCGCTCGGCGATGGTGCGGGCGGCGAAGGCTTCCTGCTCCGTGCCGATCTCGTCAATCACGATCACCTCGGGCATGTGGTTCTCGACCGCTTCGATCATCACCGCGTGCTGTTGCTCGGGCGAGACGACCTGCATGCGCCGGGCGTGGCCGATGGCCGGGTGGGGGATATCGCCGTCACCGGCGATCTCATTCGAGGTATCCACCACGACGACGCGCTTGCGGAACTCGTCGGCCAGCACGCGCGCCACTTCCCGCAGCTTGGTCGTCTTCCCGACCCCGGGGCGGCCCAGCATCAAGATCGAGTGGCCTTCCTCCACGACGTCGCGGATAATATCAATAGTGCCGTAGACGGCGCGCCCGATGCGGCAGGTGAGCCCGATGACCCGGCCGGAGCGGTTGCGGATCGCCGAGATCCGGTGCAGCGTTCGCTCGATCCCCGCGCGGTTGTCTTTACCGAACGTGCCCACGCGATCCGTCACGTACTGGATATCCTCCGCGGTGACGGCGCCGCCCAGGTAGAGCACTTCCTCGGGGAAGCGGACCTCGGCCTCGCGGCCCAGGTCCAGCACGATCTCGAGGAGGTCCTCCAGGTGGTCATGGCGCTCCAGTTGCCGGCGAATGCCCGGTGGCAGCACGTCCAGGAGCTGGTCCAGGTTGTCCGTGATGGCGTGCTGCGCCCCTGCGGCGGTCATCGGTTCCATTACGGCCATTTTCGTCCCCGTCTCGGTCCTCGTCCGACGCGGCTGCCGGGCAGTATCCGTTTTTCCTTTGCCCATCGTCCCGACAGGTTATTCCTCCGCGCCTGCAAGGCCAACCATCAGGCCGTGTTGATAGCCTGTTCGTCACCCGCCCGCACGGCTCCTGCCCGGTGCGGCGGGCTGTCTCCTACATGGTAGCACACGGGTGCGGGATCTGGCAAACGGGGTGCGGAGCCTGGGCGGCCGCCCGGGGGCACCGTGCCGGCGGCGCGGCGATCCACCGCGATTCGTTGGAACTTTTCGCGCTGCGCAGTGTCTAAGTAATCGGTAGTTCGATCAGTGTGAAGCCTCTCGTCTCTCCCTTGAGGTGTCTTAGGCGTTGTGCGACCCTTGTGGAGGGCAGCCGCTAGGTACGGGAACAGCTAGCGGCTTTTCTTTTGTACCCCCCATTCGTCACGGGAATCGAAAGCAATGGCGGAGCTGGCCGGATCGCCGATGTGCAGCGTGGGGCCGCAAGCTGGCGGCACAGAAGTGTGCTGAGCGGCGTCTGCCCTGCCGGTGTGCCGCTCGGCAGGCGGAAGGAGTTCCCTGAAGCGGCGCCCGAGCGCCCGGGGAAGCGACGCGACACCCTCTCCCACCGGATGAGTCCCGGCCCGAGGCACACCTTCCGCCGCGGCTGGCACAGAGCCATTCAGCCCGTGCGTCCGGGCCCCGCGCCGGGCTCTGTGCGCACAACTGCTGCAGCGGATGGTCGGAAAGGGGCCGAGGCCGGGATCCGGCTCCCCCTTGGAGTGATCGAGTTCAGGCGGTGCCGATCGCTTCCTGGCGGGCGATGCGCTTGAGGCTTTCGGCGGCATAGGCGCGCTCTTTCGGATCACCGTGGGTAGCCAGGGTTTCGAGAGCAGCGCGGTGCTTGCGGTCGCGCCGGAGCAGGCCGCGAGCGGCCCGGATCCGGGCGTCCATGTCCATGCTGCGCAGCATCCGGCTCCAGTAGGCCACGCACAACTCATGGTAGGCCTGTTGAGCTTCCTGTTGGCTGTCGAAGACCGAAGCCACCTCGCCGTCCTGGATAAGGTAGAATCGCCCGTCTTGCGGTACGTGCTCGGTAAGGCGTTCGAGGGAGAAGCCCGATCCCGTAATGTACTGTCTGCTCACTGCAGCGCTCCTTTCCGGGTCGAGGGCCAGGGCAGCCTGCCAGCCTGCGTGCCTGCGGAAGACAAGCCAGGAGGGAAGAGGTCTTCCTACCGCATCCTATTATATCAGAGATCGCGACCGCTGTAAACACCGCGACGCAGGGGTAAGAGATCAGGGTTCATGAGTAGGTTCGCGAGGGGCGGGCCGACACGGAGTGCGGCCCCTACATCTAGTGTTGCGCCGCGCGTTACGATCTGTCCGTAGGGGCGCTGCTCTGTCCGCGCCCGCCCCGTGCTGGTGTTGCGCCGCGCGTTACGA
>JACQGM010000331.1 GCA_016199585.1 Armatimonadota bacterium
CCATACGATTCTATGGTATATGGCTCATTATACCCAGAACAACACTATCTGGGGAGACTACCCACGTGACAGCCTGCAGGCAAAGACGCTGGTGCGCGAGCTGCGCGCGGCCGGCGTGCGTGTGGTCTCGCTCAACGACCCGGAGGTGGACCCGGAGAGCGTGGCCGGCGTCTACCTGGAAGCGATCACCTTTGCCAAGAACGAAGCCTACAGCCGCGAGATTGCATTCCACACGAAGAAGGGCTGTCGGTCAAACGCTCAGACGCGCGATCCTGAGACAGGCTGGTGCTACAAGAATGGCGGCGAGCCGCCTTGGGGCTACCGCACCGAGCACATCGAGTTGCCTGGCTCCCGCAGAGGCCGGCCGATCATCAAGTCCATCTGGGTGCTGGATGATACAGTGGTGGCCGGCCGGCCGGTGCACGAGTGGACGCGGCACTGTCTTGTCAAGCTGGCGGGAAAGGGAGCATCCCTCGATGAGCTGCGCGACTTCTGTAACGGTAACGGCATTCCCGCGGCACGCAAGGGTTTCTGGTCCTCCTCGACGTGGAACAGCATGCTGCAGCCCCACGTGCTGCTGAAGTATGCCGGGTATGGTGTCTGGAACGTGCGCACGAAGGCGCTGAAGTGGAACGACCCCTCGGAGTGGACGGTTGTGCCGAACGCACACCCGGCCATCATCAGCGAGGACGAAGCTCTCGGCATCACCCATGCCCGGCAGGGGCGTGGAGGCCGGCGGTTCGGAAAGGAGCCTGGGCGAAGTCGCTCTTCGGGCTTCCTGCTGAGTGGCGGCAAGTTCATCTGCGGTCGTTGCGGGAGCAACATGGTTGGCTGCAGGAGACCAGACCACAGCTACTACGTGTGTGGGAGCCAGCCATACCGCCGAGGGATGGGGTGCGGCCCCGGTCTCTACGTACCGCAGGCCGAACTGGAGCTGGAGGTCGTCAGCGGCATACGGGAGTTGCTCGGGGTGTGTGCCGGCCCCGACGGTTTCGCCCGGCAGGTGAATGAGGAACTGGAAGCGCTCTGGCGGGAAGCCACGGGGTATAATACCAGCGCAGAGAAGCGGCTGAGCGAGATCGACCGGAAGATCAGCAACATCCGGCGCGCCGTTGAGGATGGCCTTGGCGACGCCACCTGGGCGAACGAGCGGTTGCGTGCGCTGCAGGCAGAGCGAAAGGAGGTCGCCACGGTGCAGGCGAAGGCTGGCGAGCCACCGCGGGTCGACGTGGAGACGGCGCTGGCGTGTCGGCGTGACGTGGAGGGGGTCCTGATGCACGGGAATCCGGGCGACCGTAAGCGAGCGATTTCACCGTGGGTGGAGTACATAAGACTGGCCCCGGAAGCGATGGAGATTGAGATCTCCTATCAGCTACCGGAGCCTTTGGTGAATACGTTGGTAGCCCGGACGGGGATCGAACCCGCAAGCTCCGCCTTGAGAGGGCGGTGTCCTAACCAATTAGACGACCGGGCCGCCCGGTGGCGCGCCTCCCGGCGCCCCACCGGTCACATTATAGCACGGGGTGCGGCCGGTGTCAACGGCGAACCGCGCCTCATCCAGGGCGAGAGCATCTGATTGAGCAATACCTGGAGCAGGTAATCTGTGTCCCAGCCAGCACGTTTGCTCTTTGCGTGGCAGTGTCGAAGCTGTGGCGGGACGTGTCATCACCCGTGGCGCCGTCCGCTGAGAGTCTCCCTGCCGCATTCCCGCCAGGCGCATCGGCCCCGCGCTTGCGGACCCCGCTGCGGTCACCAGGAACGCGCCCTCATGCGGGCGAGCGGGGGCGGCCTTGCCGCCTTCCGTATCCGATCCCCCGTGATCGGCTCCCGCTCCCCACGAGCATGCAACAGCACCATCAACCGCTCGCGCATCTTCCCGGCAATCAGGAAGGAATCGGGCGGGTCCGCCGCTAACAGGAGAGCACGCCCGTCCCCGCAACGGGTGCGGCCACCCCCTTCATCGGGAGGATGACGATGTCCGCTGCCTGCCGTGTGCTGCTCATTGACGATGAGGAAGATGCCTGCCTGGTCCTCGGGGACCTGCTGGAAGACACCGGGTGCCAGGTGAGCGCCGTCAGCGACCCGCTGGACGCCGTGCGCATCGCCTCGGTCGAGGCGTTCGATCTGGTGCTCCTCGACATGCGAATGCCGGGGATGAGCGGGCTCGACGTGCTGCGCTGCATCCGCGACAAGGGGCACCGCGAGATCGTGATCCTGAGCGGCTACGTGGATGATTCCCTGGAGGCCCGGGCGCGCCGCGAAGGCGCCTGCGACGTGATGCGCAAGCCGGTGGACCTAGACCGCCTCTTCCGCCGCATCGAGACCCTCCGCCGCCCGGTGGCCGTTGGTTGAAATGTCGAAACATGGAAATATGGAAACCGCGGCTGGCGAGCCCGGCCCGGCGTCGCGGGCCGCGGGGGCCGAATGCGCTTCCATATCGCGAGCATTCGCAGGCCCCAGGGGAGGGTGTCATGGAGCAGCAAGATGAGGAGCGGGGCCCGGAGCGGATTGAGCGGCTGCCCGGGGAGATGGAGTCCGCGATGTACTCCGGGAGTGACGAAGGAGAGCCGGCTCCCGGGCAGGAGGAGATCGGACCGCTGCCCACCCGGGCCGAAACCCTGGAGGTGTTCGACCGCGTGGAGCAGATCATCGAAGAGCGCCAGGAGGAGCGAACGGCCGAGTAGAGAGCCCCGGGAGGCATCGGGCGGGGGTGACACTTCCCGGGTGCCGGTTCGACCGCGACGGATCGAGGACCGCCAACGCTTCGCCGAGCCGCTCATAGCGTCTTCAGTCAGAAACGAGACGAATCGGCCTCGTCCTCACGACGAGGCCGACGATGATTCGTTCTCATTCCTAACCGAAGAGGTTATCACTCCTCGGCGTCCGGGCTGCCGTCCCCTTCCAGCCCGGCGCCCACGGGCGCCACCTCGCGGCGGATCGGCGGCTCAGTCCCCGGCTCCACGCTGAAGTCGCGCATCGTTTCCGCGAAGCGCCGCAGCCGCCACATCACCCGGTCGTTCACCGATCCCTCCTCAAAGGATCCATCGGCGAGCTGCCGGCCCGCCGGCGCGCCGGTGAGGATCTCGATCCCCTCGTCCACCGTGCGCACCGCCCAGATGTGGAAGCGCCCGTTGCGGGCGGCCTCGACGACCTCCTCCTTCAGCATCAGGTTCCGCATGTTCTGCTGCGGGATGATCACTCCCTGCTCGCCGGTGAGCCCACGCGCCTTGCAGGTGTGGTAGAACCCCTCGATCTTGTGCGTGACGCCCCCGACAGGCTGGATCTCCCCCCGTTGGTTCACCGACCCGGTGACGGCGATGCTCTGGCTCACCGGCAGGTCGGCCAGGCTCGAAAGGAGGGCGTAGAGCTCCGCCGCCGAGGCGCTGTCGCCCTCCACGTCTTCATAGAGCTGCTCGAAGGTGAGTGTCGCGGAGAGCGAGAGCGGGACGTTGCGCGCGTACCGGCCCCCGAGGTAGCCGCTTAGGATGAGCACGCCCTTGTTGTGGATGCGCCCGCCCATCTCCACCTCACGCTCGATGTTCACCACGCCGCCGCGCCCGAGGAAGGTCCGCGCCGTGATCCGCGACGGCCGCCCGAACGCGTAGCCGCCCAGGCTGATCACGGAGAGGCCATTCACTTGCGCCGTCACCTGGCCTTCGGTGTCAATCATGATCGTGCCGTTGGCAATCCACTCCTGGATCTTCTCCTCCAGCATGCGCGAGCGGTACTCCCGCGCCTCAATCGCCTGCGACACATCCTCGGCCTCCACCACCTCACGTCCGTTCTGCCGCGCCCAGTAGCTCGCCTCGGCTACGATCTCGCGCGCCGCGCGGTGGGAGGCCGCGAGCTTGAACTGGTCCTCGCGCAGGCGCGCCGCCCACTGCACGGCGCACGCCACAGCGCCCTTGCTGAAGGGCAGCATCTTCTCCCGCCGGGTGAGGCCCGCGATCATCGCGGCGTACTGCGCCAGGTGGGCCTCGTCGCGGTCCATCTCTGTATCAAAATCCACCTTCACCTTGAACAGGCGGGCGAAATCGGGGTCCAGGGAGTGGAGGAGATAGTAGAGCATGGGTGGGCCGATGAGAGCTACCTTGGCATGGAGAGGGATCGGCTCCGGTTGCAGCGTGGCGGTGGGGATGAGCCCCATCTGCTCGCCCAGGTTCTCGATGCGCATCTGTCCCGACCGGAGCGAGCGCTTCAGCCCGTCCCACGCCAGGGGATTGGCGATCACATCCATGATGTCCAGGACCAGGTAGCCGCCGTTGGCGCGGTGCAGCGCCCCCGCCTTGATCATGTTCGGGTCGGTCACCATCACGCCGAAGCGGACGCGGAAGTCCATTTTGCCGACCAGGTTGTAGTAGGTCGGGTGAACTTCGCACACCACCGGCGCGCCCTCGGTGCCGGAGTTGTCTACCAGCACATTCACTTTGTAGCGGTTGAGCATCTCCTCGCGCTGCATCTGGGCGATGGCGACCGGCATGTTGATCGCGGGGCCGTCTTCGGGGATCTGCTCCAGGCTGCGGAACTCCTCGACGTGCTCGGCGATGTCGCTCTGCGCGGCTTCCAGGAAGCGCGTCACCTTCTCGTTGTCCGGGTACTTCCGGCGCACCTGGTCAACCAGTTGGCCGATCACCTGCCTGGCCACTTCCTGGTCCAGCTTGCGCACCTGCTCCTGGGCCTCGCGGTCAATGGCGCGGGCCTGGCGGAAGGCCTGCTCGATCTGGCTCGGCAGCTCGCGCCCGCGCTCCTCGATCTCGCGCTTCTGCTCGTCGGGGAGCTGCTCGAACTGCTCCGGGGTGAGCGCCTGGTCTTCGACCACCGGGACGGTCACCATGCCGGCCGGGGTCATCTGGATCAGGAAGCCCGCTTCCCGGGCGCGCGCCTGCAGGGCCTCCATGACGGCATCGCGGCGCTCGGAGTGCGAGCGCACGATGGCGCTCTTCTGCTCCTCATACTCATCCGCCTGGAATGCCTTCAGGATCTGCTCCTGCCCCTCGGTGACCAGATTCTCCATGTCGCGGGCGAGCTGCTGCCCCTGGCCCGCCGGGAGGGAGAGCGCGATCGGCTGATCCGAGTCCTCGAAGTTGTGAACGTAGCACCAGTCCGGGGGGCGTGGCTCGGTGCGCGCGCGCTCCTCGATCTGCGTGCGCGCGGCGATCCAGCGCCCGCTGCCCGGAGAGCCGACCAGGAAGAGGTTGTAGCCTTCGGCGTCAATGTCAATGCCGAATGCCATCGCCTTGTTCGCCCGTTCCTGCCCGGCGATGCCATTCAGGGCCTCGAGTTCCGCCGTCGTCTGGAACCCGAACGTGTCCGGGTCGCAGCGCCAGGCCAGCCGATCCGCCGGCACACGCCATCTCTTCTCCGCCATCTCGCCTCCTTCATCAGTGATCCCGTAGGCGAAGCTCGGAACCTATCCGAATAATCGTAGCCTAGCCCCTTGTGGGCGTCGAGAACGGGCACAAGGCCCTAGACTACGCCACTTCTCGGATAGGCTCTTAGCCCGGCGCGGCGGCGGCCAAACACAAGCGCCGCACTGCTCCAGAACGGGCTCCGGCCGGCGATCCTGCCCCGGGCGGGAGGGGCCGGGTCGGCGACCGGCGCCCGCCCGTCCTGCGCCTACAGGGCCTCTCATTACCCCACCGCCATGAGGCTCGTAGCGCCCTCAACCAGCAGGAGCACCCCGGAGACTGCCCGGAGCGCCCGGGAATCGGGCTGGTCTCCCGCGAGCGCACCCCCCTCACCCCAC
>JACQGM010000316.1 GCA_016199585.1 Armatimonadota bacterium
ATACGCCCATACGCCCATACTCCCACACACCCATACACCGGAAGACGGGAGCTACGTTGAAGAGCGTTACCAATCTCAAGATCAGCATCTCCGGCGTGCGGGCGGTGGTCGGCGATGCGCTGACGCCGCTGCTGATGGTCCGCTTCGCGCAGGCGTTCGGCACGTGGACCGGGTCCGGCACGGTGGTCGTCGGCAGCGACACGCGCACCTCCGGGGAGATGGTGCGCCACGCCGTCCTCTCCGGTCTCACCTCCGCCGGGTGCCAGGTGGTGGATCTCGGCATCTGCCCGGTGCCCACGGTGCAGGTGATGGTGGAGCGCCTCGGCGCCGCTGGCGGCATCGCCATCACCGCCAGCCACAACCCGGTGGAGTGGAACGCGCTGAAGTTCATCCGCGGCGACGGGATCTTCCTCAACGCCTACCAGGCCGAGGAGCTCCTCGCCATCTACCACCAGGGGGAGTTCACGCGCGCCGAGAGCGCCGCCCTGCGCCGCCCGCGCACCAACGGCGATGCGGTGAAGACGCACGTGGCCGCCATCCTGAAGCTCGTGGACGCGGAGAAGATCCGCGCCCGCCGCTTCCGCGTGGCGGTGGACTGCTGCAACGGCGCCGGAGCGGTCGCCACCCCGCACCTCCTGGAGGTGCTCGGGTGCGAGATGCTCCCGATCCACCTCACCCCCAACGGCATCTTCCCCCACCCGCCCGAGCCGATCCCCGAGAACCTCGGCGACCTCTGCGCGCACGTGCGCGCCACCTCCGCCGACGTCGGCTTCGCCCAGGACGCCGACGCCGACCGCCTCGCCATCGTCTCCGAGGAGGGCGCCGCCATCGGCGAGGAGTACTCCGTGGCGCTCTGCACCGACTTCGTCCTCCGGCGCCGCCCCGGCACGGTGGTGGTGAACGTCTCCACGAGCATGATGGCTGAGGAAATCGCCGCCCGCTACGGCGCGCGCGTCATCCGCACCGCCGTCGGCGAGGTGAACGTGGCCGAGCGCATGAAGCGCGAGCGCGCGGCCATCGGCGGCGAGGGGAACGGCGGCGTCATCTACCCGCCGCTCCACTACGGCCGCGACAGCTTCATCGGCATGGCCTTGGTCCTCGAATCGATGGCCGAGAGCGGCCGGCCTCTCTCCGAGATGGCGCGCGCCCTGCCGCAGTTCTTCATGGCGAAGAAGAAGGTGCCGATCGCCTCCGAGCGCGTGCCTCCCATCCTCGCCCACATCCGTGAGAAGTACGCCTCCTACGAACTCGACCTCACCGACGGCATCAAGATCCTCGGCGACCGCTGGTGGGCGCAGGTCCGCGCCTCCCGCACGGAGCCGGTGATCCGGGTGATGGTGGAAGCGCCGACGGAGGGAGAGGCGGAAAGGCTGGCGGGGGAGTTGATGGGGGAGATGGGGTGAGGGCGATTTCAGATTTCGGATTTCAGATTGCAGATTGGCGGAGGGGCGCCGGCAATCCTGTCGGATCCGACCGAGCGGTCTGATGCCCGCGGATTGCAGATTGCGGATTGGCGGACGGGCGCGGCACCTGGCTGCGGCGGTCTGAACCCGTGGCCTTCCTGTCTGGAACCGTGATGGGATCCGTCACGCGCCCGTCTGGCACCCTCTGATGGAGGTATCACAATGAGGACCACAACGGAGACATCGCGCACGCCTGCTGAACGGGTGTCCGACCTGCCCCGAATACTCCACGAGATGGGCGAAGCGGTGCGCGAGGCTCTGGCGCGGCACCGTCGGCTGGGAAACCCGGTGGCCGTGTGGCGGGACGGCCGCGTACAGTGGATCCCTCCGGAGGAGATCCCTGTGGAGGGGACCGAGCCGGAGGTGGAGGGGCGGTGAGAGGAGGGCGCACGCCGCTACTGCGAACCCGTATGTTCGCCCTGCCCGCTCGGTGACAGGTCCGTGCCTCGCACACGGGGCCGGTGGTCCGTGCGGTGGTGGAGGCCCCGACGGAGACGCAGGCGGAGGAGCTGATGGGGGAGATGGGGCAAGAGACACAGGGCGGGATGACGCCGACGAGGGAACGAACGCAGCGCAGCGCAAGTAGAAGGAGAATGCGCCAGAGCACGGGAAAGAACCCTCAGTCACGAGCAGTGATTGGAGCACTCCCATGGCTTATGCGACTCTGCTGCTTGGCCTGATGGTCGGACCTGTCGATTCCGTACTGGTGGTGTCACCTGGCCCAGCGTTCGTTGCTGTTCGAGGAGAACCGGTGCGGATCGAGGTGGATGTACGCACCGATGAGTTCATCGCCAGCGCAACACTGCGGACACTGAAAGCCCCTGTTGGTGGTCTGTCGCCACGCGCGGTGGCGCAGTCCGTAGAGAGGGGGCAGCAGGAGCGGTTTGCTTTCGCGCTCGATACGGACAGGTTGCCCGTAGGTGAGTACCTCTTTGTGGTCCAAGCGAACAGGCTATCGGGCGAGCAGATCCGTTCCGAAGCGCGAGTGCGTGTTCGTCTGGTGGACGCCGCCCCCATTGCTCTGAGTGCCCGGCCACCCGTTGGTGCCGCCCTCGGTGCGTCCCCTGCACTGACTGGTACCGTCGCGGCTGACTTCGACGCCAGGACCATTTCCGTGCTCAAAGACGGTGCCAAAGACGCGCAGGTATCCGGGAGCTCGTTTGCTATCCCCTGGGATGAGTCGGAAGAGATCCCTGGCGAACACACTATCACGGCCCAGGCTATAGACAAGGACGGTTGGGTCTACACTACCCCGCCAGTGACTGTCACCGTGCCGGAGCGGATCCGGCTGCGCGGCTTCGACGGGCGGAGTCCCGTGGTTATCAGGCCGGGCAACACGCGCGTTGCGGGTGGGGTGGACGTCCTCGCCGAGGGCACGGTTGTGCGAGTGGAGTTCCTCAAAGACGGCAGAGTGGTTACCACCGCAACCCAGCAGCCGTGGGACGCGTCTTGGGATGGGAGCGCATCCCAAGACTGTACCTGCGAGATCTCGGCACGGGCAGTGCTGGCTGACGGAAGCGCTTGGCGCTCCCGGCCGGTGCGCGTGGCTCTCCTTAACTACATCGTCAACCTCAATGTGGCTGAGGTGGAGCTGGCAGAGTTGGACAAGATGCGGCAACGGTTGAGCCAAGGTGTTGGGGCGCTGCAAAGCACTCTTCAGAGGTCCCTTCGGGATAGCACAGCAGGCGGTTCAGGCGGATTCGGTAGCCGCAGGCTCAATCCAGTGGAGCGTGGCACCGTTATGATGTCGGATCGTGCGAATCTCGGCCGGCTTACCGCGAGGTACTCTGCTGTTCGGTGGCAATGCGCGCTCCTGCGCATCAAGATAGCTACCAATCTGCTCTACCGGAACGCAGACAGCCGTGATACTGCTCGGGCCAAGGCTCTCTTGCGCCAAGTAGTCTCTGACGAGGGGCTGGATAGTGCTTTCGGGCAGGAAGCGTTGGGCGTGCTACAGACCATTCCAGATGGCAGGCCAGGAAAGTCGGCGCCGCCGTTGCATGGAAGTCAGGCCGCACAGCCAGCGCGCCGCAGGGAGGGTCGCCCGGAGCTAGCCCCGTGCGGCGATCGTGTAACCACTTTCAGCGGCAACACGATGCGCTGCGTAAGGCGGCACTTCTTCGTTAGGTTGCATGGTGTCTGGTTGTCTGCAGGCCACAAGAGTGTTCCGGCGGGACCTACTGTGGCCGCCGGACAGCCGGGACGGTCGACGCCTCCGGTTCCGTTGCCTGCTTCGGCGCCATGCGGAGACAGGCCGGAATGGATGGAGAGCGGATACCTGATGTGTTCTCAGGGTCACCTGTTCGTGAAGCACAAGGATACCTGGGTGCCTGCTCTACCACAGCCATCCCGGTAGCAGAAGCCGATACACTCGCACTGTACCCGCGTCCGACAGGACGCTCAGCGGCGCCGCGCCGCTCCCGAGACGGGTATCTCGATGCCCGGTTCCCAAACCCCCGCTGGCAAGCCGACACCCCGGCCCGCCTCCGCCACCCATCGTCCTCGTCCTCGGCTGGCCGCCCCGCGCCGGGCTGCGGTGATGCCGGCTCGCCGGCGCGGCACCCTCCGCGCGTTGACCATCCCCGCCGCGGTGTGGTAGGATCATGGCGGAGTTCCGCGCACGCCGAGATGTCGCGCCCCGCGCGCCTCGTCGGGCGTGACGCGCCGAAAGGAGCCGTCAACACTTGAGCCAGAAGAACCCGCCGCGCCGCGAGGACCTGCGCAACCTGGCGATCATCGCGCACGTGGACCACGGCAAGACCACCCTGGTGGAC
>JACQGM010000307.1 GCA_016199585.1 Armatimonadota bacterium
ATCGCCTCTGCCTGGAGTGCTTGCAGGCGCCGCCCGACCTCATCAAGAGCGATGGTTACCTCGAATATCCCCTGTCGCGTGGGGGGAGGTGAGTCTGGCAATCCGGGATCGCGCGGTTGGAAGCCGCGGTACAGGCGTACCCCGTGGGGTGTCTGAACCAGCAGGAACGGCACAATGTTCTGATTGTAGACGCGCTGATGCACCTTGTCGGCATCCGCGTCGGAGGCCGCGTCGCATACGTAGACGGTGGGAACGATGGACTCATTGCCGGTACGCCCGCGCGGGCGCAAGACGTACACGCCCTTGAGCCCGCACCCGTCCACGGCCCTGCGCAGCACGTGAGCGTAGTCTGGGAAGTCCGCGAAGTCGCCACGGTCTGCCCGCAGAAGACCTGGGGAGTCTTCGTAATGAAGGATTTCGAGTAAATCGGGCATTTTGGGGCCAACCCTCCGCACGCCACCGGACGAGGGCAGGCGAGGCGCGCGCTCGTCGATCAACGCCGACGGCGCGCACAATCCTATCGCCAACACCGTGCGCCTCCCAGGCCCGACGGCTCACACCGTCGGCCTGATGGACCAGGGCCGGTTGGCAACTGGGCGAAACGGTCGCCCTTGCAGCTAGCGTTGCCACATTATAGCAGGGCACGGCGGGTTAGGCAAGCCTGCCAACCCATGTGGATCGCCGGTGGTGTGCCCCAAGTGCGGGCTCGGCGAGAGAGTGAACGATGCGGCAACGTGGCTCTCGGCGCGGGGGATAGGGGGGCGAGGGCATGGGACGCCCCCAACCCCACGCTCCCGCAGGCTCATCAGCTACCGGCCGGCCGCGCCCGCCGTCACCCGCACGTTCGCCACGGTCATCGAGCAGGCGTAGGTATGGAACCCGACCTTGCCGGCGGGGAAGCTCTTGTCGGTGGCTTCGAGAATGCGCTGGCCGTCCAGCCACATCTCCAGGCGGTCTCCCTGCGCGACGAAGCGCATCTCGTAGGCCCGACCCGTCTCGAAGCCCTCCTTCACCTCGGCGAGCACCCGGGGCTTCCCGCCGGCGAACTTCTCGATGCGGCGCAGGGGCCCGCCGTTCCCCCCGTCCTGGACCATCAGGAAGCGGTAGAAGTTGCCGGCATCCTGGTAGCGCACGATCATGCCCAGGCCGTCGTCGTCCGTGGGGGTGACCCGGGCGCTCAGCGCGTAGTCGCGCCACTCGCGGGAGCCGGCGACGATGTGGGTTCCCTGAAAGTAGAGGTACTCGTCATCGGTGCGGTAGACGTTGCTCTCCTGCACGAGCGTCCCCCCCTTGACGGCCCAGGCGGATGCGCCCGCGGGCGAAGGGTCGTCCACCACCTGCCACTGCGGCCCGATCTCCGCGCGCTGGAAGTCGTCGGAAAAGAGGACTCCCGTCGCGGGCGGGCGGGACTCTTGGCCCTCTCCCCCCAGGATGATGGCGAACACCTCGGCGCGCGGGATCCGCTGCACGGTGCCGCTCACCTCCAGCTCGAAGAACCGGCCATCAAAAGATCGCAGCGTGCCCACGCGCAGCGACCCATCGGCCATCTTCAGCACGTCTCCGCCCTGTGCGGGCACGTCGGCCCACGCGCGCTCCACCCCGAGCGCCACGCCAGCGAGCGCCATCACCGCGACCGCGAACCCCATCAGCCATCGTCTCATCGGATGCACTCCTCTCTGCCGTGCTGCGCGTCGCCCCTTCCGGCGCGCGCCAGCTCGCTCACCTGATCCTATTATCGGCGGAAAGGGAGCATTCCCCAGGGCCGCGCGAGGAAGGGGCCTACTACTGACCCAACGGCCCCTGCGGGGCACGGGGGGACCGCCCGGGCAGCCCCGGTCGCCGCCGGCGTGGGAAACATGGAATAGGGGAAAACCCCTATTGACAGCCCGCAAGTCTGTGATACAATACCCTGACACACATCCGGGTATTCCGCAGATTGGCAGTGCCCCTCTGTGGGGGGATTCCCCTGCTGCCTTCATCATGCGGCCCGAGATAGCAGCAACCTCGTAGAAGCTGAGGAGACAAGCGATGGAGTTCTCGTTGTTCCCACGCCGTCTGCGCCGGATCGCGCTGGCGATAGTCGGGTTGACAAGCGTGCTCGCTGCGTCGGGGGCATCCCCCACCTACGTCGTCACCAACACGGACGACGCGGGGCCCGGCAGCTTGCGGGAGGCGATCACCTACGCCAACGCGAACCCGGGCACCGCGATCGCGTTCAACGTGCCGGCGGGCGCTCTCGCCGGCGGCGTCGCCACCATCAAGCCCGCGAGCGCGCTCCCGAACATCACGGCGAGCGGCACGGTCATAGATGGCACGACACAGGCCGGCTTCACCGGCGACACGAACGCTCTCGGGCCGGAGGTGGTCCTGGACGGATCCCTCGCCGGCTTCGCGAACGGCATCTCGCTCCTGTCTGCCAACAACCTGGTAAGGGGCCTCGTCATCGCCCGGTTCAGCGTCATCGGTATCTCCATCAGCGGAGCGGCCGCCACCGGCAACCGCGTCGAGGGATGCTACATCGGCACCGATCCGACGGGCACCCTCCCGGCCGGCAACGGGGGCGGCAGCGATCCCGGCGTCGCGATCCTCAACGCCTCCGGCAACACCATCGGCGGCACGACCGCGGCCGCCCGCAACGTGATCGCCGGCAACGCCGCCGGCACCTACGCCGGCACCTACGCCCAGGTTCGGATCAGGGCCTACCAGTTGTACAACCCGGATGGCTCGATGTTCTGGGGAACGGCGACCGGCAACGTGATCCAGGGGAACTACGTCGGCCTGAGGGCCGACGGCTCCGGAGCGGTGATCCCCGCGAAGACCGACTCTCCTGCCGGCATCAAGATCTCCGATGCTTCCGGCAACACCATCGGCGGCACGGCCCCGGGCGCCGGGAACGTCATCTCCGGCAACGGCACCGGTGTGTCCGTGATCGCGTCGGTGGGCGGCCCGGGGGCATCCGACAACCTCATCCAGGGGAACTACATCGGCACCGACGCGAGCGGCACCGCCAAGGTCCCCAACCTCTGGGGGGTCTCGCTCGATAGGGCCGCCAACGTGGTGGGCGGCACCGCGCCCGGATCGGGCAACCTCATCTCCGGGAACTCGCCGGATCCATCCGCGCCGTGGAACGGCGGGATCGGAGTCCAAATCAGCAACATCAGCGGCAGCAAGGTGCAGGGGAACCTGATCGGCACCGACAAGAACGGCACGGGCGACCTCGGCAACAGGAAGGCGGGCATCTACGCTCTGACCGCCTGTCTCATCGGCGGCCCGGAGCCCGGAGCCGGGAACGCCATCGCGTTCAACGGCAACGGCGGCACCAAGGATAACCCCTCCGGGGGCATCGTGGATGCCACGACCAACGGGGCCACCATCCAGCGCAACTCCATCTGGAAGAACAACGGGCCGGGGATCGACCGGTACCGGTCCCTCGGCACCGGCGGCGTGAGCGTGAACGACCCGGGCGACTCGGACTTCAACCGGTTCCTCAACTTCCCCATCCTGGAGAGCGCCACGATCTCCGGCGCCAAGCTCACCATCGCCGGCTTCGCCCGGCCCGGCTCGGCCATCGAGCTCTTCGTCGCCGACCCGGACCCGACCGGCTTCGGCGAGGGCAAGACCTACCTGGCAACGCTCGTGGAGGGCTCCGCCGATGACGGTGACAGCACCACGGGCACCTACAGCGGCGCCATCAACGGTCTGAACCAGGGGACCGACACCACCAACCGCTTCCGCTTCACCACCACGCTGCCCGCGCCTCTCCCTGTCAGCACCGCACTGACCGCGACGGCCACCGTGGCGGGGAACACATCGGAGTTCAGCGGGAACGTGGCCGTTGCGGCCGCCCCGGCAGGGCCGCCGGCCAAGCTGGCGTTCATCGTGCCGCCGGCCAACGCCGCCGCTGGGTCGCCGATCTCGCCGGCAGTGGCCGTGTCGGTGCAAGACGCCGATGGAAACACGGTGGATACCGCAAGCAATACCATCTCCCTGGCCCTCGGCAGCAATCCCTCCGGCGGCACGCTCTCCGGCACGACGACGGTCGCCGCCGTCAGCGGCGTCGCCACCTTCTCGGACCTGAGCATCAATCGGGCGGGCGCCGGCTACACCCTCACGGCTTCCGCGCCCGGACTGACCGGGGCCGCCAGCGTGGCGTTCGACATCGCCGCCGGCCCGGCGAGCCGACTGGCGTTCCTTGCGCAGCCGTCCAACACCGTCGCGGGCGTGGCAATCGCCCCCGCGGTGCAGGTGGGCGTGCAGGACGCGTTGGGCAACCTGGTATCCACGGCTACCCACACGGTCACCATGGCCATCGGGTCGGGGCCGTACCCCGATCTGCTGGGAACCAAGAGCGTCGCTGCCGCAAATGGCGTGGCTACCTTCGCCGATCTCAAGATCCAGAGAGTGGGCGGCACGAGCTACACCCTGGCCGCGTCGGCCGATGGTCTGACCGCCGCCGCCAGCGCGGCGTTCGCGGTCGCGCCGGGTCCTCCGGACAGCCTGGGCATCATCGGCGGCTTCCCCGGGAACATCACGGCCGGCGTCGCGCTGAGCCCCGCCATCACCGTGTTGGTGATGGACGCCTACCAGAATGGCATCACGACCGCCACTCACGCCGTTACGATCTCTCTCTACAACAACCCGACAAACGCCATGCTATCGGGAACGACGACGGTCAACGCCGTCGGCGGCATCGCCACCTTCAGCGACCTGAGCATTGACAAGGCGGGCAAGGGCTACCAGATCATGGCGAGCGCCCCGGGCGTGAGCGGGAACATCACGATGCCCTTCGAGGTGGCGCCCGGGGCGGCCGCGAAGCTGGCCTTCACCGCGCAGCCGGGCAACACCGCCGCCGGGGCGGCGATCACGCCGCCGGTGCAAGTGTCGGTGCAGGATGCCTTCGGGAACACGGTGCCGACCGCCACCGACAGCATCACGGTGGCACTCGGCGCCAATCCGGGCAGCGGTACCCTCTCCGGCGCCCAAACGGTCGCCGCCACAAATGGCGTCGCCACCTTCACCGACCTGAGCATCAACAAGGCGGGCACGGGTTACACCCTGGCCGCCACAGCCTCGGGCCTGGCCGGGGGCGCCAGCACGGCGTTCGACATTCTCAGCGGCGCCGCGACCCGGCTGGCCTTCGCCGTGCAGCCCGGCAACGCCGCAGCGGGCGCGGCCATCGCGCCCGCCGTACAGGTGGCGGTGCTGGACGCTAACGGCAACATGGTGCCCGGAGCCACGCACAACGTCACGCTCGCCCCGGGCGCCAATCCGGGCGGCGCCGTCCTCTCCGGAAAGCTGAGCGTGAGCGCCGTAGACGGCATCGCCACGTTCGCCGATCTGACTCTCGACAAGGTCGGCACCGGCTACACCCTCGCGGCCTCGGCGAGCGGACTCTCCGGCGCGACGAGCTCCACGTTCGCCATCATACCGGGCGCGCCGGCGAAACTGGTCTTCACGGCGCAGCCCTCCAACGTGAACGCCGGCGCGGCCATCACGCCCGCCGTGCAGGTTGCCGTGCAGGATGGCTCCGGCAATGTGGTCACCGGGGCCGCGCTCACGATCACCGTGGGTCTCCATGCCAACCCGGGGAGCGGCACACTCTCCGGCGCCCTGGCGGTCACTCCGGTGGGTGGCGTGGCCGGCTTCCCCGATCTGAGCATCAACAGGGCGGGAGCGGGCTACGTGTTGACCGCCGCCGCCGATGGCCTGCCGGGCGCCACCAGCGCCGCCTTCGACGTGATCTCCGTCAACCGGCCCCCCGAGAGAGCAGAGCTGCTGCTCCCGGTCGGTGGCGCGCTGGCGTCACCGACACCGACCTTCCGCGCGCGGGCAACCGATCCGAACGGCGACCCCGTGCGCTTCGTGATCGAGGCCGGCCAGGGGACCACCCTGAAGACCTTCGACGCGGCGGCCGTCGCCAGCGGCGCTGAGGCGTCGCTGGCCGTGCCGACCGACCAGGCGCTCGGCGCCGGCGAGTGGGCCTGGCGCGCCCGGGCGATTGACCCCGACGGCGCGGAAGGCGAGTGGAGCGGCAGCGAGCGCTTCCAGGTTCCTGCCAGCAGCCCTGCTCTCGCCCGTGTGGCCGGCTTGAGCACCCTGGGCGCGCCCGGCATCGTGCGCGCGCTGCGCCTGCCCGGCGTGCGCATCGCGGCATGGGACCCGGTGGGCGCTCGCTACCTGATGAATGAGGAGATCGGCGAGATCAGGGCCGGGGTGGGCTACTGGGTGCGCGCCGACCAGCCGGTGCCGGTGGAGTTCGCCGGCGCGGCCGTCACCGAGCCGTTCGCCATCGCCCTGAAGCCGGGTTGGAACTTCATCAGCGCACCCTTCGCCGCTTCGGTCGTCTGGGACCTCCAGGCGTTGAGGGTGCGGCGCGGCGCCAGCGAAACCACCCTCGCTGCCGCCCGGGCCGCGGGCTGGCTCGAGGACTTCGCCTGGGGATGGGACCCGACGGCCGGGCGCTATGCGCTCGTCTACGACACCAGCCTCATCCCGGTTGTGGCCGGGGGCCTCGATCCCTGGTGCAGCTACTGGGTGAAGGCGTCGGTGGAGTGCGAGCTGGTTCTGCCCCCGCCTGCGCCCGCGGCCGACCGGGGGCGGGAGAGGGCGAGCGCGAGCGACGGCTGGGCCGTGCGTCTGCGCGCGCAGTCGGGAGGCGGATCCGCTGAGGTAGTTCTGGGGGCGATCCGCCGCGGCGCGCCGCTCTCCGCCGGACGGCCGCCGGAGCCACCGAGCGCCAGCGCCTCGGTGCGCGCATCCCTGGTGGGAGCAGACGGGCCGCTCTCGGTGGACGTGCGCCGGTCCGCCGATGGCGCGCAGGAGTGGGAGCTGTTGGTCGGACCCAACGATCCGGCCGGCGAGGGCGAGATAACCCTCACCTGGCCGGACCTGCGATCCCTGCCCAAGGACCTCTCGCTCACCCTGGTGGACACGACCACGGGCGCGCGGCGCTCCCTGCGAACCGTCGCCTCGTACACCTTCCGGGCGGGCGAGCGCCGCTTCCGCATCGTGGCGCAGCGGCGCAACGCCCCGGCGGTCGTCATCACCGGGTTGGATCTCGTACCGGGGCGCGGTGCGCGCGCGGTGCGCTTCACCCTGAATGCGGCCGCGAGCGTGGACGTGGAGGTGCTATCGCCGGGCGGTCGCAGCGTGGCTGTCCTGGCCCGCGGTCGGGCGGCGGACGCGGGCGCGAACCAAGTTGCCTGGGGCGGGCCGGCTGCGCCGGGCGTCTACCTGCTGCGCGCGGTGGCGACGACGGAAGATGGGTCCAGCGTCCAGGCTATCAAGCCGGTAGTCATCACACGGTAAACCCCTGCCCCGACCGCCGACTCAGGGCGCCGCCGCGCTCCCTGTGAGGCGGCATGATCGGCGCCGGGTTGCGGGCCGCGGTGGTCAGCGGACGCGCGAGAAGATCGGTGCTCCGCTGCCATCGCGGCCGCTGCCCGGCGTCTCCTCGAAGAGAAGAGGAAGAGGCGTAGCCTCCGCTCGCCGGTTTGGAACCGCTCGCTGGCGTGCGTAAGAGCTCAGGATGCACGAGTACGGGGTGCGCAGCGGTCGCGGACAGAGCAGCGACCCTACATGCCACGCGCCTTCCGTAGGGGCCGCGCTCCGTCTCGGCCCGTCTGAGGTGTCCGTACTCATCAAGCCTGAACAGTTACTGGCGCGCGCCCGTATTGACATCGCCCGCGCGCCGTGATACCATAAACCCGGCCTGGAGCAGGCTGCCGCGCCGGCCGGCCCCGCTCGCGCGCCGGCCGCTGCCGGTTCGGTCGGGCGGGCGTGCTGCCGGGGATCCATTCCCGGACGGGCTCCCGGCCTACCCATCGGCGGCAGGTAGGGAACGCCATGAGTTACATCGGCCTCGACGTCGGCACCACCGGGTGCAAGGCGGTTGCTTTCGATGCGGCGGGGCAGCCGCGAGCGGCTGCCTCCCGAGAGCATGCTACCCTGGCGCCCCGCGAAGGGTGGGCGGAGTTGGACTCTGCCCGCGTGGCGGAGAGTTGCCTGGCGGTCATCGCCGAGGCCGCCGCCGCCTCTCCGCGCGACCCCGTACGCGGTCTGGGGATCTCCAGCCAGGGCGAGGCGTTCACACCCATCGGCCCTCGGGGCGAGGCGCTCCAGAACGCGATGGTCTCCTTCGACACGCGCGCCGCGGGGATCGCCGAGAGCTGGAGCCGGGAGTTCGGCCGCGAGAAGCTCTACCGCCTCACCGGGCACACCGCCCACCCGATGTTCTCCCTCTTCAAGCTCCTCTGGCTGCGCGACCACCAGCCGGAGGTCTGGTCGGCCGCCCGGCGCTTTCTCTGCTTCGAGGAGTTGATCCAGCACCGCCTCGGCCTGGAGCCTGCCATCAGTTGGCCGCTGGCCGGGCGCACGATGCTCTTCAACGTCCGCACCCACGACTGGGAAGAGGAGATCCTCCAGGCCGTGGGCCTGGCGCGCTCGCGGCTGGCCCGGCCGGTGCCCTCGGGCACGGTGGTGGGCACGGTGCCCTCCGGCGTGGCGCGCGAGTTGGGGATCCCCGAGGGCGTCATCGTGGTTGCCGGCGGGCACGACCAGCCGTGCGGCGCGCTCGGCGCCGGGGCCACCGCGCCGGGGAAGGCCGTCTACGGCACCGGCACGGTGGAGTGCATCTGCCCCGCCTTTCCCGCGCCGGTCTTCAGCGACGACCTCTTCCAGAGCAACCTCTGCACCTACGACTTCACGGTGCCGGGGATGTACACCACCGTGGCGTTCAGCCTCACCGGCGGCAACCTCCTGAAGTGGTTCCGTGACGAGTGGGGGCAGCAGGAGGTGGCGGAGGCCCGGCGCGCGGGGGTCAGTCCGTATCAGTTGCTGCTGAAGGGGATGGCGCCCGCGCCCACCCGGCTGCTGGTGCTCCCCTACTTCACGCCCACGGGCACCCCCTACTTCGATCCGGCCGCCACCGGCGCCATCCTCGGCCTGCGTCTCACCACCACGCGCGGGGAGGTGCTGCGCGCTCTCCTGGAGGGAGTGGCCTTCGAGATGCGCCTGAACATGGATATCCTCGAGCGCTCCGGCCTCCGCATCACCGAGCTGCTGGCCATCGGCGGCGGCGCCCGCAGCCCGGTCTGGACGCAGCTCAAGGCCGACGTGCTGAACACACCGATCACCACGGTGGCCGTCACCGAGGCGGGCTGCCTCGGCGTGGCGATGCTGGCCTGCGCGGCGCACACCGGCCGGAGCGTCACCGACCTGGTGGGGGAGTGGATCCGCAAGGGCGAGGTGATCGAGCCGGACCCGGAGAACGCCGCCTGCTATGCGGAGCGCTTCCAAACCTACGTGCAACTCTACCCGGCGCTGAAGTCGCTGGGCGTGTGAGTGATTCAGGAGCTACCGACACATGATCACACCGACTGCCGGCTTTATCGTCTACGGCGTCCACAAGGATGGCCTCCAGGACCCGATGGGAGTGCCGTTCATTGATGATGCGCTCGTCGCCCGCTCGAAGAAGGCGCTGAAGGAGGCGGGGGTCAACCTGGTGGAATACCCGGTGATCATCGCCTCCAAGGAGGAGGCCCGGGCTGCCCTGAAACAGATGAAGGATGACGATAGCGTGGACTGCGTCGTCCTCTTCTCCGGTACCTGGGTCTGGTCGGCGCACCTGGTCGCGGCCATCCGTGATTTCGCCATGACCGGCAAAGGGGTTCTGATCTGGACGCACCCCGGCTCGCAGGGATGGCGCCCGGTGGGCGGGCTGGTGCTCCACGGGGCGCTGCTGGAGGTCGGCATCCCCCACAAGTTCGTCTACGGCGAGGCGAACGATCCGGCGGAGGTGGCGAAGGTGGTCAGCTTCTGCCAGGCGGCGCGCATGAAGCAGTGGCTGAACCTCTCCACCATCGGCACGTTCGGCGGGCGCGGCATGGGCCAGACCTGCGGCGCGGCCGACCCCTCGCAGTGGATGAGGCAGTTCGGCATCGACATCGATTCGCGCGACACCACGGAGCTCCTGCGCACGGCGCAGAACCTCCCCGCCGAGCGGATCACCGCCCTGGAGCCCCGCATCGCCCGGCTCTTCGGAAAGGCGCCGGAGCGCACCCTGGTCAACGAGCGCTCCATCCGGCTCTACCTGGCGATCAAGGAGATCGTGCGGAAGGAGATGTGGGACTTCTACACGATCCAGTCCTTCCCCGGCCTGGCGGATGACTACTCCGCCTCCTGCTTCGCGCAGAGCATGATGCTGGAGGACGGCTGCGGCACCTCCACCCTGGGCGACTTCAACACCGCGCTGAGCGTGCTGCTGCTCACGAAGCTGAGCCGCGAGCCGGTCTACTACGGCGACTTGCAGCACATAGACAAGCGGAGCAACGAGATCAAGATTATCGGCGACGGCGCCTGTCCCCCTTCGCTCGCGGGCAAGCTGGGGCCGGCCGGGTTCGCGGAGCACGGCATCCCCACCGAGGGCGGGGCGGGCGGTCTCTCCGTGAAGCTGGTGTGCAAGGTGGGCGAGGGCGTGCTGGCGCGTCTGGGACGCGTGGATGGCCGCTTCATCATGGCGCTCACCCGCTGCACCATCTTCGAGCCGCCGGCGGACCAGCTTGAGAAGCGCCAGTTGGAGTGCGGCATCCCCTTCTGGCCCCACGGCTTCGTCACCGCCCACTGCGACATCGAGGCGATGGTGCAGGCGTGGACGAACGAGTACGCCTGCCTGGGCTACGGCGAGCACCTCTACGCGGCACTGGTGGACTTCTGCGAGCTGACGGGGATCCAGGCGATCGCGCTCTGAACTCGCGCGAGCGTTGTCGCTTGGGCGGCGGCGTGGTAGAATGTTGGTGGTGATAGGGAGGAACACGATGGAGATTGCGCCTCGCATCAGTGTTGATCCGGCTGTCCATCACGGCGTAGCCGTGATCACCGGCACTCGCATGCCGGTATCGATCATTGTCGGCTCTCTCGCGGGCAAGATGAGCCGTGAGGAGGTCATGCGCGAGTACGACGTGACAGACGAAGATATTGACGCCGCGCTTGCATACGCCGCGGAGCTCGTGGCAGCGACAGACGTCGTGACGCTGGCGGGAGCGTAACCTTGGCGCTTCCTGGTAGACGAGAACATGCCTCGGTCGCTCGCGGGGCAGATCATGGCCGCCGGACATGCTGTGGAAGACGTGCGGGATGTGGGTCTTGCCAGCCATCCTGACGGCGAGGTGTTCCGCTTGGCCGCCGCAAGCGATGCGATCATCGTCACGCGCGACCGGGGCTTCGCGGCCGAGGAATCCTGGCCCGCCACCTTCGCCTCGGGCGTCATACTCGTCAGTCTGCCGAGGGACACACCTGCTGCCGCGATCAACCGGGCCGTCATGACACTCCTGGCAAGGCGGGTGCCGGAATCACTCCTTGGGGCGGTAACGACCGTGGAGCGCCAGCGCGCCCTCTCGCGCAGAGTACGGCGGAGGCGTTGACCGTGTCATGCCCGATATGCCTCCCAAGGATCACTCTCTGCAGCGGCGCGACGGCAAACGGGTGACACGCAGGGTAAGGTTGTTTCACGGATGAGAGTCGCCGGCAAGACATACTCCCGCGCCCGGGCCCTGGAGCGCGTCGGCAACCTGCGCCAGCTTGGCGGCGCGCGGCACGTGGTCCTGAACGACGGCCGATCGAAGGGCGTGGCAGCGATTGACGTGGACACCGGCGCCGGGCTCCACTTCACCGTGCTCCCCGACCGGGGGCTGGACATCTCCGCGGCCTCCTACAGGGGCACGAACCTGGTCTATCTGACGCCGAACGGTGAGGTGAACCCGGCGTTCTACGAGCCCCGGGGGATGGGATGGCTGCGGACCTTCTTCGGCGGGCTGCTGACCACGTGCGGCCTCACCTACCTGGGCCCGCCGGGCCGCGACGGCGACGAGGACCTGGGCCTCCACGGGCGCGCCACGGTGACGCCCGCGCGCCAGGTGTGCGACCGCTCCGGCTGGGAGGGCGACGAATACCGCATCGAGATCTCCGGCATCGTCGAGGAGTGCGCTCTCTTCGGCGACAAGCTGCGCCTGACGCGCACGATCACGACCCACATCGGCAGCAAGGCGCTCATGGTACGCGACCGGGTGGAGAACTTCGGCTACGCCTCGTCGCCCTTCACCATCCTGTACCACGTGAACCCCGGATTCCCCCTGCTGGATGCGGCGAGCGAGCTCGTGCTCTCGGCCGCGGAGAGCAGTCCCTGTGACCCGCACTCGGCACGGGGGCTGGGGGCGATGCGGCGGTTCACGGCGCCGGTGCCGGGCTTCCAGGAGGAGAACTTCCTGCACCGCATGGCGGCCGACGGCGAGGGATGGGCGCACGCGGCGCTGATCAACCGGGAGCTGCAGGGCGGCCTGGGGCTCTCCCTGCGCTTCGACGCGGCGGCGCTTCCCTACCTGAACGAGTGGAAGATGATGGGTCAGGGCGACTACGTGGTGGGGATCGAGCCGTGCAACGCCCCGTGCGAGAACCGCGCCCTCCTGCGCGAGCAGGGCCTTCTTCCCTTCCTGGAGCCGGGGGATGCGCGCGAGATGCGCGTGGGGATCGGCGTTCTGGAGGGCGAGGCGGAGATCGCGGCCTTCGCGAAGACGACGGACCGATTGAGCCGCGAATGAAGAAAAGGACGGTCACCGCAGAGGACGCAGGGGGCCACAGAGGCAGGACGGGGCAGCACGGGGGCCGCCGCTGCGTTGGCCCCTACCCCCGGTGTTCCTCTGCGTCCTCTGTGGTGAGGATTCACCAGGTAGCCCCTGGTGGTATCAGGAGCAGACGATGGCTGATCGAGTACCGGACTTGTTGCTGAAGGACTTTCACCCCGAGCCGATGCTGCGGCGGCCCGCGCACGTCCCCGAGCGGGCGAAGTTCCCCGTCATTGATGCGCACAACCACCTTTTCGGCGCGCTGCCTCCCGAGGAGATCGTCGCGACCATGGACGCTGTCGGCGTGCGCGCGTTCGTCAACGTCTCCGGCAACGTCAGCCTCCCCTTCGACGAGAAGGGCTACACCATCCGGCGCACCGATCTCGGCGATTTCATAGACCGCTACGTGGCGGCCTATCCCGGCCGCTTCGCCGCCCTCACCATGTCGGAGTTCGCCCGTTGGGACGACTTCGTCCTCTTCCGCGACAACCGCTTCGTGGACCTGGCGATCCAGACCCTGGAGGCGGACGTCGCTCGGGGCGCCCGCGGCCTCAAGATCACCAAGGAGCTGGGCCTCCAGTTCCGCGACCGGGACGGCGCGATGATCCCGGTGGATGACGAGCGCCTCTTCCCGATCTGGCGGCGCGCCGGCGAGCTGGGTCTGCCCGTTCTGATCCACGTCTCCGACCCCGTGGCGTTCTTCCATCCGATTGACGCGCGCAACGAGCACTACCTGACGCTGCACGAGTTCCCCGGCTGGAGCTTCCACGGCTCCTTCTTCTCCAAGGAAGCCCTCCTGCGGCAGCGCGACCGGATGATCGCCCGCCACCCCGGCACCACGTTCATCCTCCCGCACGTCGCCAACAACCCGGAAGACCTGGCCTCGGTGTCGGCGCTGCTGGACCGCTACCCGAACGTCAACCTCGACTTCTCGGCGCGGATTGACGAGCTCGGCCGGCAGCCCTACTCCGCCCGCGACTTCATGATCGCCTACCAGGACCGGATCCTGTTCGGCACCGACATGCCGGTGGCGCCGGACATGTACCGCTGCTACTTCCGCTTCTTGGAGACGCGCGACGAGTCCTTCGACTATCCCGACTACATCGGGCGCTGGGGCCGCAGCCGCTGGAAGATCCACGGCCTGCACCTGCCCGACGACGTCCTGCGCCGGATCTACTACGAGAACGCCGTCCGCACCATCCCCGGCCTCGACGCGGGATAGCCACCGTCCGCAGGAATGGACCCTCAGCAGTGCCACTGATCAACGATTACCAACAGGTGAAGGACATCTACCGGGAGGCCGCCGGGCTGGGGGTGGCCCTGCCGGTATTCTGCGCCGAGGACCGCGAAACGCTGGAGGCGATCCTCGCCTCGGCCCTGGTGATGGGCCGCGAGATCGGCGTGGAAGACCTGCCGATCATCCCGGCATGGACCGTGCGCTACCCGAGCCGGCCGCAGGCCACCTTCGTCACCGCCTGCGGCGACCCGGTGCTCGCCACCCGGGTGATGTTCTCGGACCTGGAGGCCCTCACCGCGCCGGGCAGTCCCTACGGCAAGCTGCGCGTGCTGCCGCACCTCGACCACGGCATTCCCTGGCTGGATGCCGACGTCATGGAGGGCTTCGCCAACCAGTTCGCCTCCATCATGTGCGACGCCAGTGAGAAGCCGTTCGCCGAGAACATCCGTGTCACGGCGGAGTACGCACGGCAGGTGAGCGGGAGAGTGGTCGTCGAGGGCGCGGTGGATGAGATCTACAGCTCCGGCGTTCGTTCTGTCGGACAGAACACACACGCCAAGAACGAGGCGACCAGCGTGGCCCAGGCGGAGACATTCCTTCGCGAGACGGGCGTGGACATCCTGGTGCCCAACGTCGGTACCGAACACCGCCTCACCGCCGGCCAGGCGGCCTACCGCTCCGAGCGCGCCCGCGAGATCAGCGCCGCGGTGGGCCGAATCCTCTGCATCCACGGCACTTCTTCGGTTCGCCCGGAGGACCTGCCCCGGCTGCCGGAGGACGGGTTCATCAAGGTGAATATCTACACGACCCTGGCCGTTCACGGCGGGCAGGCGCTGGCGCGGCACGTGCTCCGCAACCTCGGCAACATCCTCGGCGAGGGGGAGCTGCGCGCCCTGATCGGCGACGGGGTTCTGGGTGAGCGGGTGCTCTCCGCGGATCACGGCGAGAACGCGCTTCCCCTCCGGCCGAGGCTGGACCGCCTGGCTAACGCCACCCGCCGCGACGCATGGTTCGGTGCCGTGCGCGACCGCTGCCTGGAGTTCCTGCGGATCTTCGGCTACGCACGCTACGCCGCCCGGTGAGGAGTGACTGCTGAAGGAAGCCCGTATGAGCGATACACTGCTGGAAGCCAAATCGATTCTGGAACGATTTCGCCTTGACGGCCGAGTGGCGCTGGTCACCGGAGGGGGGCAGGGGATCGGCCGAGCCTTCGCCCATGCCCTTGGCGAGGCGGGGGCGGCGGTGGCGGTGGTGGACCGATCGGAGGAACACGCCCACCAGGTCGCCGGGGAGCTGTCGGCGAAGGGCGTCGATGCGCTGGTGGTCGTCGCCGATGTGACCCAGCCGGACCAGGTGGACGAGATGATCCGGGCCGTGACGGGTCGCTGGGGGCGCCTGACCATCGCGGCGAACAACGCGGGGATTGGCCTTTGGGCCGATGCGGAGCGCACGACGGACGCGGAGTGGGACGCCGTGCTGGATCTGAACCTGAGGGCGGTGTTCCTGTGCGCACGGGCCGAAGGACGCGTCATGCTGCCGGCCGGCTACGGGAAGATCATCAATACTGCGTCCATGTCTGGCCGCATCGTCAACCGCCCGCAGAACCAGGTGGCATACAACGCCTCCAAGGCTGGCGTCATCCAGCTCACGCGGTCGCTGGCGGCCGAGTGGGCGGCGCGGGGCGTGCGTGTCAACAGCATCAGCCCCGGCTACACCCGCACGCTGTTGGTGGAGAAGCTGCTGGCGACGCCCGAGGGCCGGAACGTGCTCCCGCGATGGCTCGACCTGATCCCGATGGGGCGGATGTGCGCGGTGACGGACCTGCAGGGCGCGGTGGTCTACCTGGCCTGCGAAGCCTCGGATATGATGACCGGCCACGACCTGGTCATTGACGGGGGCTACTGCGCCTGGTAGGTCCGGCACAGGGCCTCGAGTCAGGGCGTCTCCCTCGCGACGAAGCTGCCGGTTGCTCACTTGCCCAGGGAAACCTCCACCACCTGGTAGATCCGCAGCGGCGGGAGCTTCATCTCGCAGCGGTTGTGGTTGGCAAGGGTGAAGGGCACCGTTGCCGGCCGGGGCCGCTCCGGGTCGCGCACCGCGGCCCGAAGGGGGTGGGCACCCGGCGGCAGCGTCAGGGAGACGGTGGTGATCGAGACCTTCAAGGAGGGTTTGCGGCGATCAACACGCCGGGGCGGGTGGTGTGGCATGCACGGCAGTTGTCTCTGCGGGCAAGTGAGGGATCTGCGGAGTTGCTGAGGGAGATGAGGGAGGGGATAGCGGCGCTGGCTGCCGCGCCTGGCTGAGGGCGGCCTGCGGGGGACACTACGATATACAGGTGAGCGTTCTGGCAGAACAAGCGGTTGGCGGGAAGCGCGTTGGCACGCCCGGGTGGTGGGGGCGCGGGTATCATCACATTACGCTGCGACCGATGCGGGTGGATCTGACGAGGAGTAGCGCCCGCAGGCACGGGCAGAGCGCACCCGAAGGAAAGGGAAGGGGCAGTCTGGCGGTCGCGGCCCGCCCCGCGCCGCCACGTCTCGCCACAGGTGGTGGTTACGGCGCTCGCCTCGCGTTGCCCGTGGCCTGCGGATGTGCTATAATGGCCGTGTGCCCGGCAGCTTGCGGGAAGCGCCGGAGTCACCACCCCGTCTCACACGGGGGGCCGGGGTGTCCGGGCAGCGGAACGCGGGAGACGAACATGGAGGCGGCCACCGCCGCGCAGAGCCGCAGCATTGACCGGCGCACCATCGAGAAGATCGGCATCCCCTCGATGGTGCTGATGGAGAATGCCGGACTGGCGGTCGTCGCCGCTGTCGTGCGGCGCCTGGGGGGCGTGCGTGGGCGCGCGGTAGCGATCCTGTGCGGCAAGGGGAGCAACGGCGGCGATGGCTTCGTGGTCGCCCGCCACCTGGCGCAGCGGGGCGCCCTGGTTCGCCTCTTCCTCGCCGCGCGTGCCGGGGAGTTGTCGGGAGATGCGCGCGCCCAGGCCGAGATCGCCGCCGCCATCGGCCTGGCGGTCCGGGAAGTCGCTGCCGCCGAGACGATCGGCGCGGAGCTGGCTACGGCGGACCTGGTCGTGGATGCCCTCCTGGGCACCGGCACGCGCGGCGACGTGACCGGCCTGTTCGGCGATCTGATCGATCTGCTGAACGACAGCGGCAGGCCGGTGGTGGCCGTGGACGTGCCCTCCGGCCTCCACGCCGACACCGGGCAGGCGTGCGGGCGGTGCGTGCGCGCCGTGGAGACGGTAGCCTTCGGGGTGCTGAAGCGGGGGCTGGTGATCTACCCGGGGGCGGAGTACGCCGGCCGAGTGACGCTGGCGCCGATCAGCATCCCGGCCCTCGCGGTGACGCCCGAGGCGATTGACGTGACGTTCGTGGAGGCGCCGGAGGCGCGGGCGCTGCTGCCGCGCCGCGAGGCGTGGGCGCACAAAGGGTCGGCGGGGAGCGTGCTCGTCATCGGCGGCTCGATGGGAATGACGGGCGCGGCGGCGATGGCATCGCTCTCCGCGCTGCGCGCGGGCGCCGGATTGGTGCGCCTGGCGGCGCCCCGGAGCCTGGGCGACATCCTGGAGGCCAGGACGGCTGAGGTGATCACCCTGCCGGTGGCGGAGACCGCGAGCCGCGCCTTCGCCCCCGAGGGCTTCCGTGAGGCGCTGGCCGCCGCCGGGGAGAGCGAGTGCGTCGCTCTCGGACCGGGGCTCGGGCGCGACCCGGAGGCCCGGCGCGGTTTCCTGGAGGCGCTGCCGTCTGTGCGGGCGCCGATGGTCATTGATGCCGACGGTCTGAACGCTCTGGCGCAGAGCCCGGAGACTTTCGCGCGGCTGACGGCCCCGGCGGTGATCACGCCGCACCCCGGCGAGATGAGCCGCCTGCTGGGGAAGAGCACGGCGCAGGTACAGGCCGACCGCCTCGGCGCGGCGCGGGAAGCCGCCGCCCGCTTCGGCGTGACGGCGGTGCTGAAGGGCGCGCGCACGGTGATCGCCGGGCCGGATGGCGCCGCGTTCATCAACTCGACGGGAAACCCGGGGATGGCGACCGCGGGCATGGGGGACGTGCTCACGGGCGCGGTGGCCGGCCTCGTCGCCCAGGGGCTCGGCCCCCGCGAGGCGGCGATCCTCGGGGTGTTCATACATGGACTGGCGGGCGACCTGGCCGCCTCGGAGCGGGGAGCCACCGGCATCCTGGCCGGCGACGCGCAGGAGCGCCTGCCCGCGGCGCTGCAGGCCCTCCGCGAGGGGCGCGTGCCGCCGGTCGTCCATCGGGAGCCCGAGCTATGAGATTTGCGATTTTCGATTTGCGATTGTCGATCCGCCGGGCGCCGAGCACCAACCGGACGCGCCGCTTGCTGCTCGCTCTTCTGGCGGTATCGGTGCTCGCGATGGCGCCGGCGGGTGCCGGACCCGGGGGCGGCACGCTGGTGGTGAGCGTGCCCCCGGGCGACTACACCCTCTGGCTGGAGTACCGCGACGCGAGCGGGAACACGCAGGCGGCGCCGCCGGTCAGAGCGTCCGGGGCCAAGGCCGCCCTCGATCTGACCCCCCTGGGACAGGGATCCTCCGCCGTCGTGCTGGTGGCGCTGGATGGGGCCACCGGCAATGCCGCCGCCAAGCCGGTCTCCCCCAAAGCAGGCACGACCACCGAGGTGGCGCTGGCCGCCGCGGACATCAGCGCCGTCGGCACGCTCCGTGTCCGCGCGCTCGGTGCCGACCGGCAGCCCGTCCTCACCGGCTCCGTCACCCTCACCGACGGCAAGGGCACCACCCAGACCCGCCCGATCCTCCCCGGGCGCGAAGGCGTGGACTTCGACCGCGTCCCCTTCGGGCGGGCCAAGCTGAAGGTCGCCTTCCCCGACGGCACCGGTCTGGAGCAGGACATTGACGTGAAGGCGGATCACCCGCCGGGCGCGCTGATCTACGAGGTCTCGCAGGCGGGCCCGGCCGGCGCCACTCCCGCCGCCAACGTGCCCGCCGCCACTGCTCCTGCGGCGAACGCGCCCGCCGCGAATGCTCCCGGCGGTCAGCCTCCCGATGTTCCGGCAACAGCGCCGGAGGCCCCGGCCGACGCCCCCGCGGACGTGCCGGCGGCTCCCGCGCCCCCGAGCGGCCCGGGTCCCGTCGGCACGCTGGTGGGGCTGCTGCTGCTGGGCGCCATCGGCTACGTGGCCTGGCGGATGATCTCGCAGCGCAACCTCAAACTGGACGACGTGATGAAGCGTCTCGGCGTGGAGCTGCCGGCGCAGGACCCGGCGGCGGCGCCCGCGAAGCCCGCGCCCCCGCCCGCTCCCAGCGTGCCCGAGGGCCACTGCCCCTTCTGCGGCCAGGCGAAGGATCCCGCCACCGGCGCGTGCGCGTGCAGCGTGGCGCCCGGCGACGGGGGACCGGGGACGGGCGGCTGGGGTGCTGCGCCGGGCTCCGGTCCTCCGTCCCCCGTCGCCGCTGCCGGCGCCCGCCTGGTGGTGGTGCAGGGCCCGCACCTGGGGGCGAGCTTCCCGCTTCCCGGCGATTCGGCGCTGATCGGGCGGGCGGCGGAGAGTGGCGTGCCGCTGCCGCAGGACAGCACCGTCTCGCGGCGGCACGCCAGCCTGGCGCGCCAGGGCGGCGGCTTCCGCCTGCGCGATGAGGGGAGCGCCAACGGCACCTACGTCAACGGCCTGCGCGTCACCGAGCGCGCGCTCCAACCCGGAGACGAGATCCAGGTGGGGAATACGCGGATGCGGTTTGAGGGATCATGAACTCAAGACTGAAGATCCTCCTCGAAGCGGCGATGGGAGCGGCGGGCGGCTTGATCGCCTGGGCGGTGATGGAGCCGATCGGCTTTCTCACCAGCGATGACGGGCAGGTAATCGCAACGTGGCGGGACTGGCTTGCGATCGTGCTCTTCGGCGGCATTCTGGGCGCCTGCGTCGGCGCCGGGATCGGCGCCGTGGAGGGCCTGGCTACCGGGTCGCGGCTCCGCTTCCGGCGCGCCCTGGGCACCGGCGCCGGCATCGGCTTCATCGGCGGCGTGGTGGGCCTCTACTTCGGCCAGATCACCTACCAGACCATGCTCTCCTTGGCGCCGCAATCGTCTTCGGGCCTTTTGAGCCCGTTTGCGTTCCTGCTGAATGTCTTCGCACGCTCGGTGGGATGGGCGTTCGTGGGGCTGTTCGTCGGCCTGGCGCAGGGCGTGCCGACGGCCTCGATGCGGAAGATGAAGCACGGCGCCATCGGCGGCTTCGTCGGCGGGTTCATCGGTGGCTTCCTGTTTGAAACCACCGGACAGATCCTACCCGTGGGCGGTGCCTTCAGCCGCTTCCTGGCGATGATGCTCACCGGCGGCTTCGTCGGCTTCTTCGTCGGCCTGGTGCAGGATCTGCTGAAGCACGCCTGGGTGATCGTGCTGCGCGGGCGCAACGAGGGCCGCGAATACGTGCTGGACAAGCCGGAGAGCATCCTCGGCCGCGACGAGCTGGCGGACGTGGGGGTGTTCGGCGACCCGGCGGTGGCGCACCGCCACGCCGTCATCAAGGCCGTCGGCGGCCGCTACGCCATCGAGGATCTGGGCGCTTCGCCGGTCGGCACCCTGGTCAACAACCAGCGCGTCTCACGCCAGCCGTTGGTCAATGGCGACTTGATCCAACTCGGGGCGACGAAGATCGAGTTCCACGAGAAGCTGGGCGCGGCGCCGGTGCGCGCTCGCGATGTGGCCCGGCCCGCCCGGGGGCGAGGACCCGCGGTGGCCGACAACACTTGCGCCTTCTGCGGGCAAATCAAGGACCCGCGCACCGGCGCGTGCGCCTGCGCGCCGGTGGCGCCGTCGCCTGCGGCGTTCACGCCGGCGGCCCAGGCCGCCGGTGGCGCCGGGATGGCGCCGGCGGCCGGAGTGCCCGGCTACACGCCCGAGTCAGCGCCCGGAACGCCCGCGCGGGGCGGCCCCAGGCTGGTCGGCGTCGAGGGACCGATGGCCGGGCAGGTGGTTTCCCTCTCGGCCCCGGAGGTGAGCATCGGGCGTGAGGCGGGCCGCGACGTGGTGCTCGCCGGCGATGCGACGGTTTCGCGGCGGCACGCGGTGCTCCGTGCCGCGAACGGGGGATACGTTCTCGCCGACGAAGGGAGCGCCAACGGCACCTACGTCAACGGCGCCCGCGTTCAGTCGCAACTGCTGCGCCCCGGAGACCGGGTGCGCGTGGGGCAGAGCGAGTTCTTGTTCGAGGCGTAGGCCGGCGACCCGACCCCCCGGCCCCCTTCCCGCGGCGGGAAGGGGGAGACGAGCCCGAATGCGCAAGCTTCGGTTGCGGCTCTGCCGGACTCTGTTTCCATGTTTCTGTGTTTCCATCTCCAGGAGGTGTGTCCTGAAAGGTTCTCTCAAGGTCTTCTCCGGCAGCTCCAACCCCGACCTGGCGCGTGAGATCTGCCGCTGCCTGGACATCGGCCTCGGGCAGGTGCGCATCTCTCGGTTCGCCAACGGTGAGCTCTTCGTCCAGATCGAGGAGAACGTCCGGGGACGGGACGTCTTCGTGGTCCAGCCCACCTGCCGGCCGGCCAACCGCAACCTCATGGAGCTCCTGCTCATCATCGACGCTCTCAAGCGGTCGAGCGCCAAGCGGATCACGGCCGTCCTACCCTACTATGGATACGCC
>JACQGM010000318.1 GCA_016199585.1 Armatimonadota bacterium
GGGCGGAGGACGGGGGACCGGGGAGCGGGCACGGAGGCCGGGCGCCGCGCCGCGCCGGGGCTGGGTGCGCGATCTGGGGGCGCTCGGCGTCTTCCTCGCGCTGGCGTGCGCGCTCATTTGGCCGGTGGTGCTGCGCGGGGAGGCGCTGCTGCCGGCGGACTACCTGCGCGCGTTCTACCCGTGGGGCGTGGAGCACCCGCCGACCGAGGCGATGCCGCCGTGGAATGCCCTGTCGGCGGACAGTGTCCTGCAGTACCTGCCATGGCGCCACTTCGCGCGCGAGAGCCTGCGCGCCGGCTTCCTGCCGCTCTGGAATCCGCACCAGCTCTGCGGCACGCCCCTCATCGCCAACTATCAGTCGGCGGTCTTCTACCTGCTGAACGTTCTCTTCTGGGTGCTGCCGGCAGCCCGGGCCTTCGGGGTATCGGCGCTGCTGCACCTCTTCCTGGCGGGAGCGTTCCTCTACCTGTACCTGCGCGGGCGCGGGCTGGGGCGCGCGCCGTCCCTTCTGGGGGGCATCGCCTTCGAGCTGAGCGGGTTCACCGTGGCCTGGCTGGAGCTGCCGACGGCGGTCAACGTGATGGTGTGGCTGCCCCTGGCGCTGCACCTCTACGAGCGCAGCCGCGAGGGGCGCGGCCCGCTCCGCGGCCTGACGACGGTGCTGCCCTTGGCGATGATCCTGCTGGCGGGCCATCCGCAGTTCGCCCTCTACGCGCTCTTCACCTTCGGGGTATACACGGTCGCGCACCTCCCCGAGGGCCGCGGGTGGCGCGACCGGGTGTGGGGGCTCGCGGCGTGCGCCGGGGTGCCCTTGGGGATCGCCTTGCTGCTGGCGATGCCGCAGGCGCTCCCGATGCTGGAGCTCTCGCGGATGAGCCACCGCAGCGGCGGGTCGCTGCTGATGCCCTCTTCCGGCAGCTACCGTCACCAGGCGCTGCCGTTCTGGGCCTCGGTGGTTCTCTTTGCGCCCGGGTTCTTCGGGAACCCGGCGCGCGGCGAGTACTTCGGCCCCGCCAACTATGCGGAGTTCGTGGGCTACGCCGGGGTGTTGCCGTTGATCCTGGCGCTGGCGGCGCTCCTGGGGCCGGCATTCCCTTCGCGGCGGGCGGCCTGGCTGGCCGCCCTGCCCCCGGGCGCGGCGCGGCGCGCGTGGTTCTTCGGAGCCCTGACCGTCGCGGCGGTGGCAGCGTCATTCCGCACGCCGTTGGGGGTGCTCTTCCATTCGGTGGTGCCCGGCCTGGGGAGCCTCGGGTCGCCCGGACGGATGCTGTGTCTCTTCAGTGTGGCCGTCGCCGCGCTGGCGGCCTTCGGGGCACAGGGGATCATCGGCCGCCGGGGCGCGGCGGGTGGAGAAGCGGCGGGGACCGGCGGCGAAGTGCCCGCCGATGGGAGCGTGCTGGCGGCGGCCGCGGGGGTCATCGGGGCGACCGGCCTGGGGCTGGGCTGGAGCGCGGGACTGGCGGCAGGGGCACCGCTGGCGCTGGCAGCCGCCGGCCTGGCGCCCGGCTTCCTCGGCCTGCTGGCACTGGGCGGCGCGGTGGCGTGGCTCTCCACCTCAGGCCGGTTGTCCCCGGGGTTGGCCCGGGTGCTCCTCCCGGGGCTCGTGGCGACCGACCTGATGGCCGCCGGCTGGGGCCTGAACGCGACGGCGCCCCCGGAGATGGCGTACCCGGAGACGGGGATCACGGCCTCGCTGCGCGCGCTCGACCCCGGGGCGCGGTTCCTGGCGATGACGCCTCGCTGGAGCCTGGACCGCTACCCCGTCACCATCCTCCCCCCCAACTCCGCCACCGCCAGCGGCCTGAACGACGTGAACGGCTACGATTCCCTCTATCTGCTCTCTTACAAGTCCTTCCTCAACCGCGTGGCCGGCGGCGAAACCAGCCCGCAGGCCAACGGCAACATGGTCCTCTTCCAGGCGTACGCCGCTCCCGAGTTCCCCTCCCTCGCGTGCCGCTACGTGTTGACCCTCGACCCGATCGCGGACGAGCGGTTCGAGTTGGTGGCGGATGGTCCTGTCCGCATCTACCGCGCGAAGCACGCGCTGCCGCGCGCGTTCCTGGCGGCATCGCCCGCGGGCGATCCCCTGCCCGGCGGCGAGGCCGAGTTGACGGCCGCCGGGCCTACCCGCCTCACTGCCGAGCTGAAAGGCAAACGCGGCGGCACCCTCGTCCTTCTGGACGCGCGCTACCCCGGCTGGAAGGCGGCCGTGGACGGAAAGCCGGTCCGTATCGAGCCGGCGCGCGAGGTGTTCCGCGCCGTACGGGTCCCGGAGGGCGCGCGGCAGGGCTCCTTCCGTTACGAGCCGGCATCGTTCCGGGTCGGGCTCTTCCTCGGGCTGATCGGAGCGGGTCTGCTGGCAGCGGGCGTGGCCTTCGCCTGCCGGGGCGCGCGCGGGCAGACCGGGACGTAGCCCCTACGGGTCCGGTTCCGGGCGGCCCGGCCGCCGCCCGAGCAGGTAGGGGTTGAGGCGGGTGGAGTCGCAGGGGGCCGTGCCGCGCGTGGGGATCTGCGGGAGCACGCGCTCCCGCAGGAAGGCGAGCGCGGCTTCGCCATCGTCGTCTACCACGGCGGACCACAGCGCGACGAGGTCCGCTTCGTCCAGCAAGATCGCGATTCGGTTCATCGCCGGCTCTCAGCCTCGCCCGAGACCCACCTCCAGCCTGCCCTGAGCCACCTGGTCCTCCCAGCGCCAGATGTCGGGGGAGGGGAGGGTCTCCGGGTTCGCCGCGTAACTCTCTGCCAGGGCGGTGTAGGTGGTGGGGCGAAGGCCCATCGCCTTGACGTAGCGCATCAGCAGCTCGACGATACGGCACTCCTCGCTCTGGCGGTGGATGGAATGGGGGTGGTAGACCAGCGAGAGGAAGGGGAGCCGCAGCATCGCCGCGCGGTCAATCCAGACGCGCTGGACGGCCATCTCCTCCTCGGGCGTGCGTACGGGGCGGTTCGGAATGCCCCAGGTGAGCACCGGCGGCCAGGAGAGGCAGAGGCGGAACTGCTGGGGCGCCTTCAGCACGTTGTCGTGCCAGCCATGCCCGGGCAGCTCCAGCAGGTCGGGGAAGCCGTCGTCGGCGTAGGCGTACGCCTGCTGCAGGCCGGAGGGGATGGAGTCGGCCGGGCCGCGCAGGTCGGTGCTGAGGTAGCGCATCCCCGCCTCGGCGATGATCGCCAGTCGCTCCTTCTGCCCGCGCATGCCCCGGAAGAAGCCGCACCCGGAGCGGGTGCCGGTGCAGGGGCGCTCGAAGGTGTCCTCCACCCACCGCTTCCCCAGGGTGATCTCCCGGCGAACTTCCTCCAGCGGAACGCCGGGGCCGTGCATCCGGTTGTCGCGCAGCATCTGGTGCGCGTAGGTGTGCGACTGGAGGTCGAAGAGCGGCGAGTCGAGGATCGGTTTCAGCTCCGCTCCCGTCTGCTCCAGCACCCGGCCGAGGAGGAAGAAGGTGGCCGGGATCTCGTGCTGCTCGTGCAGGCGGGCGAGCACCGGGGCGGCGCGCACGCACGCCTCCGGGTTCTCCAGGTCGTAGGCGAAGATGTAGTGGGTCATCAGCCATCCAACTCTCAATCAGTTACAGGCAGGTAGGTCACGCGGTCTGAATACTCCTCAGGAGTGGCTGCTCCCCAGTGCAGAAGCAGATCGTCAAGGTTCTCTCCGATGGTCAGCTTGTCATTGAGCTGGATCACGCCGAGAACATGCCCTCCGGATGCCAGGTGCGATGCAAGGTGCTCCGGCATGGATCGGCGGTTGTTGGTCACCAGCGTGTACGAGTACTCCTCGCACCAGAGGAGCATCTCCGGATCGGGTGTTCCGCGGGCGGGTACTCCAGGCTCTCCCATGCTGCGCACGGCCATCTCGGGCTCGCGCCGAAGCAACTGCCGGCGGTAGGGAGGATCCACATTCTCGTCGAGCAGAAAGCGGAATTGGCTCATGCCGCCTCCTGTGACCGCTGGCGCTGCTTCTTCAGCTCGCGCAGCCGTAAGATGGCGGGCGGCGGGTTCCGCTCCTGCTCTTTCCGTACCTGGTGGCTCCACTCCAGCCAATCCTCGATGTACTGCGTCACCTGCTCCTTGTTGCGCAGGTAGTACAGGATCGTGGCGTACACCTCCTCCAGTGTCAGCGTGTTCCAGCGCTGCTGGATCTCCTCCGCCGTGCGCTCGCGGAAGATGTAGTCGTAGAGCACCGTTTCGATGCCGATGCGGTGCCCCTTGATCCGGATGTCGTTGGGCGCCTGGAAGTCGAAGTAATCCTCGAGCTGCACTGCGCTCATCTCCCGCCCCCATTATAGCCCGCGGGACCCGTTCGCGCAACCGCGGCCGCGAGCGCCAAGAGGGATCGGGAGACGCAGAGAACCCCCCACACAGAGACCGCTGAGGCTCACACCCGGATTTCGTCTCGGCCTGCTGGCGCGGGGCGCGACCGCGCGGGAGATCCTGGACGAATACGAGGGGCTTGAGCGGGACGATATTCGCGCCTGCCTGGCGTTCGCCGAAGCGGCCCTGGAAAGCGCCGCGTTCCTCCTGCTCACGAAGGCGGCCGCCTGAATGCGTCTCCTGGTTGACGAATGCACCGGTCCTGCCGTCGCCGGCCACCTCATCGGCGCGGGCCATGAAGTGCTCTCCGTCTACGAGCAGGCGCGCGGCATACCGGACGGAGAGGTGCTGCGCAAGGCCCAGGCCGAGGGTTGGATCCTGGTGACGAACGACAAGGGCTTTGGCGAGCGCATCTTCCTGCGTGGCGAGAGGCACCACGGCGTCGTCCTTCTGCGGTTGGCGGACGAGCGCGCCGCGAACAAGATCGCTGTCCTGGACCGCCTGCTGTCCGGGTACGCCGCCGAGATCCCGAATGCCTTCGCGGTAGCCAGCGAGACGGCGGTGCGGATCGTGAAGCAGAGATAGCGCATGGAGCAACACCCCGGGAATCCGCGCGGCGAGGCACCCGAGGAGACGTCCGTCCTGCAGACCATCGAGTCGGGCGACTTCGCCCTGCTCCCGCCGGACGACGAGGCGATGGAGCTGCTCGTGGAGCGCAGCCCGCGCCTGTGGGATGCGTGCGGGGGCATCCGCGAGCGGACGAGGCGGGGGGCCTACCGGACGCAGGAGGAGGTGCTGGCGGCGCTGGGGGAGGATGAGGCGCGTGAGGGGTGGGGGCTTCCGGCGGACGCTGGGGCAAGCCGCTCACGCGTGCGCAGTTCCCCTGGGGGCGTCGCCGCGTTCGATGCAGACACCCAGTCTCTCTCCGCGCGGGTCCACGAGGCATCTCGGTTTCCGGGCCAGCGCCCGCTATGCCCCACGGCATGACGCCTTCCCCGTGTCATCACGCATCCGTCCACCCCAGTTTGCGCACATAGTGCTGTAGCTTGGAGAGGATGTACTGTGCGACCTCTGCTCGTTTGCCCGGCACAACGAAGTCGCCTTTGCGCCAAGTATATTCAACGCACAGTACCTTGTCATCCAGATAGATCGAGTTGTCGGGGATGAGTCGGCAGAACTCCAGTTGGGTCTCGCTGAGTACCTTCTCGAACCGCAGGTTGTTGTCCGCCAGCAGTCGCTTCATTGCCTCCGCCATCACCTGGTTCAGGGGCTTGCCCCTTCCCAGGTTGAACCCACGCTCGGAGAGCAACTGGAAGGCAGCGGTTGCCTCCTTGGCCGGAGTTCCCCGCTGCTCGAAGCGCGCAATTGGTACTCCCAGGACGATCTTGCCGAGATCAGACCTCTGCAGATCGCGAGCGCCCTGGGCGGGGCCATAACGGACGTAGCCCACCTCGTCGAATACCGGCATAGACTCCGTGAAGTTGCGGATGCACGAAGCGGATGCTGCCGGCGGCAAGCACACCGCATGCGCGTCGAGTTGCACTATTGCCCGGGTAAGGAGACCGCGCCGCTCTTCCCACCAACGCCCGATCTCACTCTGGTTCGTGACCGAAACGAGAGCATGGCCATCGAGCAGACCGTAGCGTGCGCTTGTAGTAAGCTGGGACAGGACGCCTGGCTCCCCAGCATCGGATGCTATCGCTATCACCAACTGGACCGGACGCCGAAGTTCCTGGCGGAGCCGCTGGACCTGTGCGTTGAAATCATGGGAGATGCGCCGCAGGAAATCCCCCAATGAGTGGGACTGCGCCGGGTCATAGTCACGAGGGTCGGCGCCGAGGTGCTCTAGGGAATCGAGCCTGTTTGCCAACGACAGTGTATGCATCGCGATGGCCTGCCAGGTCTCTCTAGCCGGGCCGACGTAGTCCAGCGGAAGGCTGACAGAGAGGGGTCCCGCGATGTCCACATACCTCTTTGAGGTAAGTGTTCGGCAGACCCCGGGTCACAGCACGCCGGA
>JACQGM010000324.1 GCA_016199585.1 Armatimonadota bacterium
ATGTGGGTGGTGGCCGACAACATCCGTAAGGGCGCCGCGACCAACGCGGTGCAGATCGCCGAGATGGTGATCCAGCGGGGGCTGGTGAAGAAGTAGCACCCCGGGGCCGCGAAAGCCCCCTCTCACCTCAGCAGCGCAATCGAGGAACGGCCGCCCCGTTCCTCGATTGCGTTTCCGGGGGTGGCAGGCAGGCTCACGTTCCCCGGGGATCGGAGGAGACGTAACATGGAAGAGCCACTGGATCGCGACCACGCGCTCGGCCAACTCGAAGGTATCCTGGACCGGGCAGCAGACGGGCTGACGGAAGAGGACGTCGAGTGCGCGATCGGGCTGCTGGAGCACCCCGATGCCAACGTGCGCCTGCGCGCGGCGGATCTGATGCCGGTGTTCGCGGCGGAGTGGACCCCCGCTCCGATACTGCTCGACCGGCTCGCACGGGAGCCGGATCCGGCCGTCAAAGCGCAGATTGTCGACGCCCTGGCATCCATTGATGCCTACTCGGCGAGCGTCCTCGGCGGGCTCGATGAGCAGGAGGATGACGAGGAGGCCGTGACGCCCACCTACCACGATGAGACCGTGGCGACGTTCCGGCGGCTGGCGGCCGACGAGAGTGAAGACCCCACCGTGCGCGCGGCCGCGGTGGTCGGACTGGGGGAGTTGAGCGAGGACCCCGAGGCCGGGGAGGCCATCCTTCCCTACCTGGATGCGGAGGAGCCGGCGATTCTGGCCGCGGCGCTCCACGCCGTCGGGTTCACCCGGGACGCCGAGGGCATCGAGGGGAAGATCCGCGGCCGCCTGGATCACCCCGACCCGCGGGTGCGCCGCGCCGCCATCATCACCACCGGGCTGACGCAGCCGCCCGGCGGCCTGGAGCGGATCCGGGAGCTGCTCGACTCGCCGGACCCGGCGACGCGCGGCGCCGCCTGGATCGCCTTCGCCGACGCGGCGCCACTCGAAGAGGCCGACCTGCTGATCGAGCGCCTCGGTAATGAGATCCAGAGCGAGCAGGACCCGCTCTTCGAGGACTTCGAGACCGCGAAGGAGGCCGTGGAGGACCGCTGCGAGGCGGCGGAGTTCGAGGGGATGGAGGAAGACGACCTCTGGGACGACGAAGACGACGACGAAGAGGAGGAGGCACCGGCCGCGGTTCCCGGTATCCCCTATCGCCGCGAGACCCCGAAGGTGGGGCGCAACGACCCCTGCCCCTGCGGGAGCGGCAAGAAGTATAAGAAGTGCTGCCTGAAGTGATCGCAGGCGGTGCCGTCATCGTGGCGCGCAACGTTCACAAGAGCTTCGGCGCGGTGAAGGCCGTCAACGGCGTCAGCTTCAGCGTGCCGGAGGGGTCGTCGTTCGGGCTGTTGGGTCCCAACGGCGCGGGCAAGACCACGCTCATGCGCATGGTCTATGGCGTCAGCCGCCGCGACCGGGAGCCGCCCTCCGAGATCCGCGTCTTCGGCCACGACCCGGAGAGGGACGAGCTGGCGATCAAGTTCGTCGCGGGCGTGGTGCCCCAGGAGAACAACCTGGACGAAGAGCTGAACGTGACCCAGAACTTGCAGGTCTTCGCGCGCTTCTACCACCTCACGGGCCGCCGCGCGGCGGAGCGCATTGATGCGCTGCTGGCGTTCACGGAGCTTGCCGACAAGCGCGCGGTCCGCATCCGCCACCTCTCCGGCGGCATGAAGCGTCGCCTCGTCATCGCCCGGGCGCTGCTCAACAACCCGCGTCTCCTCATCCTGGACGAGCCGACCACCGGCCTCGACCCCCAGGTGCGCCACCTCATCTGGGAGAAGCTGCGCGCCCTGAAGCGCCAGGGCCTCACGATCCTCCTCACCACGCACTACATGGAGGAGGCCTTCCAGATCTGCGATACCGTCTTCATCATGAACCGCGGGGAGCGCGTGGTCGAGGGAAACCCGCAGGCGCTGGTCCGCCGCGAGATCGAGCCCTACGTGCTGGAGATCTACACCCGCGAGGCGTTCGAGCGCGTGCGGGATCACCTGCCCGCGCCGGGCACCCGCATCGAGGAGAGCGGCGGGGTCGTGCGCGTCTACAGCAGCGACGACGCGGGGCTGCTGCGCGCGGGGGAGCGCCTGGGGCCGGGGGACTATCACCTGCGACCGTCCAACCTGGAAGACCTCTTCCTGAAAGCAACCGGGAGCACGCTCAATGCCCTCCAGTGACAGAAGCGGTCTTCCGAGCCTGCCGTGGCGCCTCTCCGCCGTCTGGTACCGGCACTTCCGCGTCTACACCCGGGACCTGGTGAGTAACGGCCTGCCGCCCTTCCTGGAGCCGCTCATCTTCCTGGCCGGCATCGGGCTGGGGCTGGGGCGCTACATCTCCGAGATGGGCGGGATGTCGTACCTCACCTTCCTGGCTACCGGACTGCCGATGACCGCCGCCATGTACACCGCGGCCTTCGAGTGTACCTACAGCACCTTCGTCCGCCTGGAGTTCGACCACGTCTACGACGGCATGATGGCGGCTCCGATCACCGCGCGCGACCTCCTGGTGGGGGAGATCCTCTGGGCCGGCACGAAGGGCTTCTTCTTCTCCTTCGCCGTGGTCACGGTCATGGCGCTCGTCGGCGTGCTGCCGCTGCCCGGGTCGCTGCTCTCACCGTTGATCGGGTTCTTCACCGGCGTCATGTTCGCCGCCATGTCGCTGGTGGTCACCTCCTTCGTGACCAGCATCAATCAGTTCAGCTTCTACCTGACGGGCGCGCTCTCGCCGATGTTCTTCTTCTCCGGCGTGGTCTTCCCGATTGAGGAGCTGCCGGGCGTCCTCCGCCGGCTGGCGGAGGTCTTCCCTCTCACCCACTCGGTGCGGCTCGCCCGCGCCCTCGACTTCCTCACGGTCACTCCGGCACTCCCGTGGGACCTCCTCTTCATCGGGGCGTTCACGGCCGCGATGGGATGGCTGGCGATCTGGCGCCTGCAGCGGCGCCTGGTGCAGTGAACGGGCCGGCACGAGCCGTCGCCAGCCACGGAATCGCGCGGAAGGGCACGGGGCGGCCCGAGGAACGGCCCGGTGCCTCCTCTTCCATGCCCCTCGGCGCGGCTCCGTGGCCGGCGTCATTGGCTCCAAGGCTCGCTCCCTGTGCCCCTCACTCCTCCGCGGGCCGGGCCGCGAGGCGCACCGGCACTTCCAGCGCCTGCTCGCCGCGGCGGACGCTGAGGGAGATCGTCTGGTCCACGCCCTTGCGGCGGATCGCCTGGCGCAGGTCACCGCCGCCCTCGATCTTCTTCCCGTCGGCGGCCACGATGATGTCGTCTTCCTTCAGGCCGGCCGTGGCGGCGGGGCTGTTGCGGGCCACGCTCACCACCAGCACGCCCTGCTCGACCGGCAGGCGGAACTCCCGCGCGACCGTCGCGTCAATCTCATTGTAGCGGATCCCCACCCAGGGGTGGATCGCCCTCCCGTAGCGCTCGACGTCGGCCATCACGTCCTTGGCCGTGTTGATCGGGATGGCGAACCCCAGGCCGCCGCCCCCGACCGGGCCGCGCACCACCAGCGTGTTGATGCCGATCACCCGGCCTTCGATGTCCACCAGCGGGCCGCCGGAGTTGCCCGGGTTGATCGCGGCGTCGGTCTGGATGAGGTTGAAGAGATCCGCCCGCTCGTCGGGCACGGTTCGGTCCACCGCGCTGACAACACCGACGGTGACGGTGCGCGCGAACCCGAGGGGGTTCCCGATGGCGATCGCCGTCTGCGCGATCTGCAGCCGATCCGAGTCGCCGAGCGCCGCCGTCGGCAGGTTTTCTGCCTTCACCTGAATGAGCGCCAGCTCCGAGATCGGATCGGTGGTGACGACGCGCGCGTCCAGCTCCCGGCCGTCCGCCAGGGCTACCTTCAGCTCCTTGGCGCTGGCTACCACGTGATTGTTGGTGAGGATCATCCCGTCCGGACGTACGATGACGCCGGAGCCGCTGCCCTCGCCGCGGTCGGCCCTGACCGAGACGCCGACAACGCTGGGATAGACGGCCCGCGCTGCCGCGATCACCTGTGCTTGCTCCGAGCCGGCGGCCGCATGCGCGCTCGGTTGCCCGACCGGCGCCGATGCGCGCCCGGCGGCGATCCCGAGACCCAGAACAACCGCTGTTCCCGGCAGCGGCCACCGCTTCGACCAACTCCTCATGTTAGACACCCCCCTGGTCAGGCTCCCCCCTGTACCAGTCACAGTCTTCCCAACCGGGGGAGGGAAGAAACGTGAGCGCGCCTTTGACAGGAGCCCCGAGCGGGTGCTATAGTGGGAGCGATGGGAGTACGGAAGCACCTGGTGTTCCAGTTCCTGCCGGAGGACCGCGCGCAGATCGCGGCCGCGCTGGGCGCGCACCCTGCCATCGGGCCGGCGGAGGCCGAGGGGGCGCTCGTGCGCTACCATGTGGCCGCCGGGGACTCAACGTGCCTGGTGGAACTCGGATCCGACCACGGCGCCGTCGTCTTCACCCCGGGCGACGGAGACGCCGCCGCCTCGCTGGCGCAGGACGTGCTGACGGAGAGCGGCGCGGTGTTCGCGGGGTGCTGTTGAGGAGAGGACGATGGCAGAGCTTGTTCTGACGGATGTAGGTCAGTCGGTCCTCTACCAACTTCGCGGGCGCGCGGCACGGCATGGGCAAACGGACGAGCGTCTGCGTAGCGGCTTGGCGCAGAACACTTGGGCCGCCTATGTCTGCTGGGTGGGGGACGATCCGCCCGTACCGTAGCGTGAGCGGGGTACGAAGAGCCGCAGGCATGGGGGTGTTGGATGTGACGAGGCACTATGCCGTCTACAGCTCCCGCAGGTTCACCTTGATCCGCGAGGAGACGCTGCTGGGTGCGATCCGAAGGTTCATCGCAGAGGATCGGGCGGAGGTGGAGTTCAACGGGGATGGGTCGATCTCCGACTGGCTCAGTCGTCGTGTGGTCACGTACGAGCATCCGCTTGCCTTCATCGAGGCTCGCTGCAAGACAATAACGGACTACCGGTACGGGCTCTGGGAGGTGCGCGAGCTCCCTGCTTGGGTCTGGAACGCTGGGTACGTCGAGGAAGTGGCCACATTGCCCGATCTGGAGATCATCAACCAGCGAGTGGAGCAATGCCGGTCGCTGCTGCGACGCGACTTCCCGCGCTCCGGGCTTCGTGTGGTATCTGAGAGATGGCCCCCTCGTCACGTTCTACCGCCGTGTGGGGCTCTGGCAGATCGAGGTGCTACGGCGCTATCTCATCAACCAGGACTGCGAGGCACGTGGTGAACCGTTCGTGTCGCTGTGGACTGGAGGGTACGACGACATCCTGGCCCAGTTGTGGCTCACGTGGCTGCCAGAAGAGAGGCCCGAGTGGGCATGATGCCCGGATCCCTCGTGGACTGCACCAAGAGGGCGAGCCTGGGTAGAACCAGGGCGTCACCCCGTTGGTCTCGGTACCGCTGCAGCGCCCTTGATCGGACCCAAGTGTCTGCCCTGCGTGGTTGAGGGCACAGGAGTCGCAGAGGCTAACCGCGGAACTCAGATCCGTCCCTGCGCTTCCCGTGCCCTCACAATCTCGGGATTGTCTTGCGCTATGGCTCCTCCTCCCCCGGACGCTCAGGGCGGCATCCTGGTGCCTTGATGGCCAGCCTGGTTGGCGGCCTCCCGGCGATTCGGGATTGCCACAGCGCTCCGATGCGCCCAGGCGACCGGCAACTCTCTTATACCCTCGCGGGGCAGGCGCCAAACGTTCCGCGGCCAACGTTCCGCGTTCAATGTTTCGCGTTCAACGTTCCGTGTTCGGCCTCGCCCAACGTTGAACGTTGAACGTCCAATGTTGAACGTTGAACGCTATCCCAGCACCACCTTCAGCACCTTCCCCTTGCCGGCGCGCAGGAGGGCGGCGCGGACGCCATCCACCTGGCGGAAGTCGCCGGAGGTCAGCGTGCGGTCGGTGTCGGCGACGCGCTCGTCCCACAGGCGCACGCCCCCTTGCTGGATGAGGCGGCGCGCTTCGCCGCGCGACTTGACCACGCCGCTGTCGCCCAGGGCGGCGACCAGCTTCACGCCGGCGGCCAGCTCCGCATCGGAGAGGGTGACGGTGGGCACATCCTCGGGGAGGGCGGCTTCCGGCGCGAACGCGGCGCGCGAGTCGGCCTGCGCGCGGCGGGCGGCCTGCTCGCCGTGGACGATCCTCGTGGCCTCCAAGGCGAGGCGGTGCTGCGCCTCGCGCGGGTGGCCGCGCAGGATCGCCGCGATCTCGTCGAGCGGCAGGAAGGTGAAGACCTTGAAGTTGCGCTCCACGTCCTGGTCCGGCGCATTCACCCAGTACTGGTAGTACTCGAAGGGCGAGGTGCGCGCCGGCTCGAGCCAGACGCGCGTGCCGGTGGATGTCTTCCCCATCTTCTGGCCGCACGGGTCCAGCAGCAGCTCGAAAGTGAGGGCATAGGCCTGCTCGCCGAGGACGTGCTGGATCAACTCGATGCCGTCGAGGATGTTGCGCCACTGGTCGTTGCCGCCGATCTGCAGGCGGCAGCCGTGGTCGCGGTAGAGGTGAAGGTAATCGTAGCCCTGCAAGGTGGAGTAGAGGAACTCCATCAGCGAGAGGTGCTCCTGGCGCGCCAGGCGGTCCTGGTAAGTCTCGTGGGTGAGCAGGCGGTTGACGCTGAAGTAGCGCGCCGCGTGGAGCATGTAATCGGACAGGCTCATCTCCAGCCAGTCGAAGTTGTTGAGCATGAGCGCCGGGTTCTCCGGGTGCTCGAAGTCCACCAGCCCGAGGGCCTGCACCTGGCGGCGGATCGCCTCGCCATTGGCGCGGACGTCCTCGGGAGTGATGAACTGCCGGGTTTCGGACTTGCCGGTCGGGTCGCCGACGATGGCAGTGAAGCCGCCGAGGAGGAAGAGGATGCGGTGCCCGGCCTGCTGCAGGTGGCGCATCGCCATCAGCGAGAGGAGGTGCCCGATGGTGAGGGAATCGGACGTGGGATCGAAACCCTCGTAGATCGTGGTGCGGCCGGCGAGGAGCTGCGCTACCGCGTCGTCGTCGGAAGTCTGGGCCACGTAGCCCCGCTCACGCAGCACCTGGAAAACGTCACTCACCCTGTCTACCATTCTCCTTGAGGAAGTCGCCGGTAGGGCGCTGCCCCATTGTAGCACGGGGCGCGCGAAATGGTCAACACGAGTGGCCGTGCTGGACCGCCCGCAGGATGCGCGCCTGCGGCGCGGGGAGGGGGAGGCGCTCCGCCTGGTCCGGCTCGAACCATCCCCAGTCGGCACAGCCGGCGCGCTCCGGACGGCCCTCGACCACGTGGCCGGCGATGGCGTGGAGGGTGATCCGGTAGCGCGTCACCGCGTGGCGCACGACGGCCACGCGCCCGCCCACCGCGATCGCCACGCCGACGGCCTCACGCGCGGCGCGCCGCGCGCAGGCGTCCAGGTCCTCCGCGGATCGGCGCACGGCGCGGGGAAACTCCCAGAGGCCGGCCCAAAGCGCGCCCTCCGGGCGCTGCGCCAGGAGCACCCGGCCATCGTGACGGATGACGGCGCTCACGTGCTCCTGGTAGACCGTGGCCGGAGCGGGACTCAACTGCGGCAGCCCGGCGGCGCGACCCTCCGCTCGGGCCCGGCATCCGGCGGCCAGGGGGCAGAGGGCGCACTCCGGGGATTCGGGCGCGCACACGGTGGCGCCCAGCTCCATCAGCGCCTGGTTCAGCTCGCCCGGTTGCTCGCCCGCCACCAGCATCTCGGCGAGATCCCACAGGCGACGGTGCGCCGCTCCCCGCTTCGGATCCCCCTCCACCAGGAAGAGGCGCGAGAGGACGCGCATCACGTTGCCGTCGAGGATCGGCGCGGCGACCCCGAAGGCGATGCTGAGGATGGCGCCCGCGGTGTAGCGCCCGATGCCGGGGAGGGCGCGGAGCGCATCCGGGTCGGCGGGGAGCGCGCCGCCGTGGCGCGCCACCACCTGCCGCGCGGCGGCGTGCAGGTGGCGGGCGCGAGCGTAGTAGCCGAGGCCGGCCCAGCAGCGCAGGACATCCTCCAGCGGCGCCTCTGCTAGCGCCTGGACGTTGGGGAAGCGCGCCATCCACCGCTCGAAGTAGGGGACGACCGCGCGCACCTGCGTCTGCTGCAGCATCACCTCGGAGACCCACACGGCGTAGGGATCCGGGTCGCCGCGCCAGGGCAGCTCCCGGCGGTTGGCAGCATACCAGGCGAGGAGCGCCTCCCGCACCCGCGCGATCGTCTCCGCCGACGGGGCTCCGCCGCCATCAACCAGCCCACCCCCTTGCATGGCCGGTTCCTCACGTCCCACTCCGGTGCCGCACCTCCCCCCCTCCCATCCAGCATAGCAGATCGGGGGGCTGTGCGCAACTGCCCGCGGCGACGTGGCAGTTCCGGCCCGGATCTTGCGGAACTCGCACGGGGGCGCGCCATCCGCGCCGGATCGCGCTGTAGGGGCGAACCAACGTGTTGGCCCTGGCAGATGTGCCGCCGCCCCCGGAGGGGAACGCATGCGGGCGCTGGTCATTACCCCGACCTACAACGAGTACGCGAACCTGGCGCGGCTGGCGTCGGCGGTGCTCCGGGCCGCTCCGGTCGATCTGTTGGTCGTTGACGACGACTCGCCCGACGGCACGGGGCGGCTGGCGGACTCCCTGGCGCGCGAGAGCGGCGGCCGCGTCCATGTGATCCACCGCCCCGGAAAGCAAGGGTTGGGGACCGCGTACGTTGCCGGCTTCCGCTGGGGGCTGGAGCGGCGCTACGAGTTCTTCTTTGAGATGGACGGCGACTTCTCGCACGCCCCGGATGACCTGCCCCGCTTCCTCGCCGCCGCAGCGGGCGCCGACGTGGTCCTCGGCTCGCGCTACGTCCCGGGCGGTGCCACTCCCGATTGGCCCTGGAGCCGCCGCCTCCTGAGCCGCGGCGGCTCCCTGTACGCCCGCACTCTCCTCGGCCTGCCCTTTCGCGACCTGACCGGCGGCTTCAAGTGCTTCACCCGCCGTGCCCTGGAGGGCATCCAACTGGATGGCATTCGGGCCAACGGCTACGGCTTCCAGATAGAGATGACCTGGCGCTGTCACCGCGCAGGGATGCGCATCCGCGAGATCCCGATCACCTTCCGCGACCGCGTCGAGGGTCAATCGAAGATGTCGGGGCAGATTGTGCGGGAGGCGATGGCGATGGTGTGGCGGCTGCGGGCGGAAGCGCGAGCTTGAGGGCGGTGTCCGCCAGGAGCAATGCCCGGGCGCGGCGAAGATCACGCAGAGTGTGGGATCGCAAATGCGCGAGGGGCGGATGCACCGCATGGGAGAGGCGGCGACCCGGCCCGATGCTCGGGCGCTCCGGGCCGGAGGTCGAAGGCGGTTTGGGAAGCTGCGGCCCGATGCTCGGGCGCTCCGGGCAATCTGTCGGGGGTTGGTGGTTGCCGCCCTGGCGCTCGTGGGGGCGGGGGCGGCTACGGCGGGGGTTCGCGTCTGGACGGAAGGGCCGCTCACGAAGGTGTTCCCCGACAGCCCCCCGGAGGACTCCCTCGCCGTGAGCCTGGATGCGTGCCGCGGGGAGTGGGAGTCGTTCCAGGTGGTGGTGCGCGCCGAGGAGCGCGGCGTGGACGGGATCGCGGTGGAGACGGAGGACCTGCGCGGCGCCGGGGGCGCCCTCATCCCCGCGAGCGCCGTCGAGGTCTTCCGCGAGCATTACGTCTTCATCGCCCGCCCCTCGGGGAACGCCGTCGCGCAGCCGCGCAAGTGGCCCGACGCCTTGATCCCGATGCGGGTGCTGCGCCGCGCCCGGGCGGCCAGGGGCTGCAACCTTCCCTTCTGGATCACCGTTCGAGTGCATTCCTCGGCATCGCCGGGCCGCTACGTCGGCGGCCTCACCGTGCGGAGCGCGCGCGGTCCCCTGGCGCGAGTGCGCGTGCAGCTCCGGGTGCGCGACATCCTCCTGCCGGCCGCCAACCACCAGGGGGCGACCGCGGGCCTCTACTACGACGCCATCCGGGAGTACTGCAACCGGCACTTCCGCGAGGGCCGGCCGCCGCTGAAGCCGGGAATGCCGGAATGGGAGGCGCTCAAGGAGCGCTACTTCCGCTTCCTGCTCGACTACCGCATCTGCCCCTACGACCTCCCGGTGCCTCTCTCATCCCCCGACATCCGGCGCTTCGTCGGCGATGCCCGGCTCAATGCCTTCCGCCTGCCGTGGGTGAGTGACGATCCCGACCGCTTCCGCCGCGAAGTGGACGCGCTCCGCGGTCTGGGGGCGCTCGGCCGGACCTTCTACTACCAGTTCGATGAGCCGCGCGCGGAGCAGTACGGCGACGTGAAGGCGCTGGCGGAGCAGGTCCGCCAGGCCGATCCCTCCCTGCGCCGGCTGCTGACGCTCTTCCCGACCCCCGACCTCGCGGGCGCGGTGGACATCTGGTGCCCGGACATCGGCGACACCTTCGGGCTGGGGTACCTGGACCACCGGCTCCTGCAGGAGCGGCGCGACGCCGGAGAAGAGACGTGGTGGTACACGATGTGCGTGCCCCGCCACCCGTACCCCACCTGGCTGGTGGACGACGACGCGGTGGCCCACCGTATCCTCGCCTGGATGCAGGGGCTGTATGGCATCACCGGGTTCGTCTACTCACAGGTACACGGGTGGTCGGAGGATCCCTACCAGGACGTGGCGAGCCTGGCGGGCAGCAGCGGCGACGGCCTCCTGCTCTACCCCGGGGATCCCTACGGGAGCGCCGAGCCGTTCCCCGGCATCCGCCTGCAAACGATTCGCGATGGTCTGGAAGACTACGAGTGCCTGTGGCTGCTGCGAGACCGGACGCGGCAGGCGCTGGACGCCGCGGGCATCCCGGACGCGGAGGGCATCGCGCGGGGCGTGGTGGAGAGCTACTGCCGGCGGCTGGTCGGGTCGGAGCGCTGGTTCTGCCGCGACCCGGGGGCGCTGCTGCGCGCCCGCCGCGATCTGCTGGATGAGATCGAGGCGTGTGAGCAGCCGCCGCGAGCCGCCGTCGCCCTCGTCCCGGCGGGGACGGAGGCGGGCGAGCCGCGGCTGCGGATCGCTGCGGAAGCGGGAGCGAGCGTTGAGGTGGATGGAAAGGAGGCTCCGGCGGGCGCGCGCGAGGTTGCGCTCTCTGCGTCGTCGGTGACCATCACCGTCGAGAAGGATGGGCGACGGAAGGTGCTGACACGCCGGCCGCTCTGGCCGCCGGAGGTCTGGCCGGCGCCGCCGCGCGCGCTGTGCCCGGTGCTGCCCGTGCCGCCGACGATTGATGGCCGGATCGGCGAGGGGGAGTGGGCGGAAGCCGCGGTCGTCCGGCCCGAGCGCCGCGGGAACGGGTTGGGGAACGCAAGCGTCCGGACGGAGTTCTACCTCGGCGGCGCCGGAGGCCGGCTCTACGTGGCCGCGCGCTGCCACCTCGCCGGAAGATCCCCGGAGGAGCAGGCCATCGGCATCATCCTCGACCCCGCGCCGCTCGGCGACGCGAAGCTGGAGCTCTTCCTGGCGGGCACGGGCAGGCGCTATGCCGCGCTCCAATCGCGGCGAGGGCACTCCGCGCCGCGGCTCGGTTGGGAGTGGGCGCACCGGGCGGGGGAGGGGGTCTGGGAGTGCGAGATGTCCCTGGCGCTCGGTGACCTCCTCCCCGTTCCCGAGCCGGACCGGGAATGGGGCGCCAACTTCGTGCGTCAGAGCGGTGCCGAAGAGAGCGTCTGGGCCGTCACCTACGGCGACATTCGCCGCCTGGGGAGATTGGTGTTCGCGGCGCCCTGACCGCGCGCGGGTGCGGCGCGCGGCCGCGTCAGCCCGAAGCCCCCCCTGCGTGCTGACGAGGCGTCGCCGCGGCGTCCGGGGCGGAGCAGACGCGGTCTCGGCCGGCAGTCTTAGCGGCGAAGAGCGCGCGATCCGCCTCCGCGATGAGACCCTCCGGCGTGCTGTCCCCACGGCACTCGGCAACGCCGACGCTGACGGTAACACGCACCGTCTGGTCGCCGAAGGAGAACGCGCGCTCCGAGACGCCCGCGCGGATGCGCTCGGCCAGGATCACCCCGGCGGTTGTGTCGGCGCCCGGGGCGAGCACGCAGAACTCCTCGCCCCCATACCGCCCGACCACGTCGGACGTGCGGGCGGTCGTGCGCAGCACGTCCGCGGTGGCGCGCAGCACCTGGTCGCCCTGCTGGTGACCGAAGCGGTCGTTCATCTGCTTGAAGTGGTCAATATCCACCATCAGGCAGGCCAGGCGAAGGCCATAGCGCCGGGCGCGCGCCACCTCCTCCGTCAGGCGCTGGTCGAGGTAGCGCCGGTTGTAGAGGCCGGTGAGGCCGTCGGTCACGGAGACCGCCGCGAGCTGCTCGTTCATCAGGCGCAGCTCGTCCGCCTGCCGGCGAAGCGCGTCGGCATGGGCGCGCTCGACCTCCTCCAGACGCGCGTGGTCCAGCACGAGACCCGCCTGACCGGCGACCAGGTCGAGGATCTCGCGCTCCGGCTCGCGGAAGGGCCGCTCCGCCTCGCGCGCGATGCCCAGGCCTCCCAGCACCTGACCGGAGACGCGCAGGGGCAAGAGCAGGAGCGCGGGCGCGCCCGAGGCGGCGCTGGCGGCGATGAGATCCATGCCCCCCAGCAGCGCTGGCGCCGGGCGGGGTCCATCAGGAGCCGGCAGCGCGCTGCCCACCGATGCTTGCAGGGACTCGACGGCAGCGGGATGGATCGCTCGTCGCACCAGGAGGTAGGTATGGCCCCCCTGAGCGAGCGAAACCACGGCGGCGGTGAAATCCAGCAGGCGCGAGAGGCGCTCGAGCAGCGCGGCGACCATGTTCCGCTCGCCGTGGGTGGTAGCCGCGAGTTCGGTGATGTCCTGGATCACGGTCAGGGCGAAGAGGCGGCGCTCCAGCGATGCGTTGATTCGCTCCAGAGCCTCAGCCGGAGACGTGTCGGCCATGTCCGGCGAGGGGCGGGAGCGCGGCCCGGCGGCGTGCCGTTCGAGGAGCATGGCGACACGCCCCAGCAAAGTCTCGGGGGAGAAGGGCTTGAGCACGTAGTCGTCGGCGCCCGTCTCGCGGCCCCAGAACTGCTCGTACTGCTCGGTGTGCCCGCTCAGGATCAGCACGGGGATACTCTGCGTCCGTGGATCGCCCTTCAGCAGGCGGATCAACTGCAGCCCGGTCATCTCCGGCATCTCCACGTCGGCGATGATCAGATCCGGCACCTGGCGCAGAGCCAGATTCATCGCTGCAAGCCCGTCGGCCGCCGTCAGTACTTCATAGCCGGCGGATCGCAGTATCCCTCGTGCGATTGCGATGGTGATGGTGATGGCGCTGTCGTCGGCAACGAGGACGCGCCGTTTCGTCTCCACAGGTCGGCCCCCGGGGGTCCCTACTCAAAGCCCGGTGTAGTACCTCCGAAGTGGGAACTTCGCCGCCGGGCGCCGGTTCCCTTCATAACCTCTTCGGTTAGGAATGAGAACGAATCGTTGTCGTCCTCGTCCTCGGAGCCCCGCCGAGCCGAGGACGACGACGAGGACGATTCGTC
>JACQGM010000325.1 GCA_016199585.1 Armatimonadota bacterium
GAAACCTGATATACTCCATGCCATAGGCACCTCCTGAACGTGCGTTTATCACACACATGTTCGACATGGGGTACCTAGAATCCTCTGGTTCCCTGACTTCTGCAATTCGCTCTCGTGAGTACAGCACCTCGTATAGGCATCAATCGTGAGCCAGAGACGGTCGGCGGGGATCAGGTTCGCCGCCTTCACCGGGGGCTCTCGATAGTCCGCGTAGCACGACCACACGAGCACCTGAAGGTGCGGCAGCTCCCTCCAGACGCGTTCCATCACATTCTTGACGAAATGCCAGTATTGGTCGGTGGGTCCCTGCCCTCCGGCTGAATCCGGCGACACCCCTCACATTCACACCAGCCTCCGCTGCCGTCATCCGGCGTGAGACCGATCACCTTCATCTCCGGGTACTTGCGCACCAGGCCGACCACCCTACGAGCCACCAGATCCGCTGCCTCTGGGTGAGTGCTGCACGCCCTGTAAGGGACGACTTTGCCTCGCACGCCCTTTACCTCTGCAAACAACTGCGGCCGGGTCTCGGTGAAATCCTTGATGCCGAAGACATTGGACAACGTATGACTGCAGATGATCGGCACGATTCCCCGCTGCCGCAGAGCCTGCCTCACACTCTCGCGGTCGTAGAGGTCGGTTCCCAGCATCTCGATCCAGTTGTAGCGGTTCTTGCCCATCCAATCAATGATGCGTCCCACGCGATTCAGGTCCCAGCACACAACCTGGAGCGAGCGGATCGGGAAGTCGGGGGCTGATGCGATCCGGCCCGAGAAGGAAAGCGACTTCCTCTCAGGCACCACCTGATCCTTCTCCTCGTGCTCGTACCACCGGCACCCCCAGTATTCGAGCAAAGCGTACACACCATGGAGAACTCCTCGCTCGGTCTCCCCTCGGATCTCGATGGTGTTGCCCTCGGCGACCACTGTGTAGGCGTCGTTGCCATCGAAGGCCGCGCCCGCCGCCCGGGCAAGGCCCAGGGAGATGGCGGGACCACCGGGCTGCGCTGCCATCTCCAGCGCCACACCGGTCATGCGCGAAGCATACTTGCGCAGTTCGCGCGCCGCGAAAGACACCACCGAGGAATCCCTGCCTGCCGCGTCGATCCGTATCTCGCAGGATGCCTTGCCCTCCGCCACGATGTCTACTGCCATGGTGCTCTCTCCCGCTGCCAGGTGCAGCACGACCAATACTGCCAGGAGTCTAGTGCTCATCATGGCGCTCCCCTCACTAACCGGACAAACCGGCCGCGTGCCCGCCGCAGTCCCAGCCTGGGTACGTCCCGACGGTAGCATAGCACGCGGCGCACTCCGGGTCAAGAGCTGGTCACACATCAATCCCTTCGCCCGCACGAGGATCCGGGGCGCCCTCTCCCGAACGAGTGGTTGACGCGCCACCGGCTGTCCCCGGGCGCGCGTTCTTGCGCGTGCCCCCCTTGGCGATGGCGGCGGCACCGATGCCGAAGAGACGTGTGAAGGAGAAGCAGAACATGCCTTTGGAGATGATCAACCCGCACCCGACGGTTCCGCTGTCCGGCGCCATGCGCGTCGGCAATCAACTCTTCGTGTCCGGCCAGGTGGGTTACGCGCCCGGCTCCCGGGAGATCGCCCCCGGCGGCGTGGCCGGACAGACGCGCCAGACGCTGGAGAACATCCGGGCGATCCTGGAGAAGGCCGGCTCGTCGGTGGACAAGGTGATCAAGACCACCGTCTTCCTCACCGATATCCAGCGCGACTTCGCCACCATGAACCAGGTCTACGCCGAGTTCTTCGGCAGCCACCGCCCGGCGCGCTCCACGGTCGGCGTCTCCCTCGCCCGCCCCGGCCTGGAGGTGGAGATCGAGTGCGTGGCGCTGATCGAGTAGAGTGAGGAATGTGGAGATCGGAGTGCGGCGTGAGTCGCGGGCAGTCGCCCGAGAAGGGTGATGCGTGACGAGCCAGACGGGGGGCGCTCCACGCCGGTGAGCGCCCGCTCGTCACGCCTCGCGCCGTGATCGCTGAGGAGCCCCCGGATGCACGGGACGCGCAAGTGGTACTCGCTGCGGTGGCAGGTGGCACTCACCGCCCTGGCCCTTGCCGGCGGGGCATGGCACTACGCAATCGGGCGCTTCCCGCACCCGGTGGGATCGGGGCCGGCCGGGCCTCCGGTAGGGGCTGCGGCGTTCCGGCGCGTCTGGTCGCGGGATCGGGTGCGGCTGGTCGGCGTGGGCGACAGCATCACCGATGGCTTCGGCGCCGCGCCGGGGCACGGCTACTTCGATCTCCTGGTGGAGAATGACGACGCGGCTTACCGGGACATGGCGGGCCGCGACCTGAAGCACGTCTTCCCCCGCCTGGAGGCGCGCAACCTGGCCGTCTCCACCACGACCTCGGATCAGCACCTCGCCTGGCAGGTACCGCGCATCGAGCGGGCGCCCCCCGGCGTTCGGGGCATCGCGGTCATCACCAGCGGCGGCAATGATCTGATCCACGACTACGGCCGGAAGCCCCCGCGCGACGGCGCCGCCTACGGCTGCACGTACGCCCAGGCGCTCGCCTGGAAGGAACGCTATCGGGAGCGGCTGCGCGGCATCCTCTCCGGCATCGCCGGGAAGTTCCCCGCCGGCTGCGAGCTGTTCGTGGCGAACGTCTACGACCCCACCGACGGAGTCGGCGACATCGAGCACGCCCACCTTCTCCTGCCGCCCTGGCCCGACGGTTTCCGGGTGCTGACCGCCTTCAACGCCGTCATCGCCGAGGAGTGCGCCGCATTCCCGCGCGCTCATCTGGTGGACATCCACGCCGCCTTCCTCGGCCACGGCATCCACTGCCGCGACCGGCGTAACCCCTACTACCGCCGGGAGGACCCCCACTACTGGTACTTCACTAACCTGGAGGACCCCAACGAGCGCGGCTACGACGCCATTCGGCGAGTGTTCCTCGAGGAGATCGTGACGATGGATCATCTCCAACCCGAATAGGCGTTGTATAGGCGCACGGGCACGTGTCTCGCTGACTCAAGAGGTGGACGTTGGCTTCCCGGGGGCCGTCGCTCCGTCTCGGCCCGGTTTGACTACCACGGGCCGCACAAGTGGGCTTTGGGGTTGCAGTGGAAGAGCTGCCGGATCTGGGCGGGCGTCACGCCCATCTCCTCCAGGCGCGGAATCACGTGCGTGAAGATGTGGCGGTAGTCGCGCAGCCACGGCGGCGTCTCGCCGGTAGCGCCGGTGCGCGTGAGCATGTCGCATCTCCGACCGGCCGAGTAGACCACGTCCACGGAGATCAGGAGCTGGTTCGTGTAGCCGCGGTCGATCAGCGCCTTGATGAGCTGGATGGCCGCGTCGAAAGGCCGCGGCTGGAAGCCGCCGCAGAAGTTGTGCAGCACATAACCGCCGTGATCCAGGACCGGCAGGAGGTTCTCCACGCTGCCCTGGAAGTCGGCATGGCCGACGGCAATGGCCCGCGGTGGAACGCCGCACTCGGTGAGAGCGGCGAACTGCGGCCAGGAGGCCGGGCCGGAAGCGTGCGTCGTGATCGGCAAGCCGGTGGCATGGTGGGTGCGCGCGAGCGCTTCGAACCACGTCCGGACTTCGGCGTGATGGGGCCGGCCCGGGTCACCGATCTCCATGCCCGAGGCGCCCTTCAACACCCCCGGCCGGATGCCCGTCCCGTCCATGCCCTGGCGGGCTTCGCGCGTCCAGCGCTCCGCCAACTCCTGGACTGAGGCGTCCTTCATCCACCACGAGGTCCTTTCATAGAGGAAGAAGCCGGTGGAAGCGATCACGTGGAAGCGGGCCTGCCGCGCGATCGCGGCGTAGGTCTCCAGGTCGCGGCCGTTGCTGGCGACGGACGTACACTCGACGAGCGCGTTGCAGTCGTAGCGTTCCCGCAGTTCCTCAAGTTGGGGCACCAACACCGCGAGGGCATGATCCCGAATACCGATGCTGGCTTCGTTCGGACCGTGGACGTTGAAATGCTCGTGCGGCAGGCAGATGCGCACCTCTTCCGGCGCGACCGACCCCAGCACGGTTTCCAGTGCTCTCATCTCTGGCTACCCCCCAGGTCTATCTGCCTCGATTGGGACCGGATCCACGCACTCAGAGGATCACGTGTTCGCAGTCCAGGCGCGCGCCATTCGCGGCCCTCGGTCCCTGTGTCTTCCGGGCCTTGCCGCCATTGCGGTGCGGCGACCCTATGGTAGCCGAGCCGGGGAGCAGTTGTCAAGGCCCCGAATCGTCTCGCGATTTCTGTTGCCGAAACGGCATTCGTTGCCTAAATGCCCCTGTTGCCGCAGCACGGGAGCATGGAGCGCCCACGCTACCAGGAGACCAGCCCGATTCCCGGGCGCTCCGGGCAGTCTCCGGGGTGCTCCTGGTGGTTGAGGGCACTACGAGCCTCGGGGCGGTGGGGTAATGAAAAGGCCCCGGGGCCGGCGCAGGGCGAGAGCATTTAATTTGTGAGCGAATGAACGCGGCATGGGCGGCGAGTGTCCGAGGAGAGTACTACGTCCTTGGCCTGTCGAGGAGGCGCTCATTGCGCGTTCTGGATCTCGTC
>JACQGM010000309.1 GCA_016199585.1 Armatimonadota bacterium
ACCCTCACCCTCACCCTCTCGCCCGAGGCGGATGACCGTACCCTCGTCGGCGCGTGGACGGAGGCCGGCGTCCTGGACCTGGGCCGCTGGCCCGGCGCGCGGTACCGGCACAACGATGAGCGCGACATCTACGCCGGGAGCGCCGGGAGCTGGCAGACGCCGGCCGTGGCGCTGCGCACGCGCGCGGGCGCGGTAAGGGTGGTGCGGCGGTAGATACTCCGTTGGGGGATCACCCGTCGTCGGGATCGACGGCGATCACCACCAGCGTCATGTCATCTGGCAGCGGGCGGCCCGTGGCGAACTCGTGCACCGCCTCGACGATGGCGTCTCGCAGGGCGGCCGGAGACCCGGCCCGGTAGCGGCGGACGACCTCGAAGAGCTGTTCGGACCCGAAGAACTCCCCCGCGGCACTCCGCGCCTCGGTGACCCCGTCCGTGTAGACCACCAGTCGGTCGCCTCTCCCGAGGGCACGCTCTGCGGCGGGGTAGGCCGCGGCCCCCGTAATACCCAGGGGCGGCCCTTCGCCGGCGAGCCACTCGGCATCCCCATCGGGATGCACCAGGATGGCCGGCGGGTGGCCCGCCGCGGCGTACCGGAGCCGCAAGCCGACCTCCGAGATGTACAGATAGAACACAGTCACGAAGCCGAGGAACTCGCCCACGTTGTAGGTGAGCACCTGGTTGGCTTCGCGTAGGATCGCACCGACATCGGCGGCTCGGTCGGCGTGGCGGCTCAACTCCGCGGTCATCATCGTCATCAGGAGCGCGGCTGGGACTCCCTTTCCCATCACATCGCCGACGAAGAGCGCCGTGCCATCCGGGCCGGGCACGACGCGCAACAGGTCACCTCCGATCTGCAAAGCCGGTGCGTGATAGGAGACGATGTCCAGGGAGCGGGTTCGGCAGCGGGAGGGTGTCACCGAGAGGATGGCGCTCTGCACCTCACGCGCCATGTCGAGTTGCTGATCCAGCACGAGCTGCCTTTCCTGGAGGCCCGCGTTCACGTCCCTCAGCTCGCGGTAGAGTCGCAGGCTCTCCAACACCAGCGCGGCCTCGGAAGACATCCACTCAACCGTCCAGAAGTCATCCTCATCGAGATGGGCCGCCTGCGGGCCTGCGACGGCCACCACCGCAATGGTCTTACCCTTGAGCACCATCGGTGCCGCGACCAGCACCCCTGCCCGTACCTCCAGCGGATGCCTACCGTCGCCGGCACCGCCCCCATCGGCTGCGGCGCGCGCTAACGCCGGCCGGCCCGTGGCCGCGACACGCCCGATCACGCCCTCCCCGAGCGCCACGGGCACCGCCATCGCCTCTTCAGCGTGCGGGCCGGCGGCCGAACGGGCCACCAGACGATCACCTTGCCGCTCGAAGACGGCGGCGGCGCTCATCTGTGGCAGTAACCCGAGCGCCTCGCGCGGGAGTACCCGGAAGAACCCTTCCGGGTCCTGCACGGCGTTGGCCGCGTTCGCCAGGCGGTAGAGCGACTGCATCCGCGCCCTCCCGAGCTCGGCGGCCCGCCGGAGGTCCTGCTCTCGCTGTTGCGCCGCCTGCAGACGGCGATAGCGGAACTGCGCGGTGAGAGTCAGGGTAGCGATCAGCGAGAAGCTCATGGACTTGACGGCCGTGTTGCCGATGTTGTAGCGCCCGATGGGCGGCACGACCGCGACCTGATTCAGGTGGTAGAGCGCCAGCGCGATCGGAATGATCGCCAGGCCCCACCACCCGAACCAGACGCAGCCAAGTACGATCGGCAGGAAGTAGAAGAACGCGGCATCAATCGAGGGTGCGAGGATGAAATCAACCCACACGACGACGGCGATGAGGGCTGCCACCACCGCCCAGCGGGCTATCGCGCGCGACACCGTGCCTCCCATAGATTACTCCCATGCCTCGCCGTGCCTCGCGGGCGGGCCGGAGCACACCGCCCTCGCTCCCCGCGACCCTCCAGCGCCATGCTGCGCCGCTGATGCCCGCCCCTCTCTCCTCGCGGCGCACTGGAACGATCTCCCATACCCACTCGGAGTGCCAGACATGCCGCCCGTGGGGCGGGAGCCTATCGCCCCTCGACCACGCCCGCGACTGCCCCCCGACCACGCGCACGCCGGTGACGAGGCTGGACGGCCCGGTAGAGAGGAAGAGCACCACAGCAGCCACCTCTTCCGGAGTGCCGAAGCGGCCCGGGGGCCGCTCGTGGCGGACGAGATCGACGATGCCGTCCGGGTCGGACTGCCGGCGCCGATGCCGGAAGCCGCCGGGGAAGAGGGCGCAGCCGGGGCTCGCTGCACGCGCGCCACCTGTGGAAGCGTGGGAGCGCGCTCGCCTTGACAAAACCCCCTCCCAGTCGGTATGATAGAGCGGTGGAAGCGCCCATCCGGGGGGTGGTTTCGGCCTCATCCTTGCAGGTTGCCGGCGGGGAGCGGCCGAATCCACCGTTGCGTCCATCGTGGTGAGATACACCATTGCTGCGCGCGACTCCCGTTTTGGGGAAAGGCGAGTATCCGGTATGGCGAATAGTCAGCGTGTTGGCGCGAAGGACGGCAAGAAGGGACAGGCCTCGGCCACCATTCGCAAGAAGCGTGAGCGACGTCCGGTTTCACACACCTCCTCCCTCGGCTCGCTCACGGTGCTGCGGCACCAGATGCAGAACATGAGGGTCACCCGCTGGAACTTCAATCTGGCCCAGATCCTCTTCATCCTACTGGGCATTGTGATGGTCCTTGGCATCGGTGTCTCGCTGCCGAACGTGCGCCGGGACCCGGTGAGCGGCAGCGGTGACGTGGCGCGCGTGGGCAAGCACGCCATCGAGCGCCAGGCGTTCGAGCTCACCGTGGGCCGGACGAAGGACTCTCCCTACGCCATGTTCATGGGCGGCAGCGGTCCCACGCAGGAACTCGCCATCCGCAACATGGTGCTCGACCAGCAGATGGACCACCTCCTGAAGCTGGATGCCGCGCGCCGGGAGGGCAACCGCGTCGGGCGCAAGCAGCTCGCCAATCGGATCGAGCAGGCGGTGGACGCGGAGATCCAGCGAGCCAAGGCCCAGTTCAAGACGGAGAAGGCATTCCAGGAGACGTTCCTCAAGAAGCGCCAGAAAGTGGCGAACGAAGAAGAGCTGCGCCGCAAGCTGCGCGGCGAGATCCGCCGCGATCAGGCCTGGATCAAGGCGGTGCGCGAGCAGATCCTGATCGAAAATCTGGAGAGCAAGATCCGCCGGCAGGCCGCCGCGCTCCCGATTGATAAGGTGAAGCCGGAGGACCTGGAGGTGCGGGTCCGCCAGATCCTCATCAAGACGGAGAAGCGCTCGGACGCCGCGGCGAAGAAGCTGGCCGGGAAGGTCCTCGAGATGGTGAAGTCCGGCGCCGACTTCGCCAAGATCGCCAAGGAGCAGTCGGAAGATGACTACACCAAGGCGAAGGGCGGCGACATGGGGTGGCTGGCCAAGGGCGCCTTCTGGCAGGGCCCGGAGGTGGAGAAGGCGGCGCTGGCCCTCAAGCCGGGTCAGATCAGCGGCCTGGTGAAGGGAAGCGCCGGCTACCACATTCTCAAGGTGGATGACCGCCGCTACAGCGCCACCAAGCACTGGAACGAGTACGTGGACGGCCTGAAGAAGAAGTCGCCGATGAACGTGGCGGATCCGGCCATCAGGGCCTACCGGCTCTCCACGGCGGAGGCGAAGGATGAGGCCGCGCGGAAGAAGAACCGCCAGCAGGCGATCGCCATGTTCCAGGAGGCGGTGGGCGGCACCTACGACCCGGATCTCCGCGCGGCGGTGCATCACCAGATCGGCGCGCTCTACGCGCAGGACGGCAACCCGACGAAGGCGGCGGAACACTATGGCCGCGCCACCGATGCCCGGCCGGCGCCCGCCCTCTACATGGCGCTCGGCGATGCCCAGCGGCAGTTGAAGAAGAACGCGGCCGCCGTCCGCAGCTACGTCAACGCCTCGGAGATGGCGTCCGACAAGTCGTCGCAGCAGGACTACTTCACCCACATGATGCTGCAGTCCACCTTCACTCAGTTGAAGGAGACGAAGCTGGCCGCCGCAGAGAAGGCCTGGATTGACGACTACCTGAAGAACCAGCCCGCCGGAGGCATGGGGTTCCCGGGAGGAATGTTCACCGTGCCGTAGCGCCCATTGAAAATTGAAAAATTTTCAAGTTTCAATAATCCACGGGGAGAGGCAGCAGGACGCGCGCGCCCGCGGCCTGCTGCCTTCGCATTCGCCGAGGAGCGAGAAGATGCCGCTTTACGAGTTTCGATGCGCCGCATGCGACCACAGCTTCGAGACGCTGACGCGCACGCAGCAGGTTCCGGCCGATCTGGCCTGCCCGCAGTGCGGGAGCAAGGACCTGCGCCGCTTGCTCTCCAGCTTCTTCGCGCACTCCGCGCCCACCGGCGCGAAGGCGGCGGCCCGGCCCGAACAGTGCCGCGAGTGCCCCGGCGGCGGCCCGAGCTGTCCGTTCAGCAGCTAACCGGTATATCTCATATATTATCCGATATTCTATTGGTGATTCCGGCGGCGGCCCGAGTTGCCCATTCAGCGATTGGTGAGTGTGTTGATCACCGCATACTGGTAAGGCGTGACCTATGGCTGATGCAGTGTACTACGTTACGACCCCGATCTACTACGTGAACGATGCCCCGCACATCGGGCACTTCTCGACGACCGTCGCCGCCGACGTCGTGGCGCGCTTCCAGCGCCTGCGCGGGCGCCAGGTGCTCTTCGCCACCGGCACCGATGAGCACGCCCCCAAAGTGGCCCAGGCCGCCGCCGCGCACGGGAAGCCCCCGCAGGAGTTCGTGGACGAGATCGTGCAGGCGTACCTGCGCACCTGGCAGGAGACTCACATCTCCTACGACGACTTCGTGCGCACCACCGAGCCGCGCCACCGGGAGGTCGTCACCCGCGTCTTCGAGACGCTGCGCGACCGCGGCGACATTTACAAGGGGGTCTACGAAGGCTGGTACTGCGTGCCGGACGAGACCTTCTGGCAGGAGTCGGAGCTGATCGAGGGGCGCTGCCCCAACCCCGAGTGCCGCCGCCCGGTGCAGCGAGTGCGCGAGGAGAACTGGTTCTTCCGCCTCTCCGCCTATCAGGAGCGTCTGCTGCAATACTACGAGGCGCACCCGGAGACGCTGGGGCCCGACTTCCGCCGCAACGAGGTGCTCTCCTTCATCCGGGGGGGACTGCGCGACGCGAGCATCACCCGCTCCGCCTACGGCTGGGGGATCCCGGTGCCGGGCGAGCCGGACAAGGTGATCTACGTCTGGTTCGATGCCCTCCTCAACTACATCACCGTCGCCGGCTACCTCCAGGATGAGGAGAAGCTGCGCGACGTGTGGCCCGCCGACCTGCAGCTCATGGCGAAGGACATCTTCGTCCGCTTCCACGCCACGCTTTGGCCTGCCATCCTGATGGGCCTGGAGCTGCCCCTGCCGCGCAGGATCTTCGCCCACGGCTTCTGGACGGTGGACGGGGAGAAGATCTCCAAGTCGAAGGGGAACGCCATCGATCCGCGCGGGCTCGCGCGCGACGTCGCGGAGCGCTCCGGGTCGCGCTACGACGTGGTCATTGACGCGCTCCGCTTCTTCATCTTCCGCGAAGTGCCCTTCGGCTCGGATGGCGACTTCTCCACCGCCGGGTTCGTCAATCGCTTCAACTCCGACCTCGCCAACGACCTGGGCAACCTGGTCAACCGCAGCATCTCGATGCTGCACCGCTACTTCGAGGGCGTGGTGCCCGCCGCGGCGCCCGATCCCGCCCTGGCGGCCGCCGCGGCGCCGGTGCTGCAAGACCTCCCCGCCGCCATTGACGATCTGCGCCTCGGGGCCGCGCTGGATCTCATCTGGGGGTTCATTGGCGCGCTCAATAAGTACGTGGACGAGCAGGCGCCTTGGCGCCTGGCCCGCGAAGGCCGGCAGGAGGATCTGGCCCGGGTGATGGTCTCGGTGCTCGACGGCGTGCGCCTGGTCGCCTTGGCTGTGTCGCCTTTCATGCCGGTGGCGGCGGGGGAGATCTGGCGGCAGCTCGGCATGCCGGGGTCCCTGGCCGCGCAGCGGTGGGACGAGGCGATGCGGCCCGGCGGGCTCCCGGCGGGGATCGCCGTCGCGCCCGCCGAGCCGATCTTCAAGCGCATCGAGCAGCGCTCGCCGGCGGCGCCGGAGAAGCCCGCCGCGCCCACCGCCCCGGCTCAAGGAGAGAAACCCGTGGTCACCTTCGACGAGTTCAAGCGGCTCGACCTGCGCGTCGCCCGCATCGAAGCCGCCGAGCGCGTGCCCAAGGCCGACAAGCTGCTGAAGCTCACCGTGGACACCGGCGGCGACACGCGCACGGTGGTGGCGGGGATCGCCGCGTGGTACGAGCCGGAGGCGCTGGTAGGGCGCAAGATCGTCCTCATCTGCAACCTCGCCCCGGCGAAGATCCGCGGCATCGAGTCGCAGGGGATGCTCCTCGCCGCCGACGTCGAGGGCCGCGCCGTCCTCCTCCAGCCGGACCAGGACGTGCCGGTGGGCAGCACTGTCCGGTGAGCGACCTGCGCAGGGAATGGCGGGACCTCGCGCCCGAGTGGATCCGTGAGGAGCGAGAGGGCCGGAACCCGACGAGAAGGGGGCTGCTGGACCCTCCGGTGATCGCCGCGTGTGGCGATGTCGCCGGGATCCGGGCGCTCGACTGCGGCTGCGGCGAAGGGAGGCTCTGTCGCATCCTCGCCGCCCGCGGGGCCCGCTGCGTGCTCGGGCTCGACACCTGCGAGGCGATGATCGCCGCGGCAAGGGAGCTGCAGGGGAGCGTTGACGAGTACCGCTGCGCCGACGTTCAGGATCTCTCCTTCCTTCCCGAGGGATCCTTCGACCTCGCGGTTTCCTACCTCAACCAGTGCGACCTGCCGGACTTCGAGGCGAATACGCGCGAAGTGTTCAGAGTGCTGAGAGCGGGCGGCAGGTTCGTCGTGGCGAATCTCCACCCGATGCGCTCGGCCGTGGGCCACTGGCTGAAGGACGAGGAGGGCGAGAAGCGGCACGTCGTCCTGGATCGGTACTTCGACGAGGGCGAGCGGCAGTGGCGGATGATGGGGTGCCCCTTCACGAACTTCCACCGCTCACTCCAGACCACCATCCGCGGCTTCCTCGGCGCCGGCTTCGCCCTCCTCGACCTCATCGAGCCGAGCATCACCCCGGAGAACCTGCGCGCCTACCCGGAGCTCGCGGATGAACTTCGCGTGCCGAACTTCATCGTCTACGCGCTGCGGAAGCCGGGGGCGTGAGACCCGCGCCGGCGCTCTCCCGCTGCTCGGCCCGAGCAGGCCCTGAGCATAGCGATCGGTCTCCGCCGCCTGCACCGGTCATGCGCCCCCGGCTTCGCCTCCCGGACCACCGAATCCGTCATCCTGAGCCGCAGGCGAGGGATCTCCGCCCCGACCGCCCCCGGATCTCCGGGCCTGTCGCCGTGCGAGCGGCGGAGATGCTTCGGTTCGGGACCTCAGCATGACGGGAGCGGGCGCCCGGGATGGTGGTACCCAAGCGTCGGCAGCACACGCCAGCTTCTTCCCCTGGCTACCCCGGGGCGGCCCCGGGTCGACGGTTCAGCAGATCGCCGCTTCCGTCTCTCGGTCGAAGAGGTGGGTCTTCTCCATGTCGAAGACCACCTCCACAGGAGCGCCGATGGCGGCCTTCGTTTCGGCGTCCACCTCGGCGACCATGTTGTGCGGCCCGGCCTTCAGGTAAAGGGTGACGATGGATCCCATCGGCTCGGAGACATCCACCGTGCAGCGGACGGTGTTGCCGGGCGTGGCGGGCACCAGTGTGAGCTGCTTGTCGTAGATGTGCTGCGGCCGGACGCCGAAGATCACGTCCCGCCCGATGTAGCGCGCCAGCCCGTTGTTGCTCTTCGCCTTCGCCTCGGGGATCTGCACGCGGAAGCTGCCGGCATCCACGTAGACGCCGGAGGCATCGCCCGTCAGGTTGGCCGGGATGAAGTTCATGGCGGGGCTGCCGATGAAGCCGGCGACAAAGAGGTTGGTCGGGCGGTTGAAGAGGCTCAGCGGCGTGTCCACCTGCTGCACGACGCCGTCGCGCATCACTGCGATCCGCTCGCCCATCGTCATCGCCTCCACCTGGTCGTGGGTCACGTAGATGGTGGTGATGCCGAGTTGTCGGTGGAGCTTGATCAGCTCGGCGCGCGTCTGCACGCGCAGCTTGGCGTCGAGGTTGGAGAGCGGCTCATCCATGAGGAAGACCTTCGGCTCGCGCACGATGGCGCGGCCGAGGGCGACACGCTGGCGCTGCCCGCCCGAGAGCTGCTTCGGCTTTCGGTCGAGGAGGCCGCGCAGGCCGAGCATCTCGGAGACGGCCTCGACGCGCTTCCGAATCTGGTCCGCCGTATCGCGCGCCCGGGAGCGCTGGGTGAGGCGGCCCACCGCCCCGGGCATCATGCGTAGGCGGAGGCCGAACGCCATGTTGTCGAAGACGGACATGTGGGGGTAGAGGGCGTAGTTCTGGAAGACCATCGCGATGTCGCGGTCCTTGGGCGAGACGTCGTTCACCACGCGCTCCCCGATCAGGATCTCGCCCTCGCTGATCTCCTCCAGGCCGGCGACCATGCGCAGCGCCGTGGTCTTGCCGCACCCCGAGGGGCCGACGAGCACCAGGAACTCCTGGTCCCGGATCTCCAGACTGACGTCGTTGACGGCGATGACGCTCTTGAAGCGCTTGGTGACGTTCCGCAGGCTCACTCCTGCCATATCTCGATAGCCTCCGTGCAAAGCCGCAGACAATAGGACAACAGTTGACTACCCTCCAATGCGCGCTGCGATACGCGCCAACCGGGGTCGCGATGAGGCGGCGGCCAACGACCCACCGGCCCCATTATAGGAATCGGGTGGGGTTTTGTCAACCGGCGTCGCCACGGCTCCCGCGTAGTCCCAACAGGGGTTTCGCCCGCCGCGCCGAACAAGAGCCCCGGAGGATGCCATGCCCGAGAACCTGGAACAGAAGCAAACCGAACGGCGTGCCCAACTGTACGCGCTCCTGGGGGACCTCCCCGCGCGCGACCGGCCGATCAGCGGCGAGGTGGTGGCCCTGGAGGAGCGGGAGACGCACGTCCTGCAGACGTTGATGCTCGATCTCAACGGTATCGAGCCGGTCCCGGCCTATTTCTCACTCCCTCGCGGCGGCTCCCGGCCGCTGCCCGTGGTGCTCTATAACCATGCCCACGGCGGTGGACACGACATCGGCAAGGAGGAGTTCGTCCGCGGGCGCCCCGCGATCGTCAATCCCCCCTACGCGGAAACCCTGGCGCGCCGGGGCATCGCCGGCTTCTGCACCGATACCTGGAACTTCGGCGAGCGCCGCGGGCGCACCGAGTTCGAGCTCTACACGGAGATGCTCTGGAAGGGCCAGATCCTCTGGGGGATGATGATCTACGACAGCATCCGCGCCATTGACTACCTCGCCACCCGTCCGGAGCTGGACATGTCCCGCCTCGGCACCATGGGGCTCTCGATGGGGAGCACCATGTCCTGGTGGCTGGCGGCGCTGGATACCCGGGTGAAGGTCTGCATCGACCTCTGCTGTCTCACCGACTTCCACACGCTCATCGAGACGCGGCACCTGGACGGTCACGGCCTCTACTACTTCGTGCCATCGCTGCTGAAGCACTTCACCACGGCGGACATCAACGCGCTCATCGCGCCCCGGCCGCACCTGAGCCTGGCCGGGAACTACGACCGCCTCACCCCGCCCGCGGGTCTGGAGCGGATTGACCGGGAGCTGCGCGAAGTCTACGGCGCGCTGGGCGTGCCGGAGCGGTGGCGCCTGCGCCGCTGGGACATCGGTCACTACGAGACGCGCGCCATGCGCCACGAGATCCTGCAGTTCCTGGAAACCTACCTCTGAGCGCGAGCGTGAGAACGCCGGAGACACAGAGAGGGGGCCTCGGCGTCAGCGGTTGCCGATGCCGAGGCCCTGCGCCACCAGGTAGCGGTAGCTCCGGGCCACGTCTTCCATCATGCTCCCGGCGCTCGAGTCCTGCTCGACGATGAGCCATTCCAGCACGTCCGGGTCCGTGGCACGGACGAGAGCCGGAATGTCCAGCGTCCCCGAGCCGACCGCGGTCATCGGCTCCTTGGGTTCCACGGGGCCGTCCTTCACGTGCAGCAGGGGGACGCGGCGCTTCAGGCGGGCTACCTGCCCGAGGGCATCGCCGCACCCCACCTGGGCCCAGTAGACATCCACTTCGGCGAAGACCTCCGGCGCGGCGGCGAGGAGAATGTCTTCCGGGAGATGGCCCTCGACGGTCTGGAAGGCCGCCCAATGGTTGTGCAGGCCGAAGGCGATCCCGCTCCCTTCCAGCAGGGAGAGGGCGACGCGCACCTTGGCGGCCGCCTCCCGGCAGCCCTCCAGGGCGGCCAGGTGCTCGGGCCGGAAGGTGTGGATGAGCCTGGGGATGCCGAGGGTGTGGCAGAACTCGATGAGCTCCCCGGCGTTCTCCGGGGTGGGCAGCGGCATGTGGGCGCTGCAGACCGCCAGCCCCAGGTCATCCACGATCGGCTTCACCTCGGCGGGAGTCCGCCCGTACAGGCTGAAGAACTCCACTCCCTGGTAGCCGATGTCGGCCACCTTCTGCAGCACGCCCCGCATGTCTCGCCGGGCCTCATCCCGCAGCGAGAAGATGTGAAGTGCGATCGGTTTCATCGGTGGCGGCTCCTCTCCGCAGCGGCGGCGGTGCCTCATGGGGGTCCGTCCGGAACCTACGGGCGCAGCCCACGCTCGCGCAGGAAATGGTCCGCCCATTCGGCGTCGTCGGGCCGCAGGGGGATGGCGGGATCCTGCCGGTAATCGAGGCGGCGCGCGTAGGCCCCTTCGTCGTAGCAGCGGTCGAAGGCGGCTTGCAGATCAAGAATGACTTCGGGATCGTCGTCGGCGAGAGGGACCTTGACGCGGGGCAGGCGTTGGCGCACCGTGAAAGTCCACACTTCGAAGCTGCGCCCCTCGCCCGCGCGGTGCAGGGAAACCACATAGTCCCAGACCGCCCGCGCGGCCAGTGCATCCAGGGGCACAGCGACCGCATGCGCGCCTCGGCGCAGCAGGTCCACCTCCAGCAAGTGCGTGCCGCTGTCAAGGACGTCGGCCTGCTTCGCCAGATACAGCTCGCGACCCTGGCTGCCCGGCGTCTTGTTGCTCGGGCTCAGAACCTCGATGGACGTGATCACCCGGCGCTCGTCACCCACCGGCAGGATCTTGATGAAGGGCTCTCGCACCTCGACAGGAAAGGCCCTGACCAGGATGGATGGATCGGCGGCAATTGCGACGGCCGCCCCGCCGCCGCTCTGGGGGTGGGTGGCCGCCTCCGGGCCGGGCTGCGTGATGACGACATCTGGGTAGATGGTGCGGTCGGGCTCCACAACGTACAGGCGCTCGTCAATATCGGCGACGTAGTGTGGCGGCAGCCGCTCGTTGAGCAGTGTAGCAGCAAAGGTGATAAGCCTCTGGTGTACTCCCCGCCACCGCGCCGGGTGCTCCAGATAGGGATCCATGCCTGGAAACGGGCTCGGCATCGCGGTTTCCTTTCGCGCTACGCCACCGGCTCCAGCGCCGGGTTCTCGCACGGGGCGCGCCCCAGCTTCGCCATCGGGTACCACTCTCCGTGGATCTTCACGCGCACCACGTCGGCGGTGTAGTCGTTGTTGGTGCCGTGCTCGTCGCAGGAGGAGAGGAGGTAGGAGCCGACGCCGTAGATGTCGGCCGGCACGCCGAGCGCCTCGAACTCGCGGATCTTGTCCGGCTTGAAGCCGCCGGTGACCACGATACGCACTTCACGGCACCACTGCTGCGCCGGGCCCTGCCAGGCTCGCGGCAAGTTCCAGGAGCGCCAGGCATTGTCCATCGCCTCGCGCAGGGCGAAGACCAGGCGGGCGTTGACGCCGCAATCCAGGCGCCGGTCTCCCAGGGGCGGCACGCTCACGTCGCGCATGTTGCCGCTAGTATCGGGGCGGACGGCGTACAGCTTGAAGCGGCGCGCCTGATCGTGGTGGCGCTGGTCCGTCAGCTCCATCCAGCGGTCGAACAGGGCGCGCATCACCCGCAGGGAGTCGCCGACGCAGTCGTTGTTGAAGTCCACCAGGGCGATGCGGGGCACCTCGGGAGGCATGATGCGGGAGAAGGCCATCATCGCCTCGGTGGTGTCGCCCAGGAAGCAGGCGATGGCGGCGTGGGCGATGGTGCCGCCGCCGGCGCCCGCCCACCAGTCGCCCTGGGCGTCGGTGGAGACAAAGGGCTTGACGGAGTGCCCGCTGCGCTGGTTGAAGACATCCACGGCGATGCGGTAGGCGTAACCATCGGCCGCCTGCACCTCGTGGGCGTCGAAGCGGGCGGGGAAGTACATGATCGCCTTGCCGCGGGCGGCCTCCAGCACCTCGTAGACGTTGGTGGCGATGCGGCTGCCCCGGGTGATCGCCCCGAGAGTGGGCGTTTCCAGCAGCGCGAAGTCGCGGTAGCGCCCGCGCACCTTCAGCACCGGGCAGACATGGGTCGGGTCGCCGCCGTAGGGGGCGACGAAGCCGTCGTGGACGGCGCGCACCTCGAGCTGGTCGTAGGTGTTGACGAAGCGCTCCTGCGCGTCGAAGTAACCGGCGCACCCCTTGAGCATCGCCAGCGCCTTATCCACCCCGACCACCAGGCAGTAGGGCTTCCGCCGCGGGAACCACTGCATCTCCACCTCGATGTTGCCCACGTCCACGCTGCCCAGGTCGAGGTCGAGGTGCGCCAGGGCGGACGAGGCGCCCTCGAAGCGCTCGTCGCGCTCCGCGAGTTGCGCCAGGAGAGCGACGATGTTGAGGAAGTACTTGTCGGAGTACCACCCCCGCCGCATGCGCTCCACGTCGAGCTTGAACGTCTCGGGGGGCAGGCGCTTGCCGTCGAATACGCTCATTGGAGGCTCCTTCCTCGGCCCGGCACCGGCGCTGCGCCGCGCTGATCTCTCGCCCATTATAGGCAATAGCGCAAAAGTCGCTTTCGAGCGGGTCCGTCGGCACGACAGTCGCTCCCACCGGCGTCCGCGAAGGGCGTAGTTGCTCACTTTCGGGAACCAGGCCGGTTCGCGGGACGCCCGTCGTTGCCGGCCAAATAGCAACTTTTGCGCTATTGCGTATAATGGCGGCGGAGGTGATGCGCGATGGCAACCGAGACCCTGGAAGGCACCTGGGAGGAGATCCTGGAGCACGCCCGGGAGTTGGCCGGCCGTCGGGTTCGGGTGACGGTGCTGGGGAAACCTGGCGAGAACCCGCCCGCAGAGGCCGGCCTGGACGAACGGCAGCGCCGGATGCTGGCCTGGTTGGACGAATGGCACCGCACCCCGTTGAGTGATGAGGAACGTCAAGTATTGGACGACTTCGAGCAGTTCAGGAAGGAGCATCCGTTCCAGTTACGGCGCCTCGACCTGGAAGAGGACGAGGCATGAGGTACACCCTGGATACCGACACCATCAACTACCTGCTGAAGGAGGTTGCGCCAGTTCCCGAGCACTTCCGGATGGCGTTGCTCAGCCGTGACGAGTTCCTCCGGTGCCCGGTGGTGCATTACGACGTGACGCGCTACCTCAAGCTCAAAGGAGCGAAACGACTGGCTCGTGGCTATTCCAGGCTGGTCTCCGACTGGACGCGGCTCGACGTCGTCGGAGACGATTGGGACCTCGCCGCCGACCTCTGGGCGCAGCGCGCGCGCCGGCTGGCCCATCGCCGACTCCGACCTGTTGATCGCCGTCTGCGCCTTGCAGGCGGGCGCCATGCTGGTGACCAACAACGCCGAGCACTTCGAGGGGCTGGGCGTCACCGTCGAGAACTGGGCGCGGGAGTGACCCGCGTCTGCGCCGATGGCACCAGCACTTGGATCCGCACCCTCTGCAAGCTGCCGGATGCGCCGCATCAGACCCACGCTGGTTCGCCTGGTTCGCGCTCGCAGACCCCAGCGCCCCGGGGGCCGCGGACCAAAGCCGCCGTCACCGCAGCGGTAGGTGGCGCACCCGGCCCTCCCACTCATCTTCCAGACTGCACTCGGCGACGATGAGGATCTCCCCGATCGCCTGCGGCGGCGACGGATCCCACGGATGATTGCCCCTTTGAGGCTCTCGTCGGCGAGTAATCAGAGCACGGCGATTCATTCCTGGGCCGTCCGCCGGGTGAGGAGGCGCTCTCGGATGCCGTCCGGGGGGAAGCGCGCCTCATCCTGCCGTCGGGCTTCCTCCGCCTGTTGCTGGCTCTGCTCCAGATAAGCGTCCACTTCGCGGCGGTGCGCGAGGTAGTAGGCAACGGCGGCGTTGATGCCGGATAGCGACAGCGAGTCATAGTCCTGCGCGATCTGCTCGGCGGTCGCCCCGTGCTGCCACTCGGTCAGCACGATGTCCAGAGTGACCCGAGTACCCCCGACCCGGATCGCGCCATCCTGGTCCGAACGGAGAGACGGAGTATCTATGATCGGTGCCGGTATCGTGGTCATCCTTCCTCCCGCAGCTATTGTAGCCCATCCCCCCCGTTGCGTCAATCGCCGGAACGCGCTCGTGGCTCTCCTGCACGGCCGCGTCCGGGAGGCCCACGTTGGTGAAGGCAGGCGTCCGGGCTATGAAGGTGTCCCCCTCGATGCCGTCCGGGTAGGCATCCACAGCGGCAGCTCCACAAGGGCTTGACACAACCCCGCCTGGCGGTCTATCATAGACGACACCGGAGGTGGGCGATATGGTGCGAGCATCGGCGCGCGCCCTGCTGGCGGCGTGCCTCTCCTTCCTTCTCCTGCCGGGCGTTCGCGGGGAACCGATCCCGGACACCCCCGCGCTCCAACGCCCCGTCACCCTTCGCGGGGAGCGGCGGACTCTCGGAGAGACGCTCGCCGAGCTGTCGAAACTGTCGGGGGTCCCCCTCTCGGTGGATGAGCACTGTGAGTCCGCCGCCCTGGCCGCCGGCGCGGCCGACTGCCCCCTGCGCGACCTGATGACGGCGCTCGCCGCGGCCTCGCGCCTGGAATGGCGCGCCGAGGCCGACGGCAGCTACCGGCTGCGCGGGCCCGCGTTCCTCCCCCCGCTGATGGACACCGCGGCGCTGCTCCGGCTCCTGTCGGATGCCTGCCCCCCGTGGGCGCGTCCCGCCCCGGACAGCGGGCCGCCGCCCGCCGTGTCTCGATCCGCGCTCATGGAGCAGGTGTATGCCCTGCTCCGCCGGTCGGCGCGCGACCGGGTGGATGAGGGGGGCGAGGTCCCGTTCGCGGATTTCCCGCTGATCGCCCGGCAGGCGCTCATGGAGCACTGGCGCGGCATGATTCGCAGCGATGCGGCTGAGTCCCTTGCTCCCCGCTGGTGCGTGCCGGCGGATCGGCTCGCGCTTCGCTTCCATGATCCAGCGCAGGGCATCGTCGTCTGGGGGGTGGCAGTGCGCCAGGACCCGCCGGCGCCGCCCACCGGAGCGGCTGCGCGGCCGGGGAGCCGCGCGGAGCCGGAGTGGCTGGGGGTCGGAGCCAATATCGGCTACCAGCCGGGAGCGGTGCGCTGGAAGCCGCCGCCGGAGCCGGAGCGCGGCGTCCTGTTGAGCGAGGCGGCGCTCGCTTTCGCCGAGCGAGCCCGGATCGGCGTGGTGATCGCCGACGGCGGCGGCCTGCCCGCCGGGGAGCCGAAGGGCGCCACCGTCAGCGAGGGGCTGGCCGCGCTGCTGCCCGAGGGAGAGCGCAGCCGCTACCGGTGGGAGAGCGACGGCCGGGCATGCTGGCTCACGCGGCGAGAGGCGCCCGCGGCGGCCATCGCGGCGGAGGTGACGCAGCGCCGCCAGGCGCTGTTGGCGGCCCTGCCGCCGGAGTACGGGGAGTTCCTCGCCCTGCCCCCCTCACTGGCCTGGTCGGCTCTCGGGGCCGCCTGGGTGACGCTGTGGCACTCCTTCTCGCCGGCGGAGCGGCGGCCAGGGCGGGTGGTCACGGCGGCGCAGCTCTCGCCCGAGCAGCGGCGGCAGCTCATCGCGGCGCTGCAAGGGGCTGCGGTCCATGCCATCTGGATGCTGCTCGAGCGCGCGCTGA
>JACQGM010000319.1 GCA_016199585.1 Armatimonadota bacterium
CGCCAGCACCTCGCGCACCAGCTCCCTGATCTTCTCCTTCGCCTCAGAGAGGGCGCCCTTTCCCTTCTCGGTGATCGCGTAGTACTTCCGTACCCTGCCGCCGACCACGCGCCCCTCGCTGACCAGAAGACCAGCGGCCGCCAACGAGCGGAGGGCAGGGTAGAGAGTGCCAGGGCTGAGATGGTAGCCGTGGCGCCCCAGCTCCTCGATCATCTCCAGGCCGTAGATCGGGCCGTTCGCCGCGTGGTGCAACAGATGCACCTTGACGAAGCCGATGAAGAAGTCCCGCACCATCACCCGCTGCTCGCTCACGGATCCGCGCCTCCCCCGTCCGTTCCTGCCCATCTCTCTCGCCCCTAGCATAGCACACGCTCTCCCCTGGCGCAACCCCGGTAGCACGCTCTTCTGCAAGCCACATCCGCGACAGCAGTTGACAGCGCGCTGCGAACGGACTATAATAACGGATAGCGATAACGTAAAGCGATATAACATGACACCGCCTGTCCGGGGTTCCGCCGGATGCCCCCGACGCGGGCGGGGATCCAGGCGAGCGCGATTGTGCCTCGATCCCCAGGCGTGCAGTGAGGAGCATCGCATGGCATATGTCGTCGTTTGCGCCGCCGCCATCGTGGTCGCGGCGCTCACGCTCTTCTCCGGGTTCGGTCTGGGCACGCTCCTCATGCCGGTCTTCGCCCTCTTCTTCCCGATCGAAGTGGCTGTCGCCGCGACCGCCGTCGTACACCTGGCGAACAACCTCTTCAAGGTGGGGCTGGTCGGGCGCAACGCCGACCGGGGGGTGTTCATCCGCTTCGCCGTGCCCGCGGCGGCAGCCGGCGTGGTCGGCGCGCTGCTGCTCACCTACGTGGCGGCTCTGGCGCCGCTTGCGCGGTACACGCTGTGGGGACAGGAGCACTCCGTGACCGCCGTCGGGCTGGTGATCGCCCTGCTGATGGCCGGTTTCGCGCTCTTCGAGCTGCTGCCGCGCTTCGAGCGGCTCTCGTTCGACCGCCGCTACCTCCCGTTGGGAGGCGCGCTCTCGGGATTCTTCGGGGGGCTGTCGGGTCACCAGGGCGCCCTCCGCTCGGCGTTTCTGATCAACGCCGGGTTGACGAAGGATGCTTTCATCGCTACCGGCGTCATGGCGGCGGTGGCCGTTGATGTCGTCCGCCTCATTGTCTACGGCGTCGTCTTCATCGGGAGGCACTGGGAAGCCCTGCCTCCGGGCGGTTTTTCACTGGTCGGTGCCGCCACGCTGGCGGCATTCCTCGGCTCGTTCCTGGGCGCCCGTCTGGTGAAGAAGGTCACCCTCCAGACCGTGCAGCGCGTCGTGGGGGTGATGCTCCTCGTCGTGGCGATCGCGTTGGGTGCCGGCCTGGCATAGAACCCGAACGTTGCATTGCGTGTCCTGCTGCCACGAGGAGGCCGCATGTCCACAAGTGTGAGGGTCATGATAGCTGACACCCGGAAAGACGGGTTCGACCTGCTGCGAATCGGCGCGATCCGCGCCCTGGTGCTCTGGCGGGGTTTCCCCTATGTCTTCCAGGGGGCCATGCTGGGGGTGCTGCTCGGTCTGGCCGCGCTGGGCTGGGGCCAGGTGCCTCCGGCCGGCGTGCCGGACAAGCTCTTCGCCAAATCCAACCTGGTGACGCTGCTGGTCTGGGGTCTCTGGTGGCCGGGGATGGTGATCGCCACGGTGCTGCTGGGGCGTGCCTGGTGTGCCATCTGCCCCCTGGAGCTGGTGGCGAACGTGTCGGAGCGCGTGGGCCGCACCCTTGGCTTCCGGCAGAGGGCGCTCCCTCGCCGGGCGGCCTCGGGTTTCGTGGCGCTTGCGCTCTTCGCGGCGATGCAGATGCTCATCCCGGGGGGCCACCTGCACCGGGTTCCCGCCCTGACTGCGCTCGTGCTGTCAGGGCTGCTGCTCCTTGCCGTGGCAACCGGACTGCTCTACGAGCACCGGGCATTCTGCCGTGGGTTCTGCCCCGCCTCGCTCCTGTTGGGCAGCTACGGGCGCGGTGGCGTGCTGGCGATCCGTCCCGGCCCTGCCGAGACTTGCCGCGCCTGCGCCGGCAAGGAGTGCGTGCGCGCAGATCGGCGCGACCGCTGGACGGCCCGGAGCTGCCCCTCCTTGCTCAACCCGGCCCGTCTCCAGCACAATGGCGACTGCCTGATGTGCGCCGAGTGCGTGAAGGCGTGCTCGTCCGACAACATGCGCCTGCTGCTGCGCCGCCCCTTCAGCGGCGCCGACGCACGCACCGCCCGCGTGCCCCGGGTGATGACGCTCTTCGTGATGCTGGTCTCAGGCTTCGTCATCTCCGAACTCTGCAGCGAGTGGGAGGCCGCCAAGGCGCTCTTCGGATGGGTGCCCGGCTATCTGACCGCCGCGCTGGGGGCGAAGACGCTCGGCGGGTGGATTGAGGGCATCTGGACCATCGTCATCGTCCCCGTCGTGCTGTGGACCGTGCTGGGAGGGGTTGTGGTCCTGCTCGGGGGCGCGCGCGGACTCGGGGACGCCTGGCGGCGCCTGGCACTGCCGCTGGCCGTGGTGGTTGCTGCCGGCCACGTGTCCAAGGGTCTGGCGAAGACGACCTCGTGGATCGGATTCATTCCCGGCGCCCTGTCCGACCCCGCGGGGTCGGTGCGAGCTGCCGCGATCTCGGCGAAGACCATCCCGTCGCCTCCCGCACTGGTGTCGCTGCCCGTGGTGGGGGCCGTCGCGGTGGTCTTGGTGGCGGCGTCGGTGTGGCTTGGCACCCGGGAGGCGCGCCTGGCCGACCCAGACCGCCTATCGGCGCGGGCGGTGCCGGTACTGCTCGTCGGCGCGCTCTTCCTCGCCATCCTGACGGGATGGCTGCGCGGCGGGTAGCCACGGCGAACGGATCCGCCTTCGGTGCCACCGTCGCGCCCGGCACAGAAGGAAGCGCTGCGTTCCCCCTCTAACAGAGAGGCATCGCCTTACGCCGGGCGGCGGAGCACCACCGGGGGGCGGAGCGCCCGGGCCGGCGCACGGGCGCTAGCGGGGGCCCGTTCCCGTCTCCGGCCCCCCGTCTCCGGTCACTCTGAAGGAGCCTCGCAATGCCAGCAGGGATTGGACTCAGTCGCGACGGCCGCTTGCTCTTCGCCGGGCGGGCGCTGCGCACGTTTGGCTTCGGCTACCTCTCGATCATCCTGACGCTCTTCCTGAGGGACCAGGGGCTGAGCACGCAGGCGATCGGCATGGTGCTGACGGCGACGCTGATCGAGGATGCCCTGGCGACCACCTTCCTCGCGGCGGTGGCCGATCGCTTCGGCCGGCGGCGCATCCTCATCCTCACCCCGTTCCTCATCACGCTGGCGGGGGCGGTCCTGGCCGTGGCCATGAACCCGTGGCTGCTGATGATCGCAGCGGTGATCGGCACCCTGAGCCCCGGCGGGCAGGAGGCCGGTCCCTTCGCGCCCCTGGAGCAGGCGGCGCTGCCGAACGCGGTTCGCCCCGAAGTGCGCACGCGGGCCTTCGCGTGGTACAACATCTTCGGTTTCCTGCCGGCGGCGCTCGGCGCGCTGGCGGCCGGCGCCTGGATGGCTGCCGCGCAGTGGCTGGGCGCCGACAAGATGACCGCCTACCGCATCCTATTGGGCATCTACGGCGCCAGCGGCCTGCTGCTCAGTCTCCTCTACTCGCGACTCTCCCCGGGCATCGAGAGCGAGAAGAAGCCCGCCCCAGCGGCCGGCGCCCCGGCCCGGACCGGATTCATGGGCCTGCACCGCTCCCGAGGCGTCGTCTTCCAGCTTGCCGGCCTGCAGGCGGTGGACGCGCTCGCGGGCGGCTTCATCATCCAGAGCATCCTGGTGCTGTGGTTCCGGCAGCGCTACGGGGTGGAGGCGGAGGTGCTCGGGCCGATCTTCTTCGGCACCAACCTCCTCTCGGCGGTCTCCTTCCTCATCGCCGCGCGCGTGGCGGAGCGCTTCGGGCTGCTGAACACGATGGTGTTCACCCACCTCCCATCCAACCTCCTCCTGATGCTGGTGCCGCTGATGCCGACGCTGCCCCTGGCCGCGACCGTGCTCTTCCTGCGCCACGTCCTCTCGCAGATGGACGTGCCCACCCGCCAGGCCTACGCGATGGTGCTCGTCGACCCGGATGAGCGCTCGGCAGCCGCGGGCTTCATCACCAGCGCGCGCGCCATGGCCCAGGCGGTCGCCCCATCGCTCACCGGGCGCATCCTCTCCGCCGCTTCGGTCACCGGCCTCCCCTTCTTCCTGGCCGGCGGCATGAAGAGCGCCTACGACCTGGCGCTCTACTTCCGCTTCCGCAACGTGCCGCTCCCGGAGGAGCCGAAGGGCGCGGGAGAGAAGGTGGCGGCGCGGCGGTGAAGGGGTCGCTGCCCCTACCCGGCCAGGTTCAGCCGCCGAAGGAACTGGGCATTCAGGGCCACGACCACCGTGCTGGCCGACATGAGGATCGCGCCCACGGCCGGCGCCAGGATGATCCCATAGCGGGCCAGCACGCCCGCTGCCAGCGGAATCGCGACCACGTTGTACCCGGTCGCCCACACCAGGTTCTCGACCATCTTGCGATAGCTGGCGCGGCTGAGCGTGATCACCCGGGCCACGTCGCGCGGGTCGTTGCGGACGAGGATGATCCCGGCGCTCTCGATCGCCACGTCGGTGCCCGCGCCGATGGCGACGCCGACGTCGGCGGTGAGGAGCGCCGGGGCGTCGTTGATGCCGTCGCCGACCATCGCCACGCGCTCGCCGCGCTCCCTCAGCTCGCGCACCTTATCCGCCTTGTGTTCGGGGAGCACCTCGGCGAAGGTCTCGTCAATGCCGAGCTCCCGCGCCACCCAGCGCGCCACGTCCTCGCTATCGCCGGTGAGCATGGCGACACGCACGCCCATCTCCTTCAGGCGCGCCACCGCCTCGCGCGACTCGGGCCGGATCACGTCGGCGAGGGCGATGGCGGCCCGCGGCTGCCCCTCCAGGAGGAGGTAGACGACCGTCTTCCCCTCCCCACCCCATCGCACGCTCGCCTCCCGCAGGTCATCCGGCAGAGGCACGCCGCTGGATTCGATCAGGCGAGGGCCGCCCACCTGCACCGTGCGCCCGTCGACCTGCGCGCGCACGCCTCGCCCCGGCAGCGCCTGGAAGCCGGCTGCCGTCGGCGGCGAGACCTTCCGCCCGGCAGCGGCGTCGCGGATTGCCCGGGCGATCATGTGCTCCGAGTCGCCCTCCACCGCGGCCGCGAGTGCCAGGGCATCCGCCTCGGCCATTCCCCCGCTGGTGCGGATCCCCACCACGCCCTGCTCGCCGCGGGTGAGCGTGCCGGTCTTGTCGAACACGACCACGTCCAGGTCGCGGGCGCGCTCCAGCGCGATCCGCTCGCGCACCAGCAGGCCGTTGCGCGCCGAGAGCGCGGTGGAGATGGCGATGACCAGCGGGATCGCCAGCCCCAGGGCATGGGGGCAGGCGATGACGAAGACGGCCACCGTCCGCTGCAGGGCGAACGCGAGCGACGCGCCGAGCGCCAGCCAGGTGACCAGCGTGAGGGTGCCGGCGCCGATGGCGATCCCCGTCAGCCAGAGGGCCGCCCGGTCCGCCAGCGCCTGCGCCCGAGAGCGCGACCGCTGGGCGTGTTCCACGAGCCGCACGATGCCCGCGAGGGTCGTCTCCTCGCCGGTGCGGTCCACCCGCAACCGGAGCGAGCCCGAGGCGTTCACCGTGCCGGCGATGACACGGTCCCCCGGCCGCTTCGGCACCGGCCGCGACTCGCCGGTGACCATCGCCTCGTTCACCGAGGACTCACCCTCGTCCACCTCGCCGTCCGCCGGGATCTTGCCGCCCGGCCGGATGAGCACGCGGTCGCCCGGCCGCAGCGCCGCCACCGGCACCGTCTCGGTGCCGCCCTCGGCGAGACGCTCCGCGGTATCGGGGAGCAGCTTCGCCAGCTCGGCCAGGGCGCCCCGCGCCCGGCCGACGGCGCGCATCTCCAGCCAGTGCCCCAGCAGCATCACGACCACCAGCGTGGAGAGCTCCCAGTAGAGCGGCCCGCCCGCGATCAGGAACTCGGCGGCCACGCTGTAGACGTAGGCAACGGTGATCGCCAGCCCCACCAGGGTCATCATGCCGGGGGCGCCCGCCGTCAGCTCGTCTCGCGCGCCGCGCAGGAAGACGGTGCCGCCGTAGAAGTAGATAACGGAGGCGAACGCGAAGGGCACCCACTCGGACCCCGGGAACGCCGGCGCCCGGAACCCGAGCCATTGCTGGACCTCCGGCGAGTAGGCCAGCACCGGGAACATCAGCGCCAGCGTCACCCAGAAACGCCGGCGGAAGTCCTCGGCGTGGTGCCCCTCGTGAGCGGCGGCGTGCCGCTCCACCCGCCCCGCCGTCGGCGCCGGGCGCGCCGGCGGATGGCCGGCCGCGTGCCCGCGCTGCGCATCCGGTCCCCGCAGGCGCCGGCGCCCCGCGCGCGTCCCTTCACTCATCTCGCTGCCCCCCGGCGCGCGGCTCAGGATTGGGAGCTATTCTTATACAGAGCTATCTTATACAGAGCTATACGCTCTCTCGGCCCCGTGCCGGGAAAAGCTGGTCTCTCTCCTGGTCCATCCTGGCGGCCGCGCACCCGGGGAGTCTCTACCCGTTCCGGTCGGCGCCAACACACCTGCGCGTGGCGCCGCGGGCTACTGGCGGATCTCCTGCTTGAGGAGTCGCGCCGCGTTCTTCCAGGCGATCTTCTCCCAGGCATCGTCACTCAGGCGCCGCTCCGCGCGCAGGCTCTGGAAGAAGCCAACGTTCGCCACCGTCTTCTGACTGCGGATGCAGTAGTCGGTGCCGAACATCAGCCGGTCCTGGAACTGGTCGAGGAACTCCAGGCCGAAGCCGGGGTCGCGAGAGATGGCATTGTAGCCGCTGCCGGCGGAGAGGTCGGCCCAGAGATTGGAGTACTGAGCCATGAGGCGCGACACGGCGCCTCCCGGGCGCACCGGGCCGGAGGGGTAGCCGACGCGCTGGTCGGGCGGGACGTCGCCTGAGATCTCCGCCCAGAAGGTGGGGCCGTGGCCGACCAGCACCGTGCCGGGGCATTCCCGCAGCGCCTTCTCCAGGCGCGGGAGGCCCGGGTCGTCGCGCAAGCCGTAGTAGATCGGGTTGTCGTTCATGTCGAAGATGATCGGCATCCCGAAGCGGCCCGCCTGACGGAAGAGGTTCAGGCAGCGCGGATCGTCGAAGGCGAGCTTGGGGAGCATCTCGCCCATCCCCCGGCACCCGCGGGCGACGTACTCCTCCAGCAGGTAGCTGAAGTCCATGCTCGGATCGTTCCGGCCGAAGCGCGGATCGATGAGACAGAAGGGAATCAGCCGACCCGGGAAGCGCGAGCACTCGCGCAGCACGTCCTCGGTGTCGGAATCCTGGTACTCGGCCTCCGGGGTCTCACTGAGCCCCAGCACGCAGGCGCGGTCTATGCCCCACTCATCCATCTTGCAGATCAAGTGGGTACCATCCAGCGCCTCTTTGCGCTGCTTCACGATGCGCCCGATGTGGGCGTGTACGTCAATGAGCATCGGTCTCCTCCTTTGACCTTCGCACCCGGGGTTCGCGGTCGGCGCGGCGCCTCCTGCTCCCGTAGGGCGCGGGCTCCGCCCCGCGCCGGAACCCGGGCCTACCCACCCGGCGCGGGGCGGAGCCCGCGCCCTACGACACAACGCCACGGAGGATCGTCGGCTCCACGATGCGGTCCCGACGACGGGACTATGCCCCTTCCGCCGACAGCCGTCCGTAGCTCGCCACCACCTCCCGGATGCACGCGGCTTCCGCAGGCACGCGCGGGTTCAGGCCGCACACCCCGGTGAGGATCGCCTCGGGGCCCTTCGGCGCCCACTCCGCCGCGAACTGCGCGTCGGCGGGATAGAGGCGCCCCTCGTCGTCGCGGGCGCGGAAGCGCAGCGCGGCGGCGATGCCCAGGAGGGTGTTCGGGGCCGGCACGCCCTGCTTCAGGTCCAGGAGCAGGGCGCCGATGAGCCGGTCCTCCGGGGAGAGCTTGCGCGGCAGGTCGCGGCCGACGCGGAAGACCGTGTCGCCCAGGGCGCGGTTGGCGAAGCGGCGCAGCAGGTCCTGGATGTGGTCGCGCTGGCTCTCTTCGCCGAACTCCTCGGGGTACTCGCGGATGAGCGCCCGCGCCGACTCCCACATCGCGCCCTCGGCCATGGCGCGCACCTCCGGCCGCGCCACCGCCTCCCACAGGTAGACCATCCCCGGGTCGCGCACGAAGCCGACGTAGGCGGTGACGGCGTGACCCAGGTTGTGAATGAAGGACTTGCGGTCCACGTAGGCGCGCACGTTCTGCTTCGGATCCAGGCCGGGCACGCGCGGCACCGGGTTGCGGAAGCCCTGCGCGTCGCAGATGAGGGTGTTGTAGGCTTCGGCGTAGACGGCCAGGGGGTCCTCGGCGCGCCGGGCGGCGGTCATGATCGGCACCATCTTGCCGATGCTCGTCTCCACCAGCCCCGGGCACTCATCGAGGGGGAAGTCCGGCGGCAGCAGGCGGGCCAGACCCTCGCGCACGGTGGCGGCCGCGCTCCGCAGGTTCTCGCAGAGGATCACGTCGAGCGGTCCTCCTCCCCGCTCGCGGCGGAGGCGGAGCCCGGCGGCGAGGGCGGGAAGGATGTGGGGCAGCGCGGCGGTGCCGACGGCGGTGCCGGCGATGTCGGCGGAGGCCAGCTCCGCAGCGACGCGCGGGAGGTCGCGCCCGTCCACGGCGCGCACGTTCTCCACCCAGAGGGTGGCGGGCGGGTCGTCCTCCACCTCCACCCGGTAGCGCCGCCGCTCGTTCAGCAGCGCGATCATCTCCGGCTGCACCTCGACGAAGACGACCTCATACCCCGCGCGCGAGAAGAGCTGGCCGATGAACGACCGCCCGATGTTCCCCGCGCCGAACTGCAGCAGCTTCATCGGCATCCCCCGGTTCTCCTACCAGTACCGGCTCCACTTCTAGTGTATCCGCTTCCGGTTATCCACGTCGTCCGGGAACCGGCCCATTCGGCGATAGGCATTATGGTAGTTCTCGTACTCGGACAGGTCCACCTCCTCCTTGATCGTCCGCGCGAGCCGCTCGGCGAAGCCGTTCTCAGTCTGTTGAAACAAGGTGTGTTCCTGCTCAGCGATTTTTTCGCGATTCTGCTCAGCGATTACTTCCAATACAGAACTATCGTTTGATAGGCTGTTGAACAATATTTTGGCTCCCGACGCCGGCGGCGACAGCGCTATGTCTCCTCCTGCTTGTCGTGGCCAGAGCGGGCAGCTTGCTCCTCGAACCAGACCGC
>JACQGM010000314.1 GCA_016199585.1 Armatimonadota bacterium
ATTGCCCGCGCGCTGGTGAAGCGCCCGGCCATCATCCTTGCGGACGAGCCCACCGGCAGCCTGGACTACGAAACGGCCATTCGCGTGCTGAAGGTGCTGCGCGAGTCGGCGCGGGCGATGGCCCACGGCGTGCTCCTGGTGACGCACAACCAGGAGATCACCCGCATGGCCGACCGCGTGGTGCGCCTGCACAGCGGCGAGGTGGATTCCATCAGGGCCAATCCGGCGCCGGCCGACCCGGAGGAGCTGCACTGGTGAGCCGTCTGCGCACCAAGCTGTGGCGCGACGTGCGCGCCGCGCGCTGGCAGTTCGCCGCCATCGGCCTGGTGGCGTCGCTCGGCGTGGCGATGTTCCACGGCGCGCTGGTCGGCTACGAGAACCAGAAGGCATCCTACCGCGGCAGCTACCAGCGCCTCCGCTTCGCCGACGTGACGGTAGCCCTGGAGCGGGCGCCGCGCTCGGTGCTGGTGCCGATCGCCCGGATGCCCGGGGTGCGCGCCGCGGAAGGACGTCTGGTGACCGAGCTGGAGGTGGAGCAGGAGCGCGGCCGGCGCCCGCGCGTGGTGGGCCGGCTGATCACGCTCCCCACCGCCGCCGAGCCGTCCGTGAACCGCCTGCGCATCCTGGAGGGACGCGCTCTGGCGAACCCGCCGCGGCGCGAGGCGCTCCTGGAGGCGAGCTTCGCCCGCGCGCACGGCTACCGCCCGGGCGACCGCCTCTACCCGGTGATCGGCGGCCGGCGCGTGGCGTTCACCGTGGCGGGGGTTGTCGCCAGCCCGGAGTACATCTACCCGGTGCAGAGCAAGCAGTTCCTGCTGCCGTCGCCGGAGACGTTCGGGGTGCTCTTCGTCCCACAGCGCCCGGTGGAGGCGCTCCTGGGGATGTCCGGCTCGATCAACGAGGTGGCGCTGCTCACCGCGCCGGGGAAGGAGCGGGAGGTCGGGGCGGCGGTGGCGCGGCGCCTGCGCGCCTACGGTCCCCGGGAGCCGCAGCCGCAGTCGGAGCAACCGAGCAACCAGTTGCTGCAGTCCGACCTGGAGGGCTACAAGCCGTTCGCGGTGGTGATGCCGATCCTCTTCCTCGGCACGGCGGCGCTGGCGCTCTCGCTGGTGCTGGCGCGGTGGGTACAGGCGCAGCGGGGGCAGGTGGGGTTCCTGCGGGCCTCGGGATTCCCGGCGCGCGCCATCCTGGCGCACTACGTGGAGCTGGGCCTGGTGGCGGGCGTCGTGGGGGGCATCCCCGGCGTGGCGCTGGGGCACCTGCTGGGGATCGTCATCAGCAAGCTGTATGAGCAGCTCCTGCACATGCCCTACCAGGTGCGCGAGCCCCACCCGGAGCTCGCCCTGGCCGGGTTTCTCCTCGCGCTGGCGGCGTGCGCCCTCGGGGCGCTCGGACCAGCGCGCCAGGCGGCCGCCATCCCGCCGGCCGAGGCGATGCGCGGGCAGATGCCGGTGCGGCCGTCGCGGGCGGCGCGGGTGCGCCTGCCGCTGCTCATCGCCTTCCCGTTGCGCAACCTCCTGCGCCGCCCGCTGCGCACGGTAGGCACCGCCGCCGGGGTTGCCTGCGCGGTCGTGCTCCTGATCCTCTCCGGGTCGTTCGTGGACAGCATGGACGAGAGCATGGGAATCTACCTGCGCGAGATCCAGGGCTACGATGTCAGCGTCGGCTTCATGCCCGCGCGCGGCGAGTCGGTGATCTTCCACCTGCGCCAGTGGCCGGGGGTGCTGCGAGTCGAGCCGTCGCTGGAGGTGCCGGTGCGCGCCGCGCACGGTGGCCGCGAGAAGGAGACGGTGGCGATCGGCGTTCCGCCCGACGCGCGGCTGCGCCGGCTGCCGGGCCCCGGGGGGCGCCCGCTGCGCCCGGCCCCCGGAACCGCGCTCTTCAGCGAGGTGCTGGCCCGGCGCCTGGATGCCGAGATCGGCGACCGCCTGCGCCTGGAGTACACGCAGAACACCCGCCACCGCCGCGCGCGCGCCGACGTGCGCGCCGGGCCGCTCATCCTTCAGCCGGTGGGCTACCCGGTCTACCTCCGCCTGGCGGAGCTGCAGCGGCGCTTCGCCGCGCCCCTCGGCCTGCCGCCCGATGCCGTCACCGGCGCCCTGCTGAAGGTGGACCCCCGCGCCCTGGCCGGAGTGCGCGACCGCCTTCATCGCACCGACGGCGTGGCCGTGGTGCAGACGAAGCGCGAGCTGGAGAAGCAGATCGGCGATCTGACCGAGTACAGCCGCACCTTCATCTGGGTGATGTTCCTCTTCGGCGCGGCGATGGCGCTCGCCGTCACCTACACGGCGGCGGACATCGTGGTGTGGGAGCGCACCCGCGAGCTGGCGACGCTGCGCACCCTCGGCTTCAGCATGCGGCGCATCGCCTTGCTGGTGAGCATCGAGAACCTGGCGATGGCCGGCCTCGGCGCCCTGGCGGGGATTCTACCCGGACGGTGGCTGGCCCACTACCTCATCGCCGCCTCGCAGACGGAGGGCTTCTCACTGCAGGCCACCATCTACCCGAAGACCTACTTGCTGGCCGTCGCCGGCACTCTGGTGCTGGTGTTCGTCGGGCAGTGGCCCGGCCTGCGCCGCATCCGCCGCCTCGACCTGGCGGAGGCGATCCGCCTGCGCGACGAGTGAGCCTCGGTCGGGTCACCCGCCGCCTTCGCGCTGGGCGGCCAACCACAGTTGTTCTCTTGTCTGCCGGGCACGCCGCACTCTCGCTCACTCCAGGCACTTCCCCCCGGCAGGGGACCGCCGCGCCCTTCGCGTATCTTCACTCCGGGGAAGGGGAGACAAGGAGTGGCGATGCCGCGGATCATTGACCTGACGATGCCCCTGGCCGACGGCGCGCGCGGCGTGGAGATCGAGCCGACGTGCCGCTTCGACCGCGATGGCTGGAACGCGAGCACGCTCCACCTCTACTCGCACTGCGGCACGCACATGGACAGCCCCAAGCACGTCGAAGCCGGCGAGACGACGATTGACGAAATCCCCCCGGAGCGGTGCATCGGGCCGGCGTGGGTGGCCGACGTGAGCGGGGTGGGCAGCCGCGACCTCATCACCGTCGCGAGCCTCGGCGATGTGGCGGAGCGACTGGCCCCGGGCGAGAGCCTGCTGCTGAAGACCCTCTGGAGCCGGTTCGCGGCCGAGCCGAAGTACCGCGACGCGCTGCCGCGGGTCTCGCTCGCGCTGGCGGAGTGGTGCGCGGCGAAGCGGGTGAAGATGCTCGGCGTGGAGCCACCCTCGGTGGCCGACGTACGCGATCGCGACGAGGTGCGCGCGGTTCACCAGGTCCTGCTGCGCGCGGGCGTGGTGGTCATCGAGGGCCTGACGAACCTGGACCGGCTGCGGGCGCGGAAGGTGATCCTGATCGCGCTGCCGCTGAAGGTGCGGCGCGGCGACGGGGCGCCCGCGCGCGTGCTGGCGATTGACGGCGACGGCGCGGACCCGTGGCGGGCACTCCTGGCGTAGGAGACGGGCGGGGGAGGGCGACGATGAAACCGAAGCTGCGCGGCGTCTGCATCGGCGCGGGCTACTTCAGCCATTTCCAGTACGCGGCGTGGGCGCGCATCCCCGAGGTGGCGATCACCGCCTTCAGCAACCGCGACCCCGGCCGGGCGAAGGTCATCCAGGAGACGTTCGGCCTCTCGCGCCACTACGCCGACTACCGCGAGATGCTGGATCAGGAGAAGCCCGACTTCGTTGACGTCATCACGCCGCCGCCGTCGCACGCGCCGATCTGCGAGGAAGCCGCGCGGCGAGGCGTACACATCATCTGCCAGAAACCCCTGGCGCCGACGATGGCGGCAGCGAGGGCGATCGTCGCGGGCGCGCGCGAGCAGGGCGTCCGGCTGATGGTCCACGAGAACTTCCGCTTCCAGCCGTGGCACCGCCAGATCAAGAAGATGCTGGACGAAGCGGCGGTCGGGCCGAAGCTGCACTCCCTGGCGCTCCGCTGCCGGCTGGGCGATGGTTGGGGCGAGGACGCCTACATTCCGCGCCAGCCGTACTTCCGGGATTACCCGAGACTCTTCGTCTACGAGACCGGCGTTCACTTCATTGATACGTTCCGCTACCTGGCCGGCGAGATCACGCGCGTATCCGCCTGGCTGCGGCGCCTGAACCCGGTGATCAAAGGCGAGGACTGCGCCCTGATGGTCTTCGAGTTCGCGAACGGCGCGATCGGGCAGCTCGACGCCAACCGCTACAACGAGCCGCGCTGCTCCCCCGCCGAGGCCCGCTACACTTTCGGCGAGTTCCTGGTCGAGGGCGATGCCGGCAGCATCCGCCTCTCCACCGATGGCCGGATCACCCTGCAGAAGCTCGGCGAGCCGGAGACGCCGGTGGCGTATCATCACGAGCGGCGCGACTTCGCCGGTGATTGCTGCTGCGCCACCCAGCGGCACTTTGTGGACTGCCTCATCTCAGGTCGTGAGTTCGAGACCAGCGGGAGCGAGTACCTGAAGACACTGGCCGTTCAGGAAGCCGTCTACGCCGCCGCCGCGAAAGGCCGACCGGTACAGGTCGGATAGCGGGAGAGTCCGCCGTGCGGAGCTGACGGGGGAGCAGGAGCGACGGCGCCCTGCCGGCGGGAGCGCGCGCGAGCCCGCTGCGGCGCCGCCGAAGCCAGGGCGGACACGCGATCCGCCCCTACACGCGGGCCGGGCGCGCCCCATTCGTTTGCGTGCCGCAGCCGCCAATCCGCACGTTGACGCCAGGCCCGTGCCGGGGTACAATGCCAGCCAGAACGCACCGGTAGTGCGCCGTCTGTGACCGCGTGATAGTCGGGGGTTCTCGCGAGGCCCGGGAAGGAAGCAGCTGCCATGACCACCCCCCTGCGCGTCCTGGTCGCGGGGCACTCGCCCGAGGACGCGGCGCCGCTTCTCGATGAGCTGCGCCGTGCCGGGTTCTCCCCTGCCGCGTGCCATGCCGACACCGATGCTCGGTTCCTCGCCGTCCTGACGTCCGGCTTCGACATCATCCTCGCGGCAGACTCGCCGCCACACGTTGACGGGTGCCGCGCCCTGCGTCTTCTGCGCGAGCGCGGGCTAGAGGTGCCTCTCATCGTCGTCGCGGACGATCCCGGCGGCGATCGGGAAGTGGAGTGCCTGAGGGCCGGCGCCGCCGACTGCGTGCGCAAGGATCAGAGGGCGCGCCTCGGACCGGCGGTGGCGCTGGCGTTGGAGCGCCGCCGGGCCCGGCAGAGCTCGGACCGCGAGTGGCAGGCCACTTTCGACTCGATCAGCGACGCCATCGTGCTGATGGACCTCTCCGGCACGATCCTCAAGGCCAACCGGGCGATGGAGCGACTGCTGGGCAAAGGCGCCTTGGAGATCCTCGGCCGGCGCTGCTACGAGGTGGTACACGGCATCGGGAGTCCCATCCGGGGCTGCCCCCTCCAGGGCATGTGCCGCTCCCGCTCGCGGGAGACGAAGACCCTCGAGATGCAGGGCCGGTGGTACCACGTGGTCGTGGATCCCGTGTTGGACGAGCGCGGCAACCTCGTGGCGGGCGCCCACATCGCCACCGATGTCACGGATCAGAAGCGCGCGCAGGACAACTTGGCCCGCCTGGCCGCCATCGTCGATTCCTCTCAGGACGCCATCATCAGCACCGACCTCGCCGGCACCATCCTGGACTGGAACTCGGGGGCGGAGCGCCTCTACGGCTACCGTGCCGAGGAGGTGCGCGGTCGCCCCTTCGCTGTCATTCTTCCCCCCGACCGCCAGGACGAGATGGCGCGCAACCTGGCGCGGGTTCAGCGCGGGGAAGTGATCGCCAACTATGAGACCGCGCGCCTCGCCCGCGACGGGAGACTCCTCACCGTCGCCGTCACCGTTTCCCCCATCTACGAGGTCTCAGGGAACCTGGTCGGGGTATCCTCCATCGGCCACGACGTCACCGAGAGCCGGGAGGCTCAGGCGCGAATCCACTTCCAGGCGTCGCTCCTGAACCAGGTGCGCAACGCGGTGATCGCCAGCGACACGGAAGGCAGGATCACGTTCTGGAACAAGCACGCCGAGCGTCTCTACCAGTGGCGGGATGAGGAAGTGTGCGGGCGCCCGGTTCAGGAGGTCACCGTCTCCCGGGGCGCGCTCGACGCGACGGCGGCGAGGATCGCCGTGGTGGCCGAAACCGGCTACTGGGAGGGAGAGGTCGAGGCGCGGCGAAAGGATGGGAGCGTGTTCCCGGCCTACGTGGTGGAGACGCCCCTGAAGGATGAGGCGGGCGCCACCGTGGGCTACGTGGGCGTGAGCACGGACATCTCCGAACGCAAGCACCTTGAAGAGGAGTTCCGCCAGGCGCAGAAGATGGAGGCGGTGGGCCGGCTCGCGGGCGGCGTCGCGCACGACTTCAACAACATCCTGATGCCGATCCTCGCCTACGGCCAGATGCTCATGGAGCGCCTGCCGGAGGACGACCGGACGCGGCGCTACGCGGAGCAGATCGTGAAGGCCGCGGAGCGCGCCACCGCCCTGCCGCGCCATCTCCTCGCCTTCAGCCGCAAGCAGGTGCTCCAGCCGAGAGTGCTGGACCTCAACACGGTGGTCAGAGACGTGGAGAAGATGCTCCGCCGCCTCATCGGGGAGGACGTGGACCTGGTTCTCTCGCTGGATCCCGAGCTGGGGCAGGTGCAGGCGGATCCCGGGCAGATCGAGCAGGTGCTCCTCAACCTGGCCGTCAACGCCCGCGACGCGATGCCGGAAGGCGGTCGCCTGCTGGTGACGACCGCCAACACGGAGGTGCCCGCGGCTGGCGCGGGCGCCCGGTCCGCCGTGGCGCCGGGCCGTTGGGTGGTATTGACGGTGTCCGATACGGGCGTCGGGATGGACCGCGCTACGCAGGCGCGCATCTTCGAGCCGTTCTTCACCACCAAGG
>JACQGM010000317.1 GCA_016199585.1 Armatimonadota bacterium
CGCCCTGGCCTCCACTCGCACGCGCGACTTGTCGCACGCGGCAACGACTTCATACTCGGGGATCCTCTCGACCATCCACTTGGCCAGAGAGCCGCCCCGACCCATCCCTACGACCCCAACTCTCACCTTCTCCATTCGTAGCTCCCTCCTTTCACCAGGGATACGAACCGCTATGGAGTGAGCGCCAGGTCACTCTGCGGCATGACGCTCCGGGTCAACGCACGATCCACCCGCACCCTCTCCCCCTCGGCGATGCGGATGTGCCCGCCCACCGCGCCCGTCTTGTTCAGGGCAAGCGCGTAGGCGCGCCCGTTGGCCGCGAACGTCAACTCGATCCGCTCCCCGTTCTCGTCCACCCGGCTCTCGACCATCCTCTCCACCGTCTGGTCGGAGGCCTGGATCAGGTGAAGGAAGCAGTCCTCCTCGCGTGCGGCGCCCGGTTTCACCTCCACACGCCAGCGGCCCATCGCCTCCGGTGGCTCGGTGTGGCCGCGCCCGTACAGCTTCCACCAGGTGCCGGACCCTGGCGCCGGGCTGGGGTCCACAACGGGCCAGTTCCGCCCGTCGGCCCAGAACTCCTTGCCAGGGCCGCCGATCTTCTCCAGCGCGGCGTCGAGCGGCCAGAGCGTGCGGCAGAAGAGGCGCCCCCGGTCCTGGTCGGCCCGGAACTCCTTGCCCGTGATAGCCGGCTCGTTGGCGGTGTGCAACAGCCACGTCTTCGGGTACTCCGCCTTCTTCGCGATCACCCGGTCGAAGACCACGAAGTGGTCCGGCGGCAGGTAGAGGAACTGGCGCACTACCCGGGCGCACTTCTCCTCGTTGTAGGTGGGGGTGGCGTCCGTCGCGGTGTAGGCGTAGAGGGGGTCGCTCTCGAAGGCGAGCACCCTGGCGTAGGTGGAGTCGCGGTTCTGTCCCCCCGAGTTCGCGGCCACGGGGCGCCTTTCCAGGCAGACCAGCACCTCCCCGGGCATCCGAATCAGGAGCGAGTTGTGCGCCACCGACTGGTGCCGGTAGTTGCGCTGGTGCTCGCTGGCGTTGCGCGCTCCGGTATCCAGGGCCAGATACCCCTGCTTGTAGATGGCGAAGTGGATGGCGTCCTTGTCGTGCGAGGCGGTCACTCCGCCGCCGGCGGCGAAGAGGGCGTAGGTGTCGCCGGCGCCGAAGCCGGAAGACATCAGCACGAGGCCCACGTTCTCGAAGTGGCGGGCGACGGGAAGGCCGGCGGGCAGCGCCGGGGGCGACGTCTCATCCAGGTCGGTCGTCAGGAAGCGGAGCGCCGGGTACTGCCCGGCGGAGGGTCCGGCGCCCTCGTCCACCATGCGCCGGCGCAGGTGGCGGGCGATGGCCGCGTGCTCCGGGTGGTCCCTGCCGAAGAGATGGACGAAGTGCCCCAGGTAGTCGTACAGCAGGTCCGAGTGTACCTGGCCGAAGCCCCAGACGCCGCCGGAGGAGCCCGCGTAGTTGAAGTACTTGAGGTGCCCCGGCCCGAAGCCGACGGCCATGCGCAGCGCGAAATCGGGCGGGGCGCCGATGTTGAGCCACTCCTTCGGGATCTCCCCGCCGAGGGCCGACTGCCAGGAGTAGAGGAAGGGAGAGATCGGGTTGAGCAGCTCGGCGAAGGAGTAGTCGAGGTTGAGGTGCCAGGCGCCGTCATCGCCGCCCGTCAGCAGCTTGCGATACCCGGGAGGCCCCGGCCGCCCGGGTGGCACTTCGGCGAGGCCGAGATCATCCTGGCGGTGGCGCCAGCCCACTCCGAGGAGCGACAGGGCGCGCGCCCGCGCCACGTCGTCGGCCGCTGGATCGAACAAGGTGAGACCGGCGTACCAGTACATGTCCGCCCAGTAGTAGACCGGCGCCTGCGCCAGTCGGCCGTGTGCCTTACACTCGGTGTAGCGGGTCCAGGCGTAGCGCAGCATGGCGTTGACCAGGGACTGTCGCTCTGCTGGAAGGAGGTCGTTCCAGAGCCAGTCCAGCGCGGCCAGCCAGGCGATGCGCGGGTAGCCGCGCTCGCTGCCGTGCAGCCGCCGCTCCGGGAAGACGGCCACGGTGGCCCGCAACATGCGCACGGCCTTGCTCAGCACGACAGGATCCCTCGTCACCCGGTAGACGAAGGCCGCATCCATCGCCTGTTGGCCCCGGTTCTCCGATCCGATCTCCTCGGGGGCGAGGGCATCCACCCGGGCTTTCATCGCCTCGAAGTGCGCCCTCTCCACCGTCAGCGCCCGCTCCTTCGCCGCCGGCCAGGTCTCCGGGGTGAAGAAGAGGCGGGGGTGGCCCGCCCGCAAGCGCGGCAGCAGGCTGATCCCCCCGAGCAGCGCCTCCGCTTCCCACCGGAGCTGCTCTTCGAGACCCTCCATCGCCAGCAGCCGGGTGAACTCCCGCCGCGCGGCGGCGTAGTCCCGCTGCTGCAGGTAGGTTCGGGCCAGCAGCATCTGCGCCCGCGCCGCCCGGCGCGGATCCCCGGCGGCCGCTCCCGCACGCGCGCACGCCTCCCGCGCGGCCCCATACTCCTTGCTCGCCAGGTCGGCTTCCGCGATCCCCAGGTGCGCTTCGGCGCGCTGCTCGGAGGTGAGCGCCGGGAGCGCCAACACGCTGAGGTACGATGTCCGGATGGCGGCCAGGCCCTCCGCGCTATCCGTCTCCCTTACGTCGGAGAGGGAAGCGCGCCCGATGCCCAACAGAGCCTCGGCCTTCTCCTGGTCGGTGGCGGCCAGGCCGAGAGCGCGTCGGAACTCCCGCCGCGCCCCCGCGAAGTCCACCACGTCGCCGTAAGCGACTCCCACGGCGGCGGACTTGTCTCTTCCCGCGCGCAGGGCTTGCTGGCAGGCCGATGCCGGCTCGCTTGGGGCTTCGGCGGCGAGGATGCCGAAGGAAACGGCCGCCGGCAGCGTCAGTGCGCCCGCTGTGATACAGACGATCCCGACCACGGTGGTGTGGGTGCTCATGTCAATTCTTCCAAAGTGCCGACGGAGCGTGACCGGTTCCGACTCCGGTGACGCACACCGTGCTACGGCGTCAGCGCCAGGCCAGACTGTGGCATGACCTCTTGGGTCAGCGGCCGATCCACCCGCACCCTCTCCCCGTCGGTGATGCGGATGTGCCCGCCGACCGCACCGACCTTGTTCAGGGCGATAGTGTAGGCGCGCCCGTTCGCCGCGAACGTCAGCTCGATCCGGTCCCCGTTCTCCCGCACCCGGCTCTCGACCATCTTCTCCACCGTCTGGTCGGAGACCTGGATGAG
>JACQGM010000030.1 GCA_016199585.1 Armatimonadota bacterium
CCAGTGGGGCGTGCAGCAGTACTGGTGCGAGAAAGGCCCGACCCGCGTGCGCTCGGACGTGCCGGAGTGGGTGAAGAAGCTCGACCTGTGGTACTGGAACTGGCAATTCCGGAGTTACGGCCAGCCCAAAGATGTCCTGCCGATCATCAGGTACATCAAAGAGCGATATGAGTGTGAGGTCGCTTTCCACTGGTACGGGTTCAGCGGCGGATCCAGAGGGGAGCGACGCGCGCCGGAAGTCTACCCGGATGATCCGGGCGTTCGGGCCACTCTGATCCAAGGCGTGAGGGACCTGCACGCCCTGGGCGTACACTGCCTGCCGTACATCAATCCGCGCCTCTGGGACCCTGAGGGGCGTGCCTTCCAAGAGGCGGGCGGCATGAAGTGGATCGCGGTGGACGAGAACGGCAAGTCGGCGGATCCGTGGGGGCCCCGCCACACGATGTGCCCGACGGCGGCGCCGGCCAATGCGGTCTTCCGGCAAATTGTCAACCGGATGATTGACGATATCGGCATGGACGGCGCCTACCTGGATCAGGTCTCGGGGTGCTATGCCGTACCCTGCTTCAACAAGGAGCACAACCATGCCCCGGGCGGCCACGACCACTGGACGCGCGGCTACCGCGAGTTGCTCGAAGGCGTGCAGCAGGACATCAAGTCGCGCTCGGCGGACAACGCGATCACCTCGGAGTCCAGCATCGAGTGCTACCTCGACCTCTTCGACGATGACCTGACACGGGAGATCGCCAACCTGAACGGCTTCGTGGGGAGCCTGCGCAGCTTGCCGATCCCGATGTTTCACAGCGTCTACCACGACTACCACATGACCTACGGCACCACCAGCACCTTCCAGCCGGCGAGGGGTGCCGGCGAGTTCATCTGGGACGGGTTCCGTCTCTCTGAGGCGCTCGTCCTCGTGAGCGGCTGCCAACTGATGATCAGCGGCGTGTTCGCCGGCGACGAGAACAAGGATGAGTTCGCGCGCCAGCTTCGATACATGGAAGTGCTGACGCGGGCGCGCAAGGCGGGCCGGAAGTTCTTCAACCTGGGCGTGTGGAAGCCGCCGCTGCCGATCCAGTGCGACCAGGTGGCGGTGACCTACAGCGCCAATCGCCCTCCCAAGGAGGGGATTCCCGCGGTGCTGAGCGGATGCTTCGAGCTGGAGGGGGAACTCTGCGCGGCCCTGGTGAACCACACGGAGCAGTCGCGGGAGGCGGTGGTGGACATCTCGCCGAAGGCGTACGGTTTGGCCGGGGAGTCGTTCGAGATCTGGTCGGTCTACCCCGGGGCGGAAACCCGGCTGGGGCGGATCGGGCCGGAGGGAGAGAAGCGAACGGTCACCTTGAGCCCGGCCTCGGCACAGGTGCTGATTCTCAGGCCGGTCGGGTGAGCGACGAATTCGGGGAGCGTCGCCGTGACGACTCTCGCCGAGCCGCTGGATGGCGCCCGGGGGATAACTCCGGTCGCCGTGGGCGGGAGATGCGGCTGTGACTCCCGAGACGCGACCGGGAGAGACGCGGTGAGACAGGTGGGACTCGCGCCCGGCTGTCCCATTCCGACATACTCAGGGAAGTGAGAGACGGCATGATCACTCTGCAGAACAACAAGCTGCGAATGACCTTCGATGACAACGGGCGGCTGGCCGCACTTTCCGATGTCGCGGGCGCCATCCCGATCCCGATTGACGCGGGGGCGCTCACCGACGCCTTCGCCATCGAGCTGCGCGAAGAGAAGGGAGAAGTGACCCACGTCTCGCCGCAAGCCGCCCCCACCGTGCAGCGCCTCGACACCGCCGAAGGCCAGGTCCTCGCCTGCGCCTGGGAGGTCTCGGGTGACTGGGGGGCGCTGAGCGTCCGCTCGCGCGTGGTGCTGCCCCCCGACTCGCCGGTGAGCCTCTGGACGATGGAGGTGGACAACCACACGAAACAGGCGATCTGGCAGGTGGCCTACCCCCGCGTCACCGGCTTGACCGCCTTCTCCGGCTATGAGGGGCCGGACTGGATCGCCGAGCCCTTCCTGATGGGAGAGAAGACCCCCGACCCGGTCGCCTTCGTCAACGACCACGAGAACGTCATCTCCACCTGGGGACGCAGCCAGTTCGGGTGTTTTGACGTGGAGGGCGGCCGAGCGGACATCGCCTTCTCCTACCCGGGGATGTGGACACTCCAGTTCCTGGCCTACGGCCACCCGGCGGCGGGCGGGGTCTACTTCGCGGCGCACGATGGGCAGGCGCTCTACAAGCGGTTCGGGATGTATGCCGACGGGGGCGACGGGAAGCACGCGGCGCTGGCGCTGAAGCAGTATCCGGAAGACCGGACTCTGGCCGGCGGGAGTTTCAAGTCCTTCTTCGCCGCCGCCGTGGGGGTCTACGCCGGCGACTGGTGGGGCGCGTCTGAGATCTATCGCCAGTGGGGCGTGCAGCAGTACTGGTGCGCCAAGGGCCCGACCCGCGTGCGCTCGGACGTGCCCGAGTGGGTGAAGAAGCTCGACCTGTGGTACTGGAACTGGCAGTTCGTCAACCGCGGCCATCCCCGGCACGTGGTGCCGATCATCAAGTACCTCAAGGAGCGATACGAGTGCGAGATCGCCTTCCACTGGTACGGGTTCACCGGCGAGTTCGGCCCCACGGGCGACTGGCGGGCGCCGGAAGTCTACCCGTATGACCCCGACGTCCGCGACACGTTGATCCAGGGGGTGAAGGATCTGCACGCCGCGGGCGTCCACTGCCTGCCGTACATCGAGTGCCGCCTCTGGAACGAGAATACCCGCAGCTTCCGCGCGGCGGACGGCATGAAGTGGATCGCCGTGGACGAGAACGGCAAGTCGGCGGATGCCTGGGGTGCCCTCGGGCACACGATGTGCCCGACGGCGCCGCCGTTCCACGCGCTCATCCGGGGAATCACCAACCGGATGATAGACGACATCGGCATGGACGGCGCCTACCTCGACCAGGTCTCCGGCTGCTACGCCGTGCCCTGCTTCAACCCGGACCACGACCACGGCACGGGCGGCCACGACCACTGGACGCGCGGCTACCGAGAGCTGCTCGAAGGCGTGCAGCAGGACATCAAGTCGCGCTCGCCGGACAACGCGATCACCTCGGAGTCGTGCATCGAGTGCTACCTGGATCTTTTCGATGACGACCTGACACGGGAGATCGCGAACCTGAACGGCTTCGTGGGGAGCCTGCGCAGCCTGCCGATCCCGATGTTTCACAGCGTCTACCACGACTACCACATGACCTATGGCACCACCAGCACCTTCCAGGCGGCCCGGGGCGCCGGTGCGGTTGTCTCCGATGGGTTCCGGCTGTCGGAGGCGCTCGTCTTGGTGAGCGGCTGCCAGTTGATGGTCAGTGGTGTGCTGGCCGGTGACGAGCGGAAGGAGGGCTTCCAGCCCCAGCTCGATTACATGGAGAAGCTCACCCGGGCGCGGAAAGCCGGGCGGAAGTTCTTCAACCTGGGCGTGTGGAAGCCGCCGCTGACGATCGAGTGCGAGCGGGTGGACGTGGCCTACAGCGCCAATCGCCCTCCCAAGGAGGCGATCCCCGCGGTGCTGAGCGGGTGTTTCGAGCTGGAGGGGGAGCTGTGCATGGCCCTGGCGAACCACACGGAGCAGCCGCGCGATGCGGTGGTGGACATCTCGCCGAAGGCGTACGGTCTGGCCGGGGAGGCGTTCGAGCTCTGGTCGGTCTACCCCGGGGCGGAGACTCGGCTGGGGCGGATCGGGCCGGAGGGAGAGAAGCGAACGGTCGCCCTGGGGCCGGCTTCGGCGCAGGTGCTGATCCTGAGGCCGGTGGCGTAACATCCTCCTTCCGTTCGCTTTGGACCCGTAAAGGGACAAGACGCTCGTAGTAGCTGGCTTCCGCCGGCTAATGAATGTTGCTGAAATAACCGGCTGTCCTCGGGGCAGGGCGAACACGCTGGTTCGCCCCTACACCGCCAACGCCACGTAGGGGCGAACCAGCGTGTTCGCCCCGGGCGGCAAATGCCCGGTTATTTCGTCAACATTCATTAGCCAGCTACTACGAACGGTGGCGAACAAGACCGAGCCTCGCGCATCTCTCGTCACGCGCCGGGCGCTCTCCCATGGCTGCGTGACAGCGGCACGAGTGGGGTGCGGAATGAGGGCACGTTCACCCTGGACGCAGGGCCAATGGACTGGAAGGCACGCTATTCGCCCTCACTTCGCTGCTGCCGGGGCCAACCCGCGGCGAGCAGCGTGGCCTCGCCTCGGGCGCACGAGGTGTCGCTGCCGCTGCTATCGGCGGATGTTCTGGCAAGCGCTCCGAAACGGAAGTGAACGCATGGCCGGCAGGATAGGAGGACCATCCCCCGATCCGCACCGGGGATAGGGGGGATCCAGAGCAACACCGCAGCACAGACGAGCGTTCCCGGTCTCCCGTCTCCGCCCTCCCGCCGTCCGCGGGAGAGACGACGCGTCCTCGCCACCGTGACCGCGATGAGAGGAGTTACCGATGAGCCCGATTGATACCGGCGCGCCTCACCTGGCACTCTGGGCAGTCGCGCTGTTCTGCTGCGCCGCGGCCGCCCTGGCCGCCGGTCTGCCGATTCTGGAGCTGCCGAAGGCCGCTCGGGCACCCCGAGTGGACGGCGATCTCTCGGATCCCGCGTGGCAGCGCGCGGCGAGAGTGTCCGACTTCTGCCGGCGCGTCGCCGAGGAGCTCGGCGACGTTCCGACCGAAGCGTTCGTCACCTACGACGACCGCGCGCTCTATGTCGCCTTCCGCTGCCTTCAGCTTGCGGGTCCCGATGGCGGCACCGGGGAAGAGAGACCTGGCGCTGCGCGTCCTGGACATCCCGACGAAGCAGGCCCTCCTGGCGTCGGGCGTCGGCGCCGAGCAGTATCCCCAGCTCGCGCAAGCCTATCTCGACCGCACGAAGGCCCTGCCCGCGGGGATCCCTGACGATGCCCCGCCGTCCGACTCGGCTCCATCGCCGCCGGCGTCCGGCGAGGCACCGACCAAGAGGAGAGAGACAATGAGACCACGTGTGAGAACCACCGTCCTGGCGGCAGCGTTCCTGGCAATGCTGCTTGCCTCGGGACCTCGGGCCGGGCAGGCGGCTCCCGAGATCGCTGTTCCAGTCTGCGCGACAGCCCCGAAGCTGGACGCGCAACTGGAGGACGCGGCCTGGAAGGAGGCGACGAAGCTCACGGGGTTCCGCACCCTCGGCACCAGCGAGCCCGCCGCCGTCCAGACCACGGCCTGGGTCTGCCGCGACAACACCTGGCTCTACGTGGCCTTCCGCTGCTTCGAGCCGGAGAAGCTCTCCATCCGGCGGGTCGTCACCCGCCGGGACGATGCGGTCACTCGAGACGATGCGGTGCAGGTCTTCCTGGACCCCGGCACCGGCGGCAAGGAGTGGATCGACTTGCAGCTCAGCGCGGGGAACGTGCAGGCCGACCAGTTGTGCCGGGGATCGGAGCGCGTGCGCGATTGGGACCTCCCCTGGCGGAGCGCCGCGCAGCCGGACGCGCACACGGACACTTCCCAAGGATGGGCCGCGGAGATCGCCATCCCGCTGGCGCTGCTGCAGGAGCGGGCCGGCCCCGAGCCCTGGCGGATGAACCTCTGCCGGGTTCGGAGAACGTCCTCTCCGGTGGAGAATACCACGCTGGCGGCGCTGCCCGGCACCACCTTCCAGGCTCCACAGCACTTCCTGGAGGTGCAGGGGCTCACGGGCTTCCAGGCGGCGGCGCCCTTCGCGCCGATGCTCGGCCCCATTAAGGTGAGACCCCTGCGTGTCGCCGGCAAGAGCGCCTTCTACGAACTGGTGGTGACGGTGAAGAACGCCACCGCCACTCCCGGCACGGTGGAAGTGGTGGCGCAGGATCTCCCCCGGGGGGGCAACGGTCAGCAGGGCGTGCAGGCGGTGCAACTGGGCGCGTCCCAGGAGAAAGCGGCGACGGTGCGTCTCAGCGTCGCCAGCCCGGGCGCGCGCTCGGCATCGGTTGGCCTGCGGGAGCCGGGATCCGCCCTCTGGCTGCAGAAGACGGAGGTGGCCGGCATGGAGGCGCTGCTCCCCTTCGACGCCTACCTGGACCGCAGCTACTACACCACGGAGAAGGAAGCGCGCATCTGGGTGGATGTGGCGCTGGAGCCGGCGGCCCGGACCGGCCTCACGCTGGAGGCCAGGGCGCTGGGCGCGGACGGGAAGGTGATCGCCTCCGGCAGCGTGCCGTGCGCCGGCCGCGAGGCGTCCATTCCGTTGCCACTGGCGAAGTTGCCCGTGGGCGCGAGTGCCGTGAAAGTCTCCCTGGTCAACGCCGCCAAGGTATCCGCGGGGAGAGTGGACCTTTCCCTGCTAAAGCGGGCGCCGCCGCCCCGGGGCACTAACGAGGTGAAGATCGACCGTTACAACCGCTGCCTCATCGTGAACGGCAAGCCTTTCTTCCCGCTGGGCGCCTTCGGACTCCACCACTGGGGGCACCTCGAAGGCGAAAGGCTGGCGTACTACGACGCCCAGTACCGCTACTGCCGGGAAGCCGGTCTCAACTTCATCTGCGACTGGCGTGGCTATCGCCCCACCCCGGAGGGCCTGCAGGACTGCCGGATTGACTACGACCTGGCGCACAAGTACGGCCTGAAGGTCGTGGGCCTTCCGTGGTCCATTACCCCCGACCTGTACTACAGCAGCCCGAAGTTCCGTGAAGCTGCCACCGGCCTCATCAAAGGTCTGGATCCCTACCTGGAGATGTGCAGCAAGCACCCGGCGGTCATCGGCTACTACCACTTCGACGAGCCGACCCCCAACCTCACCATTGACGACCTTCTGGAGGCATATCGAGCGAAGTGCCACAGCATCGCGCCCTATCACTTCGTCTACATGTCGCTCACCCGGACGATCCACAATCCCCGTTGGTTTGGCACGGTGACGGATCTCCTCGGAGCGCACAACTACTGGTACGTCGAGCGCCCGGAGACCCTGGCCAAGAACGGCGCCTACTACGATGCCGTGGACCAGCATGCCCGGAAGGCGCACAGCCCGACGATGCACGCGCCCCACCTCGATTCCTGGGGCGTGGGATACCAGGGCGGCGGGTTCATGACGCCGGAGGAGCAGCGGGCGAGCACCTACCTGGCGCTCATCCACGGGGCCCGCTCGGTGATGTACTTCGCCATGCCCTTCCGGCACCAGTTGAGCGTTCAGACGCAGAAGCAGGTCTCCGCCGAGGTCCACGCGCTGGCCCCGGCGCTGGTGACGCGGGAGCCGCTCCAGAGCGTGACCTTCGAGCCGGAGTCCGCGGCTAACCCGGGTCTCACGCCCGACCGGAAGTTCCCGCTCGTGGACGTGGCGCTGAAGAACCACCCGCAGGGGGGACAGGTGCTGCTGGCGCTCAATGTGGCGCGCGAGCCAGTGAGCGTGCGCTTCCGCGTCTCTTCGCTCACACCGCAGTCCACGGTGCAGGCGATGTTCGGCGACCGGCGGCAGTACGCGGTGAAGAACGGCGCCTTCACCGACACGCTGGAGGGCCTCGGCACGCGTGCTTACCGCCTGACCGCTACGCGAACACCCAAGGAGGCACCAGTTGCCCTCCACGTGGCGATGAGCGGGCCGGGCGTGGCGGAGCCGGCAGTGCAGGTAGCCGTCGCGTCCAGCGGGACCGCCCGGTTCGACCCGCCGGGGAAGAACCGCGTGCTCAACTCCAGCTTCGAGGACGCGCGGGTTCCGGACTTCCCGCGCCACTGGATGGCGCAGGGAGGCATCTACCTGCCGCCGGATCGGCGCGCCTCCGGCCTGGAGGCGGAGAACCCTTTCCACGGAAAGTACAGCTTCCGGATCGCTCCTTTCACTGAAGCGATGGCCTATCCCTCCTCGCCCTTCCGGGTGGAGAAGGGGAAGACCTACACCCTGAGCGCCTACCTCCGCGCCGACAGGCCGGACACCGAGGTGCGCCTGGGCATTGGCGGGCCGGACGTGACATTCGTGAAGGTGGATACCACCTGGAAGCGCTACACGCTCACCTTCCAGGTGAAGGATGTGGAAGAGGGATGGAGCCGGAAGTCCTTCAACATCATTCCCTGGGGGGGCGCGGCCTGGAACGTCTATGTAGACGCCGTTCAGGTGGAAGAGGGGGCTGAGCCGACCGAATACGAGCCGACCTGAGACCGCCCGCGTGGGACCCGGAGGCGCGGCCCGTCAGGGCCAACGCCTCCGGGCCTTTCGATCAAGGGTGTCTGGACGGCGTTGGCGAAGTGTCCCTGGTGACCAGCAGCCGAGCGAGCAGCGGGGCAGGGCATTGGAGAACTCACGATGGAGCGAGACGAGAACGTGGCGCGTCAGTTCAACGCGTTTCTCAAACACACGGGGGGCAAGTGCCCCATCATCGCCTACATCGAGCCGGTGTTGCCGGCGGTCAAGTGCATTATCGAGCACCGCCTGGCGAGCGGAGTCGCCCACTGGGCTACCTACCAGGGGAGCGAGGTGGGAAGCCACTTCGTCGGCTACCAGATGGGCGAGCGGACGCCGCAGGCGCGGAAGGAGAGCCTCGGCCCCGGCGGCGTGAAGTTCAAGTCCACCCTTGATTGGGACGAGATTCCGCGCCCGGAGAACGCGCTTCCCCTGGACGCACCTATCGAGCACATCATCGGGATGCCTCCCGAGTCCATCGCGCTCATCAAGGAGTCGGGGCTCTTCTTCTACTCCTTCCTCGCCTTCGACGACGGCCGCGTCGATCCGGTCACTTACCTGGAGACCTTCGGCGAGCGGTGGATCCCTGGCCTCCTCAGTGAGGAGGACGCGTCTCTCTACCCGCACGTGCGGCGGCGGCACGCGGAGAAGGCGCTCGCTGGCCGGGATGAGGCGTACCGGGAGGCCCGCGAGTTCATTCGCAAGCACTTCGAGGAAGCACGGCCCTACGGCATCAGCGGCAGCGGGGTGGCGTGGTTCCAGGGCGCTTCCATCACCGGACAGCGGCGCTGGGACCACGAGCTCGCCGTCGGGAATCTGCAAGTCCAGACGGCCATGCTGCGCGGCGTGAGCCGGCAGCACGGCATCCCCTTCATCATCTACTCCGCGCCCTGGGGCTATACCCCCGAGGGGTACTTCGGGCTGAAGATTGACCCGGAAACGCCCTTCGGCAAGCTGCTGAACTTCCCCACCTACACCGGCGGCAAGCCGGAGCACCTGCTGGAGCGCCAGTGGTACCACGCCTGGTTCTCCGGGTCGGCGGCGGTCGTGATCGAGGACGCCTTCCTGCACCTCTTCAAGCGGGGCAAGGACAAGGACACCTTCGAGCTGGGCCGGATGGCCCCCACGTTCCAGCGGCTGAACCGCCTGGCGTTCGAGTCGAGCTTCGACCGGGGCACCCCCTATCGCCCGGCCGCCATCCTGATGGACGAGCGCCACGGGTGGCAGGTACCGCAGTCGCCGGACTCCGGCCTGATGATGGAGCGGCGCAAGATATGGGGGATCTGGGACTTCACCGACGCGGACGTGATGGTGGACAACTTCTTCGGCGCCATCTACCCGGGTTACGAGCGCGCCGGAGCCTATGGTGACGGATACGGCGACCTGGCGCACACCCCTTACGGCGACTCGTTCGATGTCCTCATGTCCAATGCCGGCGCGGGCGCTCTCTCCCAGTACCCCGTGCTCTTCATCGTCGGGCAGCCGGCACTGACGGCAGAGCTGAAAGAGAGGCTGGAACGCTACGTCTCGCAGGGGGGGACCCTGGTGCTGAACATGAGCCAGGTGGCCTTCGAGTGGCAGGAGTTCCTCGGGGTGGCCTTCAGCCCCAAGCACAACGCCGCCTACACCGCCCTGGGCGCCCTGCGGGTCTCGGACTACTCGGAGTGGCTCTCGCCCCGGCTGCTGCTGCCGGAGCGCCGCTTCCGCTACACGCGCCTCGAAGCGACGGACGCCGAGGTGCTCGCCCTCACCGAGCAGGGCGACCCGCTGGTGCTGCGGCACGGGCGCGGGAACGGGCAGGTCTACCTGGTCACCGCGCACTTCGCGCAGGAGATCTCCGGGCAGCACCGCCCCGACGGGCTGCTGAACATCGCCCGGCACCTGATCGGGCATCTCCTCTCCCCCCATCAGAAGATGCGCGTGCGCGGCCCTGACCTTCACTACATGGTAAACGAGACGGCAGAGGGCCTCTCGATGATGCTCCTGAACGACCGGAGCGACCGCTGGAACGGCTGGATCACCTTCCCCGGCCTGGGAGAGGCGAGCGCCAAGGAGTGGTACGAGGAGGAGCGCCTGCACATTCACCGCGCGGGCGGCGATCTCTCAGTCCGTTTCGACATCCCCGCCTACTCCATCCGGCTGCTCTCGGTGGGAGAGTGTGCGAGAAGGAGCGAGCCCCCGTCGTAGGGCGCGGGTTCCGCCCCGCGCCGGGAGGGCGATTACCGGTCTTGGTCAGCAAGATTCATCAGGAGTGCGAAGGGGTAGCTGAGAATGAGCCAGATCAAGTTCGGGGTCTTCGGACTTGGGCGGGGCATGGGGTTCGTGCGGCAGATACCCGCGATGGAAGGGTGTGTCGTCACGGCCGCCTGTGACTTCAACCCCTCCACCCAGGAGCGGTTCCGCAAGGAGTGCCCGGACATCCCGCTCTACGACAGCTACGAGGAGATGCTCTCCGCCGGCGTGGACGCGGTGGTGATCGCCAGCTACTGCCCGGACCACGCGCCGCAGGCCGTGCAGGCGCTGCGCGCGGGGAAGCACGTCCTCTCCGAGGTGACGGCGTTCCACACCCTGGCGCAGGGCGTGGCGCTGGCGCGCGCGGTGGAAGAGACGGGCCTCACCTACATGATGGGGGCCAACACCACCTTCTACCCGTTCATCGAAGAGATGGTGCGCCTCGTCCAAAGCGGGCGCATGGGAGAGTTCATGTACGCCGAGGCCGAGTACATCCACTCGATGCGCGTTTCCACCCGACCCCTCTTCGACGGGAGCACCCACTGGCGCGTGTGGCAGCCCGGTATCTACTACTGCACCCACTCGCTCAGCCCGATCCTCAAGGTTTCCCGCGACCGGCCGGTATCGGTCGTCGGGATGAACAGCGGCATGAAGCTGGCCCGGGAGTGGGGCTGGCCGATCGAGCGGGCCGACGTGGGCGTGGCGCTGGTGAAGATGGCCTCCGGCGCACTGGTGAAGGTGCTGAGGAGTAACGCCAACAACCGGACCCCCGGCCACTACTACCAGTTCTACGGCACCAAGGGGAACATGGAGAACGACCGCATGCGCCCGGAGCTTCTCCACGTGCGCGAGCGGGATAGCCCTCAGACCGAGGGGTGGGTGAGCTACGTTCCGAAACGGCAGCGCCTGGCGAAGGAGTCGGAGGGTTCCGGCCACGGGGGTGGTGACTTCTTCGTGCTGTATGAGTTCATCAAGGCCGTGCGCGAGGGCACGCGCGCCTGGGTTGATGTCTACGAGGCCGCCGACGCGACGCTGCCGGGGATCCTGGCACACCGCTCGGCCATGGCGGGGGGACAGCCCTTCGCGGTGCCGGACCTGCGCGATGAGTCAGTGCGCAAGGAGTACGAGAACGACCACTGGTCGCCACGGCCACAACAGGCGGCGCGGGCCGAGTGAGCAATGAAGCGTTGGGGCCCGTGCCGCACGCGCGGGCGCCGGTGCCACACAAGTGCGAAGGAGCTATCGAACATGAGCCAGATACGATTTGGGGTCTTCGGATTGGGGCGCGGGATGGGGTTCGTGCGGCAGATACCCGCGATGGAAGGGTGTGTCGTCACCGCCGCCTGTGACTTCAACCCCTCCACCCAGGAGCGGTTCCGCAAGGAGTGCCCGGACATCCCCCTCTACAGCAGCTACGAGGAGATGCTGGCCGCCGGCGTGGACGCGGTGGTCATCGCCAGCTACTGCCCGGACCACGCGCCACAGGCCGTGCAGGCGCTGCGGGCGGGCAAGCACGTCCTCTCCGAGGTGACGGCGTTCCACACGCTGGCGCAGGGCGTGGCGCTGGCAAGGGCGGTGGATGAGACCGGCCTCACCTACATGATGGGCGCCAACACCACCTTCTACCCGTTCATCGAGGAGATGGTGCGGCTCGCTCAGAGCGGGCGCATGGGGGAGTTCATGTACGCCGAGGCCGAGTACATCCACTGTCTTCGTCTTTCCAATCGGCCCCTCTTCAATGGCAGCACCCACTGGCGCCAGTGGCAGCCGTGCATCTACTACTGCACGCACTCGATGAGCCCCATCCTGAAGATCTGCGGCGACCGGCCGGTGTCGGTCATCGGGATGAACAGCGGGATGAAGCTGGCCCGTGAGTGGGGCTGGACCGTCGAGCGGGCCGACCTGGCCGTGGGTCTGGTGAAGATGGCCGGGGGCGGAATGGTGAAGATCATGACTACCTTCGCCAACAACCGAACCCCGGGCCACTACTACCAGTTCTACGGCACCAAGGGGAACATGGAGACCGACCGCATGCGCGCGGAGCTCCTCCACGTGCGCGAGCGGGACAACCCGCAGACCGACGGCTGGGTGAGCTACGTTCCGAAGCGGCAGCGCCTGGCGAAGGAGTCGGAGGGTTCCGGCCACGGGGGTGGCGATTTCTTCGTGCTGTACGAGTTCATCAAGGCGGTGCGCGAGGGCACGCGTCCCTGGGTGGATTTCTACGAGGCGGCCGACGCGACGCTGCCGGGGATGCTGGCCCACCGCTCGGCGGTGGAGGGGGGACGGCCCTTCGCCGTGCCGGACCTGCGCGATGAGTCCGTGCGCAAGCAGTACGAGAACGACCACTGGTCGCCCCGCCCGCCATCCGCCGCACCGGCGAGTTGACGCGCGGTTGCAGACATCCGGGGGCGGCGGCTGCGGTGCGGAGGGAGCCATGACGTTCGAAGAGCAGATCCTGCGCTACACCACCCCCTACCAGGGGATCGAGGCGATTCAGGGAGTGGATGACCTCTTGAAGGGCGGTGTCGGCACCGTCCACTTGAGCCTCCAGAGCAACCTGCAGCACATGGAGTGGCGGGCGACCGGCAAGCCGCCCCACGCCTTCATGCTGCACGAGCACGGGGCGTGGTTCGACGACGTGCTCCGCGACTTCACCGCCAAGTGCCGGGGCAGCGGAGTGCTCCCCGTCGTCTACATCTGCACGCACACGCTGGCCGCCCGCCACCTGGAGAAACACCCCGAGGCGTGGCACTGGCTGACGACCGACGAGAAGGGAGCGCCCCTACTCCAGGCGCTCTACGTCTTCGGGCGGTCGCAGCGGTTCCAGGGGTGCCTGAACAATCCCGGCTGGGTGCAGCACCTGAAGGAGGCCTCCGAGCGCGCGATGGCGGTCGGGTTCGGCGGCATCTTCTACGACAACCCGAACTGGGTCTGGTGCTACTGCCGCCACTGCCAGGAGAAGTTCGCCGCCTTCCTGGCCCGCCAGGGGCGCGAGCCCGCCCCGATCCCCCACGAGCCGAACTGGGATGACGAGACCTGGCAGCAGTACGAGATGTTCCTCTGCGAGACCGTGCGCGGGGGCATCGCGGCGCTCTCGGCCCACCTGAAAGCGCGCGACCCCGAGTTCCGCATCGCGATGAACACCACGCCGCCGCTCCGGATCTCCCCCGCCGTTCGCCAGCTTCCCAGCTTCTTCCTCAACGAGCCGGTGGACTGGATCTTCTACGAGTCCTCCCCCATCGCCGGCCAGAAGGCGGACGGCTCCTTCGCCCGGCACGTGGACCAGCTCAGCTACGGCGCGGCGGAGGCGGAGCACTACGGCAAGCTGCTCACTCCCCTCTTCAAGCGATCGACGCCCCTCGACCAGTTCTTCCCCAACCTGGTCAAGCTCGGCATGGCGGACGGGTGGGCCTTCCGCAGCTCGGTGACGCTCTCCGACCTGCTGAACCTGCGCAACTTCCGGCAGCTCCAGGCGGTGAAGCCCTACTTCGAGTTCGTGCGCGAGCACGCCCGGCGCTACCTGGAGTCGCGCACGAGCGCCTCCGTCGGGATCTACTTCTCCTGGCCGACGATGCTCCGCCACCTGGCGCCGCGCCACGCCCGCACGGACCCGAAGATCGAGTTCAACCTCGGCTCCCCCGTGAACCAGAATCCCTACCCCCACTTCCGGGCGTGGTGCCACCTCCTGGCCGAGGCGCACGTCCCGTTCAAGACGGTGCTCGATCTCAACGACCCCGGCGTGGACGTCCTCATCCTCCCGGAAACCGCCCACGTGACGGAGGAAGAGGCGGCGCGCCTGCGGCGGTTGGTGGCGGCCGGGATGGGACTGGTGGCGACCGGGAAGACCTCCCTCTTCGACGGGAGCAAGGAGCGGGAGACCTACGTCCTGGCGGATCTCCTCGGAGCCTCGCGGCCCCCGGCGGCCCCCGTGCGCCGCGCGTTCGGCTCGGGCCGGGTGTGCCTGCTCCCGGACGCGCCGGAGCTGCGCCATGCGGAGGCGCCCTCGCCAGCCCTGAGAGAGGAGCTGACGGGCGTCCTGCGCTGGGCGGCGCAGAAGGCAGCGTTCCCCGTGGAGGCGGACGCGCCCGAGGCGATCCTGATCACCACGCTCGGGAGCGCAGGGAGAACGCTGGTGAACCTGGTCAACCACCAGGTGAGCCTCGACGACGACCGGCTCACGCCGGTGGGAGAGGTAACCCTTCGCCTGACGGAGAAGCCGGCGAAGGTGGAGTGGCTGACGCCGGACGGCCCCGCGGGCGCGCTGGAGGTGGAGCCGGAGGGCCACGGCTACCGCGTGCGCGTGCCGCGCACGGAAATCTACAATCTGGTTGTGCTCGATTGGTCACCGGTTCGCGCTCGCGCGTCTGCTCGTGTTCATGCACCTGCCCGTGCTCTTGCTCGATCTGAGCAAGAGCGCGTGAGAGAACCGGTAGTATAGCCTCTCGCGGGCGTGCTCGGGTCGTGCTCGATTCGAGTAAGAGCAAGAGCAAGAGTCGGATGGGCACAATGGAGGTGGAAGCGATGGTCCTGCATGAAGCAGTGGCGATTCCGGGGCTGGTGGCGCTGTGCCTGTCGGCGGGGTCACTGACGGCGACAACTGCGGCGGCATCCCCGGAGCACGAGCAGGTGTGGGCGGAGAAGGGCAAGGCGCTGGCCCCCATCTTGATTCCGGGGGACCCGCTCCCCGCTGAGGTCTTCGCCGCCGAGGAGCTCCAGAAGCACCTGAAAGCGACCACCGCCGCCGAGTTCGAGATCCGCCGGGGGCTGAGGGACCGGCCTCCGCGCGCTCTCGTACTGGGGGTTCTGAGCCGCCCCTCCGTCACGTCTCTTCTGCCGGCCGGATTGGGGGAGGGCATCCGCCTGGATGGCTACCGCTGGAAGAGCATGGGCGATACCCTCTACATCGTCGCGCGGGAGCCGTTCGGGGTGGTGTTCGGCGTCTACGAATACCTGCGGCAGAAGGGGGGTGCCGTCTTCCTGGAGCCTGGAGACTGGGGTGAGGAAGTGCCGACGCAGGCGGCGGCCGCCCGTGCCCGCTTCCGCCACGAGCCACTCGATGGAGTGCGCAACCCACGCCTGGCGGTACGCGGCATCATGGACTACGGCAACGTTCGGAAGCGCGTGGACTGGATGGCCAAGAACGGGCTCAACACTCTGGAGGGCATCTCCTGGCGGCCGGCGCTCTGGCCCGAGCTGGAGAAGCGCGGCCTGCGCTTCGAGCAAGGCCCGCACAACTTCCAGTCGCTGATCCCACTGGACGTCTACGGGAAAGAACACCCGGAGTACTTCGCTCTCGTGGGAGGCAAGCGCGCGGAGCGCGTGGCTCAACTCGCCTGGTGCCTCTCGAACCCGGACCTGCAAGCGGAGGTGGCCCGCAAGCTGATCCGGCAGGCGGATGAGAGCCCGGCGAGCGTGGTGCCCTCTCTGGCGCTGATGCCCGTTGACGGCAACCAGCCGCTCTGCGAGTGCGAAGCGTGCCGCGCCTGGGTGAGAGGTGCGGAGGGAAAGAGCGCGAAGGCGCACGCCTACCTCCGCTTCGCCAACGAGGTCGCCAGGCGGGTGGCTCAGGCTCACCCCGGGCGCAGCGTCTCCATCCTGGCATACGTCGACGTCACGTCGCCGCCGGAGAACCTGGCGCCGGAGCCAAACGTGCGCGTGGTGTTCTGCAACTACATCCGCTGCGCGCGCCACGCGCTCGATGACCCCGACTGCCCGCGCAACCAGGAGCGGTTCCGCCAGCCCTTGCAGCGGTGGCTGGCGGCCGCGCCGGACCCGTGGGTCCACTTCTATGAGTACTACATGGGGATGAGCGCTTGGAATGCGATTCCCTACCCGACACTGACCAGCATGTTCGGGGAGTGGGAGCGCCTGGCCGCGTTGGGCGTAAAGGGGGCGCTGGTCCAGGCTTCCTCGGGCCACATGGGGGTCTACGGGATCAACTACGCGGCCTTCGCCCGTCTGGGTTGGGAGGACCCGCCTACTCTCGATGAGTTCCTGAAGGAGTACTGCTCTGCCCTCTACGGTGAGGCAGCCGGGCCGGTCGAGCGCATCTTCCGGCTCTGGGAGGAAGCCGTGCAGAAGGAGGAGCACGTCCTTCCCGACGGCGCCAGGTACTCCCACAAGGTATTCACCCCGGAGGTACTGGCGCGCTGGGAATCGCTGCTGAAGGAGGCACGCGCCGCAGCCAACACCGACAAGGTGCGCTGGCGCCTGGAGCGGCTGGCGGTGATCCAGCGCTACACGTCCCTGGTCGTCGAGGTGACACCCCTGGCGGAGCGCGCCAAGGAACTGACGCCGGGGGAACGCGCTCGGGGGCGGCGCCTGCTCGAGAAGCTGGTCCGGTTCTGCAACGAAGAGCTGAAAGACCAGCCCGACCTCCTCTGCCTCTTCAGTGAGAACGACCTGGGGAGCATCTGGAACCTGCGCTTCCGCTGGTTCGAGGAGTCGGCCGGCGCGCGTCCGTAGCAACACCGTTGCTCCCGTCGCCGTCGCGCCGCGAAGAGCCGCGCCGAGAAAGGATGAAACATGGTCGCCTACGTTTGCGATGAAGACCTATGGGCCAGGACGAACAAGAGCAGCCAGAACTACTGGGACGTCTACATCCGGGAGATGTGTGACCAACTCGGCCTGCGCGCCGCGCCCCTCTCCCTGAGCGATCTGGAGAATGCCGCGCGCCTGGCGGAGGTGACGACGCTCATCATCGGGCGCGTCTCCGGTGGGGCGCTGAGCGACCCGGCGAAGCGGGCGCTGGAGCAGTGGGTCAAGGCCGGCGGGATCCTGATCGGGTTCGGCGTGCCGGGCCTGGACGCCCTGTTCGGGGTCGAGTCCGTGGGCGTGCTGCGCCAGGGCCAGGACGAAGCGAGCATCCGCGCGGGGTTCGCGTTCCGGCCGCACTCGATGACCCACCAGGTCCACCCGATCTACTACCAGGAGCAGAAGCTGCTCATCCTCTCGGACGTCGCGCTGGTCCGGCGCGCCGAGAGCACCGAGCTGGCGCGGCTCTACGACGAGTCCGGCAAAGACCTGGCGGTTCCAGCGATCACGTGGAACGCCTGCGGAGACGGCTACGCCGGCTACTTCGCCTTCGACGCGGCGAAGACCGTCTGGCTTCTGCACCAGGGGCGGCCGATCCGCGAGGGGCGCGGCAAGACGTCGAAGATGCAAGTCATCGGGCGCAACTCGGAGAAGGTCCCCTACGCGGACGAGATCGTGTGGATCCTGCAGAACATGATCGCGCAGCGGCCTCAACCGTTCATCTACCCGATCCCCCCGCTGGGAGAGAGCGTGCCCGATGCGCTCATGTACTGGGGCGGCGACGAGTACCAGGGACCCTCGGAGATGAGCCTGAGAGCCTCCGACTGGATGAAGGAGAAGGGCCTCCCCTATCACATCAACATCAAGGCTCTGCAGCACCCGATGACGCTCGAGGAGCTGCGTCACATCCAGGCGAACGGCCACGAGGTCTCTGCCTACTACTACGTGAACCCGGAGGACGAGGGCAAGATCACCCGGGAGCTCTTCCAGCGGCAGAGCGACCTGATGTACAAGAGGTTCGGATATCGGCCGGGCAGCACCATCTTCATGAACTGCCTCTGGGAGGGCGGGGCGGAGATGGCCCGGTGGATGGCCGAGGCGGGCGGCACGGCAGACAACACCTTCTTCGGCGCCCACGTTCCGCTCGACGACCCCTTCGTCAACGGGCCCTTCTTCGGCTTCGGGTTCGGCACGGCGTTCCCCTTCTACTTTTACGACGACTTCCGGATGGGCAACGAGCGGATCAACCTGATGGAGCAGCCGATCGTCTGGTACGAGATGGGACACCGCGGCTCCATCCCGCCCTACAACGACCGCGAGACGCGGGCCACGGATGAAGTACACCTGCCGATAGATACGGCGGCGAAGCACCACCTCGTCATGAACATGTTCTACCACCCGGTCTACCTGGTGAACCACGCCCCTTGCCGGGAGGCAATCGAGGAGGTACTCCGCTACATCGGCGAGCGGGGCTACAAGGTGATGCACATGACGAACAACCAGGTGGCCGACTGGTGGGCGGCCCGGACGCGCTCGCGCATTGACAACGTGGCGGCGGATGACGACCGGGTGCGCTTCCGCAGCGTCTGCGATCACCCCGGCGGGATGGTCGCGCGCCTGGCGATCACCGGGAAGGAGCCGGTGGCCGTCACCGGTTCCGGCGGTGCCCTGCCCTTCCAGACGCGGGAGGAGTTCGGCAGCACCTGGCTCTCCATCGTGCTGCCGGCGGGCGAGGAAGCCGTGGACGTGCGCCTGCGCGCCCTTCCGCCCCGGGAAGAAGCGCCCATGCTGCAGCCGAGTGGGTTCACGGTGCCGCCGCGCGGAAAACGGTAAGGGAGGAGACCCGGGGCGATGAGCACGCAGCCTCCGCGGGGGACGCACGGCGCGGATCTTGAGCCGGCCCCCCTTCGGTGGGAGCACCTGGAGACGGCGGGAAGCTGGTACGACATCGGTCTCGTGCAGGGGCGCGCGATGCGAACCGCGGTGCGCTGCTCGATCCACCTCTTCCTCAAGGAGATGGGCAGCTTCCACGCCGGGTCGGACAGGCTGAGGGCGCTGGGGGAGACGACCCGGCGCGTCGAGCGATTCCTCGCCCGGCGGTTCCCGGAGGAGTGGGCGGAGCTGAACGGCCTCGCCGACGGCGCGGAGGTGCCCCTCCCGTGGCTGGTTGCGGGGAACTTCCCCGCCGCCCTGGCGCGGGTGTGCGCCGATGCCGCGCCGCCCCCGGCGCCCGAGGAGGCGTGCAGCGGAGTGATCTTCCCGGACAGCGAGTGGGGGCCACTGCTGGGAGGCACGCTCGACTGCCTCCCCCTGCGCTTCCTGATGAGCTGCCGGCCGGAGGGCGGCGTCCCGTTCTGCTGCAACATGTGGCCCGGCATGGTGTGGGCGACCTGGGGAGGGATGAACGGAGCGGGCCTCGCGCTCTCGGGAGCATCCGCGCAGCCGCGGCGTGAGCAGTACGCCTGGCAGCGAGACACGACCCTCGGGCTGGACCACCTGACCAGCCAGCGGGTGCTGCTCCGCTCGTGCCGCACCGTGGCGGAGGCGCTGGACCGTCTGGGCGGGGATGACGTGCTCCCTCCCCCCGGCAATCTCGGGCTGCTGGACCGGACGGGGCGCGCAGTCCTGATCGAGGGCTACGAAAGGGATACGCCGACGCTCCGGATCCGTGAGATGGAAGAGGGCGACGGCCTCTGCTGGGGGAACTACTTCCCCTGGGACGTCCGCCCGGACGACTGCGGCGACCTCCCCGAGGCGCAGCGCCCCCTCTCCGCCTTCTCGCGCGTCGCGAGTCTCCGGCGGGCGCTGGATGAGCACCGGGAGAGCTACTCCGTGGCGGCGATGGTGCAACTGCTGTCGAGCCACGACAGCGGCGCGCACAGCCCGGACGGGGACGCGCACAACGTCTGCAACAACTCGAACGTGCTGGCGATGCTGGCCGCGCCGGCGCAGGGCAAGGTCCTCTTCGCCTCGAAGCCGCCTTGCGTGCAGGGGTTTGTGGAATACCCGGTCTGACGGCAGCCAGCCGAGGGGAAGCTGGAGGTGCTCGTGGGTCGGATCAAGGCCGCGACGTGGGTGAGGGTTACGGAGCACGCGGAGTGGCAGCCGCGAGACTCGTGTGGGGAGGTCGTCTTCGATGGCCGGATGTGGCTGATGGGAGGGTGGTTCACCTCCTTTGGGCTTGGCCCGCGCGACGTGTGGTGCTCCGAGGACGGCGCGAAGTGGACGTTGGTGACACCGGAGGCAGAGTGGCGCCACGGCGACCTCCCCACGTCGCTCGTCCATGGCGGCCGAATGTGGATGATGGGGGGCTGGTATGGGGGCCGCCTGCCCTCCAGCTCGGGGAGCAACCAGGTGTGGTACTCCCAAGACGGCGCTCACTGGCAGTGCGCCACTGCCTGCGCCGGGTGGAGCCCGAGGACGGGCGCCGGGGGCGTCGTCCACGATGGCCGAATGTGGATCCTCGGCGGCGTGGAGAGCTTCTTCGCCGAGGAGGCGAGCCATCTCCGCAACGACGTGTGGTACTCCGCCGACGGGGCGCACTGGACGCTCGCCACGGCCAACGCTCCCTGGCCGCCCCGTGCCTGCCATGCTGCGGTCGTCTTCAATGGCCGAATCTGGGTCTTCGGTGGATGGAGTTACCTCTCCCCCGACCACTCCTGTTACAACGACGTGTGGAGCTCGGCGGACGGAGTCCACTGGGACCGGATGAGCGAGCACGCTCCCTGGCCGCCCCGCTTCTGGTTCAGCGCGGCTACCTACAGGAACAGGATCTGGGTCCTGGGCGGCTTCTCGAAGGACCCGCACCGGAACTGGGGCGACGTGTGGTACACGGAAGACGGGGCGCACTGGACGGAGCTGAAAGCCGATGCCGTGTGGAAGCCGCGGCACGAGCACTCGGCGTTCGTCTTCCAGGACAAGCTCTGGGTCGCCGGGGGCCATGCCCAGCCGCTGGCCAACGACGTCTGGCGGCTCGACATCGAGGAGTGAAGACCATGAAGGCAGTCGTTCTCGCGCACGAGCGCGCGCTCACTCTGGAGCCGTTCAGCACCACCCGGCCCCGCTCGCTGATCCCGGTGCTGAACGTGCCGGTCATCGGACACCTCCTGCGCGCGCTGGCGGCGGCGGACGTGCCGGACGCGCAGATCACCACCGGCCACCTCGGGGAGGCGGTCGCCGCCTACGTGGCGGGGGAGGACCCGGCCGGGCTCCGCATCGGCACCGTCACGGTGGAGAGCCCTGACGAACTCGCGCGGGTGCTTCTGGAGGCCCTGCGGGGGAGCGAGGAGCCGCTGCTGATCCTGGACGGCGCCACCTACATGGAAGAGGGTCTTCTCCGGGAGGTCATCCAAGCAGGGACGTCTCTTCTGCCGGCGGAGGGAGGAGCCTTCGGGCTGGGCGTGAACA